>WQTK01000331.1 GCA_009786285.1 Candidatus Fibrimonadales bacterium | reverse complement strand
AAATAGTTGTGCCGGCAAACGCGAAAATTCCAGCGGTGAAAGGCGTTGAAACAAAAAAATTTGCAAGGCTTGAAGAGGCGGTGGGGTGGCTAAGGTCTTGCTGATAAACGATATTCCAATAGAACTTGAACGCAAAAGGGTGCGCAATTTGCGGCTTTACGTTTCGCAAAAGGATTTGCGGGCGCATTTGACTATTCCGTTTTACGCAAGCGAAAAAGACGCCGTTGAATTTGCTGGCAGCAAAATTCAGTGGCTAAAGAAAACTTTGGAGCAAATGAAAGCAAAACCACCAGTTGCGGAAATATCAAAAAATGAAATAGAAGAACTAAAAAAAATAATTTCAAATCTGCTTCCGGAATGGGAGTTCAGGCTTGGAGTCCAGGCAAAAAAATGGAAACTTCGCAAAATGAAAAGCCAGTGGGGAAATTGCAAAATAAAAACCGGCGAAATAACATTCAGCACAAACTTGATTAAAAAACCTATGCGCTGCATAGAATACGTTGTAGCTCACGAACTGGCTCATTTGCTGGTGGCAAACCATTCCGCGAAATTTTACGCTGTGATAGCAAAACACTTCCCATACTGGAAGGAAATCAGAAAGGAACTGAATAAATGATTGCAATTATCCTCTCCTTTTTCTGCTGGTTTTCCAGCACTGCGCTTATGGCGATTGCGGGTTATTTGATTGCGTTGTCTGCGGACCGGCCGGAATTGGCCGCATTGTCATTGGGCATCGTAGGTGTGCGTTTTTTTGGCATTTCAAGGGGTGCGTTTCGTTATGCGGAACGATTGTCTTCGCATGCGCTTGCGTTCAGGGAATTGAAAGAATATCGTTTGCACTTGTATAAAAAATTTTTCGCAAAGGTAGAGACAGATAATTATCCATCTCTGCGGTTGCAAAAATTTTCCGTTGATGCAGATGAATACAAATCCTGGCTGCCAAAGGCAGGCGTTCCCTTGTTTGCGTGCGCTGCTTCCTTGGTTGTGATCATTTGCATTCTTTCGTATTTGAATTTGCAATACGCTTTATGCTTTGTCGCTGTGTCTTCTTTGCTCATTGGAATTTGCATTGAGGCATTTTTTTCGATAAGGAAAAAAGTTAAGGAATGGGGAGCTTCGTGTGAGGAACTTGGCGAATTCTCTTTTTCCGTAGCGCAGGGAATGGCAGAGAAAAAATCTTGGGGAATATTTGGAAAAATAGGTGATACTTGGCAAAAATTGGGATTAGCAGAAGAAGAAAAAAGAAAAAAGGTTTATTCAATATATAATTTGGCGGAGATGTTCGCAGTGGCTTCGCCGTTTCTTTGCCTCTCAGGATTGTTTTTAATAGGCCCAGGAAGTTATTCTTTCCCGGTATGGATTGGCATTTTGCTCGGAACGCTTGCGTCATTTGAGCTTTTGCAGGAATTGCCGTCTGTCGCTTTGCAAAGCGCATTGTCTTTGAACGCTAAAGAAAGAATTTTCAATAATAGTAGAGACGCAATGCATTGCGTCTCTACGGTATGTTTCCAACAGGAATATATTAATGTTGAAAAAGGCGATGCTTTGATTTTGAGAGCTCCTTCTGGGGCGGGAAAAACTTTGCTTGCTAATTCCATTGCGGCGGAGAGAACGGACAGTTTTGTGCTTATTGAGCAGGAAACGTTTTTGTTTACGGGAACTATAAGAGATAATCTGCTGTTTGCCGTGCCAAGCGCAACGGAAGAGGAAATGCAAAGCGTTTTGCGAAGAACCGGGCTAGGAGGTTTTTCTTTGGATTTGTGGATTGGGGAAAAAGGCTTTGGGCTTAGCGGCGGCGAGCGGCAAAGGCTTTCCATCGCACGAGCTTTGCTATATAACGCAGAGCTTGTGATTGCGGACGAACCCGCTGCTCATTTGCCATCGGATGAGGAGAAGAAATTGTTTTGGGAGTTTGCAGGCAAAAATACAGTATTATGGTTTAGCCATAGGTAGCTATATTACCCTTGCTGTCGCAAACACCATTCCTGGCCTAAAATACTTGCCTGCCGTATATTTAAGCGCTGTGCTGTGCAACAACGCAAAAAGATCCACAGGCTTAATCTTGTGCTTTGCGCAAATGCTCTTGAACTCTTTTTCAAATTTGCTCAAATTCCTAGGCAAATCCGGGGAAATTCTGCAATCATCGAGCAATGCGCCGCTCTTTTTCAAATCGCTCAAAAGCGATTTGGTTACCGCTTTGCCAACGTGCAGCCTGCAACTGCCGTTGAAACCTTCCGGCGCGGCAAAAGGAATGCGAGCCTCTTTGTAAAGATTGCGGAAACACGCTTCAAGTAAATCATCGGCTTCCTTTTTCATTCCATGCATATACATAGCAGTTGCAAGGCTGTATTGAACGCCAATCCAAACATCGTGCGCCTGAAAATTGAATTCCTCAAGAGGCAAACCGTCTTTGTGCACCAAATTCGCCGCGCCTATCAACGGACTGTTCTTTTTGTAATTGGTGTTGTAAATTTTTGAGAGCGCGCGTTTCGCCCTCTTCAAATCCATAATTGGCTCCAGATTCAGCAAGCGCAAATAAGTGTCTGCGAGCAGTGCGTCAGCGAAAACATCGTCGTTCACTCCCTTTTCGTTGCAAACAAAGAAAAGAAAATAGCCTTCCTTTTCATTCCACAAAACCTCGTGGAAAACCCTTTGAGCATCATTTGCCCAACCGTTCCAATGAGAAGCTCTGTCATAATCGCCAAGAGTCTCGGCAATTTTCGCCGCTCCACGCAAACCCGCAATCCACAAAGAACCGCAATAAACGGAAATCCCGTGGCTAGCCAAATTATCAAAAGTATCATCGGTTCCGTGAGTGAGCGGAAACACCTGCCCCGGCTCAACCAGTTTTTCCAAATATTCCATTGACGCATAAACTGCGTCTCTGCAATAATTTAGCACGGAAATATCTCCGGTCATCTGATAATGCCTTATTACCATCAGCACAAATTTCGGCGCAAGGTCTTTCCACTCCTTTACATTGTGCCAGTCATAAGCATCGGGGGCTGCGTCAAATGGACTGCCCAAATCGTGTATAACCGCTCCCATCACTCCTCTGGGGCCTTCCAACTTTGCAGAGGGCAAATCCGCATAAGGCAAATTCACATAAGAATGATGGCGGCGAATTTGCGGATTAACCGCCAAAACCGCATCCGCAAAGTTGCGCATAACGCAACCGTCAAGGCGCGGCAAAAGGGCCAAAAGGCTAAAGGAACCGTAGAAATAAACATCCAGGCTGTTGAAGAACGGATAATCTGCGCACTCACGAACAAGGAACCTGTCTTCTTTGTCCCAAACCGTTGCCTCTGCCAAAAAGCTCAAAGTATTTATAGCCAAAGTCTTGAAATTTTTGCTCGCATGCTCAGGGACAAGGCGGTTGTAATTTGAAGGAATCGCAGACTCAAAACGAGGGCTTGCCTCTATGAACTCGGAAAGCATCGGCCTTATGCGGCGATCAGGATCCGGGTAAAATTCAGTGTATTTTTTTACGCTGGTAAGCCCGTTCATTCTTATCAACGGAAAATCAAGGGCAAGCGAGAACTGCACTCTTGCGCTTGTGTTTGGCGGAAGCTCAATGGTCACGCACAATGCGCCCGCCATAACTTCCCTGCCGCTGTAAACGTTCTTCACCCAGTTTTTGCCAACTCTGCCGGAAAGCAAAGCTCCCCGCAACACAGACTCTTCATCCTGCTTGTAGAACATGGGCTTTGTGCTAGCCTGAGCAATCACGCCTGGGTTCCAAGTGGCGGCAATTGCCATTCTGCCTGCGCAGTCCGATTCCGACAAAAACTTTTTCGTGTAAAATTCCACGCCTATTGTATGGCGGCCATCTGACTGTACCATTCCATAGTTTGCCGCTTGCGGAAACCTTGCGTTTGGCTGCAAAACAAAAGAAGAGTCTTGAACTCCGTGCCGGTCTTTCAAAGCGTTGTATCCGCAAATATTGTCCTGCATTTGAACTATGGTAATTTCCCTCGTTTTATTCGTGGCGTTTTGCAGCTCAAAAACAGTTGCGTTCACCGGCAAGCTGCTCATTCTTTCATTGCCGGGCATCACTGGAGAAAACTGGATTTTGCGAATTTTCGTAGTTTTTTTGGAAACGTATTCCGTAGCAGAAACCGGATACAAAGCACTGTATTCCATGAGTTCAGGGTCATAGCCAGGTTGCCCGAGAATTTCCTGTTCCTCGCCCCAAGCTGCTGTTAGCGAGCCTTGCCTTTCCGGAGTTTCGCCCAAAAGCCCGTCAAAAAAGTCAATCAGCCAAAGCTTTTGAAAGCGAGGGCTTCTGTTATTGCTTGCGAGCATTGCCTCTGTGCGGCGGCTCCATTCAATGCGCCAGCGTTCCAGGCTTTCTTCATTTGCGGCGTATAAATCGCCTTTTTTTGTTGCGCTGTCCAGCAAAACGGCTATTTCGCTTTCGCCAAGACCTTGCGGCACAAGGGCTTCGCCTTTTATGTTCACCAGCGGAAAGAACGAAAGCAATTCGTAAACTTGCGGAACGTTTTCAACCATCAGCGGCGAGCCTTGAACGGACTCGCTGAAATAAAAATCATTTAGTTTTAAATCGCCGTTTTTTTCGCCACGAACCTGAATTCCGGGCAAAAAATGCATAACAGGCGTTGTGCCTGCCGGTGTTACGGTAAAAGCGTTGCCAATTCCGCCAACTGCCATGCCTGTGGTTGAAGGCGTTGTTGGGAGCGGCGTGTACCAGGGCTGAATAAATTCAGCGGCAAGACCTGGTGTCATTAAATCTTTAACGGTGCCTTTGTGGGCAGACTGTGATAAATATTGTGAAAACATGGGAGAAATATAGAAACTTAATCAGCATTTGCTAAAGTTTTCTAAATTTATGCCGATATAGTCAAAGGAGGTATTTTATGGCTATTAGCTTACCAGGCATAAGCGGCGGCGGTTCACCAATCAGCGCAGATTTGATGTATCAATTCTACGACAACAAGGCTATAACGCCGCAAATTCGCGCGGCAGTGCAGAAAAAGCAAGACGAAGCAGCGAAAGAATCCGGAGAAAGCTCCGGCAGCAGTTCGGCGTCAAAATTCGGCCCAGCCACACGGGTGAACATAACCGACCAAATTGTGCGCATGAACATGGCTAATAATACCACAAAAACCGAAAAAGAAGCAGATAAAAAGGAGACGGAAGCAACGGACGCCAAAAAGAAACCCTCCAGATACGATGTTCTGGCAGAGGTAAAAAAGAGCGTTGCGGAGCGCGCAGCGGTAGCTAAAGCAGATAAAGACGCACAATTGAAAGAAATTGCGGACAAAGTAGCTGCAGATGAAGCCGCAAAAAAAGCCGAAGCAACGCCAGAAGGTGATGAATAATTCCGTTGCAAGGGCGGCCTTTGTGGCCGCCCTTTTGCTTTCATTGCTTGCCTTTCCCACGTTCGCAACCGAAGAATGGATTAAAAAATACGCTTTTGCCGCAGGCATTGACATAGCCATAACAAGAGGCGATTTGGATGGGATTTCCGGGATTAAATCAGGCGAAAAATCCGAGCATCCGGAACAGGTCATTTTCCCGGAAATTCCGTTTTTCATAGTTTATGCCTTTGACGCGCGCGCCCTTGCGAACGCTTCTTCCATAGCCTTCAATTTTGGGCTTGGATTTCCGGAATATGAACACAGGGAGCAAAATGGCGATGCACGGTATTTACGGCTGGGTCTTGAATATCAATATCATTTTTTCTGGCCGGAGCCTTTCAGGATAGGCACGGGGATAGGCTATGAATTTTCTTCGATGCGCTTTCCAAAAGCTTCGGTTAGCGAAGAGGAAAAATGGAATTATGCCAATTTCACCGGCAATGGCCCCCACGCAGTGGTTTCCGCAGAGTATTTTTTCACGGAAAATATTGCGATAGAAGGCGCAATTCGCTATCGTTTGCTTCATTTCAATCGGGTGGCAACGGATTTGAACGATGTGTCTAAATTGAGCGACGCTGTTTGGCAAGGCATGGGGGAATTTGGAATACGGGGGATGTTTGTATTCTGACAAAATTTCGCAAGCGCAGGACTTGCTTGCGAAAACTCGCCCGGAGCTTGCGGAAAACCGCCCTGTTTACGAGGCCATCCTGCAATTTTACTCCGACGGCGCATTAATAGAAACGGGAATTTATGATTTGGCGCAGCTTTTGAAAAGCAAAAAAATTGAAGTACTCAAAACGAGCGCAGGTACATTTAAGGAATGTGTGTATAATTTATTGGATGAATTTCCTGAATTGACGGCAGCGAAGGGCATGCTTCGTTACTACGAGGCTCCGAAAAATTTTGACTGGAAGGAATGCGAAAACGCGGAAATAATTTTCGGCGAAGCCTTGACGCAGGATGTTTACGGCTGGCAACCGGATTTTTGGACCCTTTTTGAGAAAGAAAACGATGTTTGCGGATTAACCGTGGTGTTTTCGCAAAACGATTAGGATTAGCATTGCTATTTGCCAGAGCCATGTTGGGTAGTCTTTTATAAATGATGGCTTGGGACACGGGACATGGGACATGGGACATGATTTTAAAAAGGTGTTTTCTTTTTTTGCCAAGTAGGTCAGGAAAATGGCGTAAATTGCGCAAAAGGCTAGCGTTTCTTTGGAAAATCCTGTGTGGAAAAGAGCCAGTGCTCCTCCTGCCATAAAGTTTGAGAGGTATAGCGGATGATTGATGTATTTATAAGGACCGGTTTTCACAATTTCGGGACAGGCCAGTTCGCTGCCTCTTGAATGCTCGCCAATATGCATCCTTGCCCATATTCTAAGAAAAACCGCCGCTATCAAAAATGGAATTCCAATGCACTCAAATGGACTTGGCGGAAAAACCAGCAACAAAACACCCAAAAAAGCAGTAATTATCCCTCGATTTTTGTATAAAAATTCGGACATAAAAACTCTCAATTCTCAACTCTCCACTCTCAACTCAATAACGCTCCTGTAAATCTTTCTTCCTTCTTTTTTGTATTTCTTTTCAAAACCGGTTTCTATGCCGTAGGTTGGAGGCGCAGTGTTTTCTTCCAGAATCTTTGCTTGGGGAAAATTGCGAAAAGCTTCCAAAGCCAAGGAATTGTACTCTTCGTGGTCGGTTGCCCAATAAAAATTTCTTTGGCCCGGTTTCAGAACTCTGCGAATTTGCTCCAAAAAACCTTCCCGCAAAATCAGGCGGTTCTTTTGATGGCGGCGTTTGGGCCAGGGGTCTGGAAAGTACATATGAACTTCGTCTATTATATTGCTTGGGATTAAATCTCTTAGAAAATAGAATAAGTCGCCGCGCATCACGGATGCATTTTTAAGGCCCAGTTTTTGCAGTTTTTTCACTGTGGAACGTGCGCAGCATAAATCCCATTCTGCGCCAAGAATAAAATTTTGCGGAAACTTTTGCGCATATTGAATTAAAAACGCGCCTTTGCCCGAGCCTATTTCCAATACGAATTGCGGCTGTCCATCCCGCACAGGCATATAATGCCATAAAAACGGGAATTCATCATCGTTGTAAAATCTATGCGGAAATTCAATCATTTTCTCAATGCTTTGAGATAATTATCCGCCATTATTTTATACCCGTCCGCATTGGGATGAATGTCTTCCATGTCAAGTCTTCCATTTTCATCTTCATCATACATTAAATTGTACTTTCCCCAAATTCCGGCCCAAATATCCTCAATAATAGCAACTCCGTATTTCTTTTTCAAACGGTCGAACATCTTTTCGTATTCGTCGTGGACAAATCCATAGCCCATAAGTTTAAGCAAGGAAAACAAGCTCTTTGCAACCTCATCGTTGTAAAACTTTGCCAGATAGATCTTCGGATTTGTATTCAGGCTTTTTATGTAATCCAAAATATCTTCAAAGCTTTTTTCAACTACCTCCTCAACAAAGTTAGAGTCAATATCCCCGAATACCCTGTCAATCAAATCATTTGCGCCCAGTTCAATGATTATAATCGTCGCAGATTCAAAATCTACCCTGTGCTTTTTAACTTCCACAACAGCTTCTTCCGCCGTAATCCCTGTCACACCCAAATTTACAACCTCAGCGTTAATTTTTTGAGCTAGATAATACGGATATGACTTGCCGTTTCCTCCATAGCCCTCTGTTAAGCTATTTCCGAAGCAAACAATAGTTTCTCCGTCAAATTGATTGGGTTCGTCTCCTGTTCCGTCTGAGCAGCCGGCAAGCAAAAATGCAAGTGCTATGCCGAATTTTAAGAGATGCTTCACTTCAGTTCCTCCTTTCTGTCATTGCTTCAAAAAAGTCTTTGAGCAATGTATTGATGTGATTTGATGGCAATTTTTCCAAAACTTCCGTGGCTTTTTGCAAATGGGAATACGCTATGTTTTTTGCGTCTTCAAAGCAATTTGCCATTTCCAGCTTTTCAACTATTAAATTCGCCGTGCTTGGCTCATAAGCATTTTTTATAAAATTCTCCATTTCCTCTTTTGAATTCTTCTGGAAATAAAGAAGCATAGGCAATGTTATCAAGCCGTTTTGCAAATCCTCGAAATTCTTCTTTCCCAAGCTTTCTGCTCCAACGCCGTAATCAAGAATATCATCTATTATCTGGAAAGCTATGCCAAAATGCAAGCCAAGCCTTCCGCAATCTTCAACTATTTCCGGGGAATAGCCGGCTAAAATGGCTCCGCATTTTGCGCAAGATACAAGCAAAGAAGCGGTTTTGCCTTCTATTACCTGTATATATTCTTCAAAAGAAATATTTGTGTTCCCTGCGTGGTCAATTTCAAGAATTTCGCCGGCCACAAGCGAACTTGCGGCGTTTGCCAGATTTTTCGGAATGCGGCGGTCTTCTTCTTCAAGAACAAAAATGAGCGATTGGGCAAGCATGTAGTCGCCTGCCAAAACCGCTATTTTATTCCCAAAAGCCGAATGCATGGAGCTTTGCCCTCTGCGAAACTCGCTTCTGTCTATAACGTCGTCGTGCACAAGGCTTGCCAGATGCAGCATTTCAACGCTGGACGCAGCCCTTGCCATTCGTGTTAAATCTTCTGTTTCGCCATTGCTTTTTGCCAAGAGAAATAGCAGCATGGAGCGCAGTCTTTTGCCTGGCCTTTCCACGGTTTGCGTAATGCGTTCTCTAAGCCCAGACGGAGAATTTTCAGCGACTTCCCGCATCATCTTAGCCGAGAGGTCCAGCGCAGGCTGAACAAGGCTTCTGGCTTCTTTTATAACATCCTGGTATTTATCGGAGAAGTTCACTACGTCTCCTTTGGAATACATTGCTAGGATACTGAACTCTTGAATGCGTGCTGCCTTCCAAGCATTGCAAAAATCCAATACCCAGCTCCTTCAAATCGTGGATTGTAAGACCGGAATCGTTTAACTGGCCGTCAAACATTCTGTCTTCTATTATTTTTTGAATAGCGTCCAAAAGCTGCTCAGGAGTTGGATTTTGCATTGAACGGCTGATGGCTTCTATGGAATCCGCAAGCATCAGAACGGCAGTTTCCTTGCTCTGAGGTATATCCCCAACATAACAGAAATCAGCGAATTTCACATTTTTGTCTGGATACATTTCCTTTGCCTTGTTGTAAAAGAAATAAGCCACGCCGGTGCCGTGATGCTCCCTTATGCCTGCAGTAACCGGATCTGGTAAATTGTATTCCTCGGCAAACTCAATCCCTTTTTCTATGTGCGATCTTAAAATTTTTATCGAATCGTAAGGCGAAACATTATCATGAGGATTAAAATCAAATCTTTGATTTTCCGTAAAATATTCCGGGCGCATGATTTTGCCTATGTCATGGTAAAGAGCCATTACTCTGATTAAAAGAGTATTTGCGCCAATGCGCTCGCCTGCTATCTCGCCCAAATTTCCAACCTGAATGCTGTGGTGAAAACTGCCAGGCGCATATTCAGACAAATGCCTGAGCAATGGATGATTGAAATCCGAAAGCTCTGCCAGTCTCAAATTTGTTGTTATTTGAAAAATTCTTTCAAAAACATTGCAAAACACGGATATGAATGTTATGCACAAAAGCAAATTAGCCGTTCCCAGCAATATGTTTTGCCAATAAGTAGTCCAAGACATATTGTTTCTCAGAAGCAATATGCCGGCGAGCAAAATAACAAATATGCACAGTCCAACGCACAACGCCTGTATAAACCTAACCCTGTATCTTATGCGATACACAATAAAGCTCATGGCAAATGAAACCAAAAAAGAGGCTATGCAAAAGGATAAATCGTAGCCGGCAAAAATGCCAAAAAGCACAGAACTCCAAACAGTAAGGGCAATTGATGTTCTAAATGAGAAGAGAACCGCCGCCAAAACCGGGGCAAACGCAAAAGGATAACCCCAAGCGGTATTTAAATATTCGTTATGAATAAATGTTAAACAGAAGTCGTGCACAAAACGGAATAAAACCATTTGCGCGATTGCTATTATGGCAACAGCCCACATTTGCGAAACGCGAACATTATTGTTCGGGCGAAATTTCCACATATAAAAACAAAGCGTTACAATAAGCATGAAAAGCAATATGTATTGCCCGTAAGAGGCCGTATATAAAAATTTTGATTGCTCTTTTTGAAGAGCGGATTGCATAGCTTCCAGTTTTTCCAAAGTTTCTTTTGTAACCCTTGTGCCTTGCGATATTATTTCCGTACCGCGGTAAATTTTATCTTTCGCAGTATTTACATGAGACGCAGCTTTTGTTTTTTGATTTTCGGTTTCCGTAACCAGATACAAAATATTCGGAGACACAAACAGATATAAGATTTCATTGTATGCGCTATATATTTCGTAGCTGCTTTTATGCTTGTCTATTGCATCTGTTATAAGCAGTTCTTTTGGACGTATTGAAGAACTTTCCACAAGAGTGTCTTTGTTGTTTTTAATGAGCCTCACTCCGCCCCTCGAATACAAGATATAATTGACAACATCTGTTTGGTAAAAATCCTTAAATTCTGCAATATCTCTGTTATGCTCGGCTATCAGAGTATTTGAAACGCCATGCGAAAGCATTGAATTAAAAATACTCCTTAGCGTGTCTCTTGCCGTTTCATTTTTAAGCAAAGAATTAAGCGCGGTAGAGGATATTTTATAGTCAAGAGATTTTCTTAAATCGCTTGCCGCTTTTATTTTCTTTTGGTCTGATTCGGTTGTGTCCAATACCTCTTTTTGCAAGGTTTTATAAGTTTCAATTTGCGACATAAGCAGTTCAAAGTTTTCGGAAAGTTTTTTGGTTATATCTTCATTGTATTGAAACACAGGATGAACTTTTTCTTTTGCTTTCTTCATTTCTTCTTCCAGTTCCTGCGGGTTTTTAGGAACTTCAAATGATATTTGCGCAATAATGGAGTGAGGGCTGAGCTGCCCGACTATAGGCAGGTCGGATTTATGCGCAATGTCTTGGGTTGGAAACAAAGCCAAAACAGACACTGCGAATATCACAGTGACAATTGCAAAATTAATAAAGGATTTGTTATTCATAGTTTTACTTAAAGAAAAGCGCTAAAAAAACGGCTAATGAACCCAGTCCAACAGCTACAGTCCCAAAAGCACTTACAACTTGTGTCCACTGAACTTCTTCAGGTGGTTTTTTAAAAGGCACAAAAATTTCAGAACCCGGGTCCGGATCTCTGTCTGCTTTGGAAGCCAGGGAAACAGAACCGTCTGCGTATTTTATCATAACTCTGTCTTCATCGCCAGATAGCCTGAATCCACCGGCTTGGTTTATGTACCATTTTGCTTTTTCGCCTTTTTTCCAAAGCACATTTGTAGCCATTCCCACTTCTCCGCTAACTTTCACAGATATGGATTTGGGCGGAACATGAATGCTATCGCCATCCATAAGACCAATATTATTGCGACTGTCTTTCTTCATGGATTTGGAAATGTCAACACCTATAAGACCCAAAGTTGTATCTAATTTTAACGAATCGTATGCAAGCATGGCTCTTCTGAAAAATTTAGTTCCTTCCACATAAGCCTCGCTGGTAAACCCGCCAGCTCTGTTGATTAGGCTTTCCAAAGTTTCTTCCGGTTTGTTGAGGGTATAAACACCTGGATTTTTGAATGCTCCGGATAAAACAACAAGTTCAGGCCTGTAAAAATTTGAATTATATGGAATTTCAACATGGTCCCAAGGCTTTAATTTTATTTTAGGATCACTGTTATTGTCATAATTTTCTGGAACAGTATGTGTGTTTTTTTTAACTACTTTGCGGCTCTCTTTATCCAAGCGACCTATGGAAAGGTTGCTTTTTTCGCTCTGTGCCAAATAACCTCCTGCCAAAAGAATCAAGTCTTTCGCGTCCATTCCTTCGTAATACTGGTAATATCCCGGTTTTAAGACTGCGCCGCCAATGCTTACGGAATCCGGCCTGAACATATTTTTTAAACTGTACACAACAAGCGTGTCTCTCGGTTCAAGAATAATGGCATTTTTATCATATAAATTTTGAGAAAACAACTGATAACCGCCTTTTGGCATAATTCTTAGTATGTGCACTCTTCCAGAATATCCGGCTTCAAGCAGGCCGCCGGAAATATCAACCAGCTCCGTAACTTTCATATTGTCTTTTAACTGATAAGTGCCGGGGTATTTTATTGCGCCTAAAATAGTCGCATTCAACATGGTTTCTTCTGCAGATTTGAAAACCATCAAAGCGTCGCCGTTTTTTAAAAGCAGAGTTTCTTTGCCACTTATGTAATCGCCCGGTTTTAAAATTGTTTCGTAGTCTTTTCTGCCATTTGGGTAAATTCTCTTTAACACCATGCTTTGTTCCGCGGCATCCGGATTTATGCCGCCGGCAAAAGAGATAAGCTCTGCGACGCCCTCGCCTTCTTTCAGTTCATAAATAGCCGGCCTGCCAACCGCTCCGTCTGCTTCTGCCAGAATTTTAGCCCTTGGCAAAAACACTATGTCACCGTCAAGCAGAGTTGAGCCGCTTGCATTTTTTCCGTGCATCAAATAATCGTATAAATCAATATTGAAAGAGCTGTCTTGGCGCGTGACTTGAACATAGCGCACAGAACCTTCCTTGTTTGGCCCTCCTGCCATGTACAGAGCCTGAAAAACCGTTGCGTTCCCGTGGAACAAGTATGCGCCGGGCATTTCAACTTCTCCCAAAAGAAATGCTTTCACCGGGCTTAATGTTTCCACTCTCAAATTCACGAATGTTTGCCCTTTGCTTATTCCGCTATAAACTTTGGAGAGTTTTGTCTTTAAAATCCCCTCTGCTGTCGCAAGCGTTGCGCCATTTAGCGAAACCAGGCCAACCGATTCAACATTTACTTTTCCCTGATTGTTTATTCTAAGCCTAGCCTCCTTTTCAACTGCGCCATAAATGGTAAGCACAAGCTCGTCGCCGGCTTTTAGGGGATAATCGCCGCTAACGCCGGAAGTTGTGCCTGAAAATACGGATGGATTCGCGTTTTTAAAAAAATCCGATTCATAGCGTCGCAATTCTTCCATCTTTTTCGGCACTCTTTTTTTGCGAAGTACAATCCTTTTTTTTCCGTCCGAGGTTAATTTTCTAACCTCTTCAATATCGTTGTAAAATTGGAGGCTATCTACGTCTATTGTATCTATTATCATGACATAAGAAATGGTATCTTTGGAAGAGACAGGTTTTCCCAGAGCCGAATCCACTCCTAAAAACAAATTGGATGAATCTTTTTTTAAAATGTGCGTGTTTCTGCCGCTCATTCTTTCCTGTTCAATTTTCTGCTGAATGTAATACATTTCGCTCATCGAAGGCTGCGCTCCTTTTTGCGAATATCCCGACATCAAGCTTTGCATGGAAGGTTCGTTCAAATCCATTTGAGCAAAAGCCGCTTGAACCAAAATTAGCAGAAAGGGCAAGACTTTGCCGGGTTTTAGTTTTTTTTCATATTCAAAAAGCATAAAAAGGCTCCTACGGTGGGTGTAATATAGTAAATTTAAATCGCCCCAATCCAAACTTTAATCCTCGTATCCTTTGGCGCATCCAGCCCTCTTGCTACACCAAAGCGAAGATTAAACGGTACGGAATAAAATATGCGGTTTTCCAAGCTCCATTCTATGCCAAAACTCCGCAGCCAGTTTTCCCTATGCTTAAGCTCCGGCAACGGATGATTTTCCCATGCGCTGCCCATTTGCGCAAAAGGCGAGAAATAAAAGTTCTTTGTTGTGAAAAGCCAAAACCTTCTTCTGAAATCCTTGTAAATGAAATATTTATAACGAGCATCTGCTAAAATTGTTCCGGTTCCCTGCATAAAATAACTCTCGCTGTTTCTTAAAATCGGATAACCTTCTATAACAAGAGGATGCAGATAAAAATTATCCAAAGTGTCCGAATCCGAACTGCTCCATTTTAAAATGCCGCCGCCAAAAAGCGAAAGCGAAATATCCCAAAACGAAATATTCGCGGCAAAAGCCCATTCGTGCAAATTGAAATTTCTGTAAACAGGGCTAACCACGCCGGCATCGCTGATGGTAAAACTCTCCGCGAAAGTTCCCGGTCTGAACAAATCCGAATTGGAAAAAGAATAAAGACCTTGCAATGAGAACAGAGAATCTTGCTTTGTGAAGCCTGCAATCAAGCCTAACTGCCATCTTTTGTGATAATCCCATGCAAAGCCGTCTTGGTAAAGATTAAAGGCTTGCCAGTCATAAGAGGCGAATGCCGAGAGAGAATCTCCCTTTTTAAAAATTGAATAAGACGCAGAAAACGCCGTGCTGTAAAGTTCAGCAGCATATTCGCTTATGGCAAGCGAATCGTCATAGCTGCGAGGGTCTTCGTAGCGCACGGTGTCTTTTGACGTGGTGTTGGTTCGCATAAAAGCAATGTTAAGGTTAATCGGAAAGCTGCGGTTCTCCAAGCTTGCGAACAAATCGCTTTGGCTGTCTTCGCCAAACCTTCCTATTTCCTGCAAAGCAGCTATTTGAAAAAAATTCTTGTCAAGCGGGTCGCTGAGGCCAAACGCAATTCCTATTTTGGGAACTACCTCTCCTACGTTGACTGCGCCAAAATCCGCAGACCGGTCATCAAAGGCGAATATGGGAACAAGAATAGGCATTCGGGGAATTGGGATGTAATTGCGCTGGGCGTTGGCGAAGGAGATTTCGGAAGAGTTGAGAGTTGAGAGTTGAGAGTTGAGAGTTATTTGTTCACTCTCCACTCTCCACTCTCCACTCTCCACTTTATATATGGAAAATCCGTCCCTGTCGTATCCTATGTAATATAATCCGGTTGAATCTGCCACAGGCGCGAATGCGCCGCCCAGGACATTTGTTATGCGTTCTATTTTATTTGTTTGCAAATCCATTTTGTATATGTTGAATATTCCTGTTTCATCGTTTGAAAAATAAATCGCTTTGCCGTCAGCAGACCAGTTCGGGTCGCGACCTGCGAATTCTGCGCCATCAACTATTTTTACTTTTCGTTTTGTGCCGTCAAAATAACTGTAGGCTATTTGTTTGCCGTCCGGGGAAAATTTTGGATTGTATATGTTGAATTCGTTGCCGGTTGGGGTTACGATATCCCGTTGAGACAGGGCATGCCCTGTCTCTGCCGTTGCGTCAATATCAACCACGGATAAATAAAATCTTGTTCCGTTTGACTCTCGCCTTGCGAAAACCACCTGCTTGCCGTCCGGTGAAATATCAGGATAAACCGCGTCCGCAAATTTTGTAATTATGCGATTTTTGCCAAGCGTGTCTGCTATGGCAATGTCAAAATACGGCCTGCCTTTTTTGTCTCTGTTTTGGTATGTTACATAAGCCAAAATCAATCCATTTGTAGTCATCCCCTGCGAAAGATACGGCTTTTTCAATTTGAATTTTTTGAAAGGTTCAGGCGTTGAATCCTTTAATTCAAAAACGCCTCCGTCAAAAAAATCTCCGCCAAAGTTTGAGAGACCGTAAAGCTTGCCGTTTGCAATGGAGAGAAATTCGTGGTAAAAAGCGTCTTTTGTTATTTTTTCTCCTGCAACAATTTTTCCAAGCGAGCTGCGAATTTTTTCGTAATGCGCTTTTCTGTTTTCCCTCCAGTTTTTATATAACTCTTTTTCTGTAATTTTAAACCTGTCGCTCAGCGCGCCGCTTAAAGTTAAATTCGATATTTTTCCCATATCCTTCCACAACTGTGGAATTGCATCTTCGCCGTAAATCTCTGCAATGTAGCGAACCAAATCAAAACCCTGTGTGTATGGGCCAAGCTCCGCTTCCAATGCATGCTCGCTGAAGTCTTCCATAAATTCCAAAGGCAAAACCTTGTTTTCCAAAAACGCTGTTCTTAGCAGCATGTCTCTGTGGGTATCCCAATAATCAAATCCCATTCTATAACTTTCAAATTGCGCTGTGCCCTCCGCAAACCAGTAAGGCTGAATCATGAAAGGTATGTGCGTTACAAGATTAATCTGTTGCCGTTCATTGTAAAAATCTATTTTGGAAATTTGCAAGCCTTGAATCCAGGGATAAGGCGTTTTGCTGCTGTTTTGCATGCTCGCCAAATGGCTGAACTCATGTGTGCTCACATCCCTAATCCAGGAATGTGTGCCGCGCACTTTGAAATCCCAGCTTGTAAGTCCAATGCGCATCATGTTGTAAACGGGGTTAGCTTCGCCTTGGCTGTAGAGTATGTTTTCAAGCACCAAATTAACCTTGCTCGGCAGTTTTATTTTATAGCGGCTGGTTATTGCGTCATAAACGCTTTCCGCAATCTCGGTAGCTTTTTCCGCTTGCTCTCTATATTCTGCGGGGTAATGCGCCAAAAAATGCTCAGTTTCTGCGCTTTTCCAATTCACGCCGCTCTGATTGCCGTAAAACGCGGCAAAGGCGATAGCTGGGAGGAGGAATAAGATTCGCATGGTGTGGGGAAAATTTAGAAATTTTCTATATTTACCTTATGAAATTTAGACTTGGTGAACTTTTTTGTGGACCCGGCGGTATAGGCTATGCAGCTAAAACAGCTTGCATCAAAGACCCAAATTTTAAAATAACTCATGCTTGGGCAAACGATTACGACAAAGATACTTGTGCTACTTATGAAAAAAATGTAGCCGAGAAAAAGAAAACGGTTTTGTGCCGTGATATTAGAAAGTTAGACTTTAAGGAATTAGAAAAAATATCTGATATAGATGCCTTAGCATTCGGTTTTCCATGCAATGATTTCAGCGTAGTTGGAGAACAGAAAGGAATGGATGGAGTTTATGGTCCGTTGTATTCATACGGCATAAAAGCTATGAAAAAGTTTAAACCAAAATGGTTTTTGGCAGAAAATGTAGGTGGTCTGCGCAATTCCAATGACGGGAAAGCTTTTTCAGCGATACTTAATGACATGCATTCTGCTGGCTATTCAATATATCCACATCTTTATAAGTTTGAAAAATATGGCATTCCGCAAGCACGGCACAGAATCATTATTGTAGGCATTCGCAAAGATCAAAATGTTGTTTATAAAGTGCCTTCTGTAAAGAATTTTAAAATTAGAACTAGCAAAGACGCGATTGAAATTCCCCCTATTCCGATTGATGCTATGAATAATGAACTAACTAGGCAGTCAGAAGATGTTGTAAAAAGATTAAAATTTATTAAACCTGGTGAAAATGCTTTTACGGCTGATATTCCTGAGAAATATCAGTTAAACGTAGCTGGCGCTAAAATTAGTCAAATATATCGCAGGCTTGATCCAAATAAACCTGCATATACAATTACGGGTTCTGGTGGCGGAGGAACACATGTATACCATTGGAAAGAGAATAGAGCTTTAACCAACAGGGAAAGAGCAAGATTACAAACTTTTCCGGATGATTTTATTTTCGAAGGCTCTAAAGAAAGCGTTCGCAAACAAATAGGGATGGCTGTTCCTGTTGAGGGCGTTAAAATTATATTTGAAGCTATTCTCAAAACATTTGCAAACATTAATTATGATTATGAAGAATGCAATATGGGATCAAGAATATGCGAAGAACAAATAAATCTTTATAATATAAAACATCCAGAACAAATGTTGCTTTTAGAGAAAGCACCGGAGTATAAAATAGCATGATATACACAAATTTATATGAAGATGTTTTAATAAAACCTTGCCAAGAAGGAGCGGATACGCTTAAAATTATTTCTGGGTATGCTAGCCCAACAATGGCTTTATGCCATTTAGATGATTTATCAGAAAAACATTTAGATGCGCATATTTCGCTTTTTGTTGGTATGTGTTCTTCTAATGGCTTATCTTCAAGCGATCACATTGGTTTCAAGAGTATTGTTACTTCAGATGTAGCTAGTTTTAAAAATAGATTTTCCTGTAGTTATATTTACAAAACGCCTTCTGTACACAGTAAATTATATGTCTGGTATAAAGATAAAGAATTATACAAAGCATTTATTGGCTCTGCGAATTATACACAAAATGCCTTTCGATATCAACGAGAATTATTAGCCGAAATAAAAGATGATCATATTCTTGAATATTATCAAGCACTTGAAGCGGACTCCATTTTTTGTGAGCTACCAGAAGTCGAGAATTTAATACGAATTCATAATGACAGAAATTACTATCGTAGACAAATTTATGAAAATGAAAAATCTGATATTGCTATGAAAAATTCTAATATTAAACATATTAAGGTTTCGCTATTGAGTAGCAAAACTGGCGAAATTCCAAATCGAGGAGGGCTTAATTGGGGGCAACGTCCAGGTCGTGAGCAAAATCAAGCATATATTCAATTGCCACCAGATGTATATAATAGTGATTTTTTCCCGAAAGCTCCACAATGGTTTACAATTGTAACTGATGATGATAAATCTTTTTTTTGCCGAAGAGCAGAAAAAGATGTGCAAGGGCAAACTATACATACACCTCAAAATAACAGTTATTTAGGTGAATATTTCAGGGGTAGGTTAGGTTTAGCAAATGGAGCTTTCATAACAAGGCAAGATCTGGAACATTATGGCAGAACTGACGTGGTATTTTATAAAATTGATGATGAAAATTATTATATGGATTTTTCCGTATAAGATTCACGGCTCCACTCCTATTTCTCTGTAAAAAATCGCTTCTTTAACCTGGTCAACGCAACTTTGCGCATTTTTCTCAATGTCCGTTTCCCAAAAACGCAACACTTCCCAACCCATAAGCTTCAAACTTCTGTCCGTCTCAAAATCCCGCTTTATGTTCTTGTCTATCTTGGAATGCCAATAAGAACAATTGCTTTTTATCCTCTTCTTGTCCTCGTCCCAATTCTTTCCATGCCAAAAATCTCCATCGCAAAAAATAGCGATTTTATGCTTTGTCAAAGCTATATCCGGCTTGCCCGGCAATTTCTTGTAATTTTTTCTGTAACGAAACCCTGCCTTCCAAAGAGCCTTGCGAAAAGCAACTTCTATGGAAGTATCTTTGCTCTTTATCAAGGACATGTTATTCATAATGCTACGGCGTTATAAAATAATCTTCCGGATTTATCGGTTGATTGTCAAAGTGGACTTCATAATGCAAAACTGGCCACAGAACACTGCCGCTTTTGCCGGCCACCGCCACTGCTTGCCCTTTTTTCACGGGCTTGCCGGCTTGAACCAAAACATTTTGCAAATGCGAATATATGGTTTTTATGCGAGGCGAATGCTGAATTTCCAATGAAGTCCCAAAGCCATATTTATGATTTATAATAGCATCGATAATGCCATCGCCTGTGGCTATTACGGTATCGCCTTCCTTAATGGCAAAGTCCACCCCTCTGTGCAGCAATTGCCTGTTGGTCAGCGGATCATGAATCATTCCGAAGCCGTTGGTTATGTTTTTATGTTCCCTTACCGGATGCAGCAGGGGCAGGCTTTTCGCATATTGCTCGTCTTCCATAAGAGCGGTACGCATTTTTCTCAATGTTTCCAGCGTTTTTTTTATGTGCTCGGAGTCGGTGAAGTCTTTAGACAACTCGCTTTCTTCATTTTTCAATTTATGTGAAATGCCAGCCAGTTTGTCTATTTTATTCCTCAGATTGCGGCCGCCCTCTATCTGCGAATTCGCTTCCGAAATTTGTTTTTCCAGTTTGTTTGCAGTCAGTTGCATTGCCCGTTGTTCTTTTGATATTTCAAAAATGCGGAAATTTTTAAGATTAATCATATTATCCGGCAGCCAAAACATGAACCCCAGCACTATTATAACAAGCCCGAATATCCACCACCCTATAATCCTAAGCGGAATACTATAAGATTTTGGCTTACCCGTGCCTTTTGAATATATTTGTACCTGGATTCGCTTGCGATTCTTTGGCATGAAAGGAATATAGAAAATGCGAATTTAGCCGTTAGGCTGAAATTCATCTACTCCCTCACAAACAAAATAGAGCCTGCGAAAACCAAGACTATCACAATTATCTTTTGCGGAGGAAACGGCTCGCCAAAAACTACCAGTCCGCTGATGGCTGGCACTATCAAGCCTATGGCTGCGGAAAGCGGAATCACAAACAAGGCCCTGCCTCTGCGAAGCCCGATTTGCGAACAAACAAACGCCGCTATATAAAGCACGCCGAAAATGAAAATGCGCAAATCAATTGGAAGCGGCGTTAAACCGTCTAGGCAAATGCTCTTGTAAAAAACTGCGGAAAGCCCAAACCCCACGCCTGCGCAAAGAGAGTCCGTTATCTCCGCTTTGCGAAAAATAAGGCAAGCCACAGCGAGCAAAGCAAGCGCAGAACCGGCATAAGCCCACAACAGCGATGCGCCAGCCACAGCACTCCCGGCAGCTTCCCCAGCTAATGTGCCGTCAATCAAAATTCCGCAAAAAATCAAAGCTATGCCAAAAGCGATTTTGCGGCTCATTTTTTCGCCCAAAATCTTCCAGCCCAAAATAGCAGTCAACGCAGGGTTCAAAGCCATAAAAGGCTGAACAAGGCTAATATTGTATTTTGCCATTGCAGCGTAATAAAGCAAAGTAGCTATCACGCTGAGCAGCAAACCGCCAAGCCAAAATTTATTCTTCGCCAAAGAACCGATGGATTTCGCGGCTCTAAGGCCAATGCTTTCCAAAATATTTCCAAAAGCAAGCCCAAGCGCCGAGCTTAGTGTTAAAAGAAAAAACACTAGTCACTCCCGTAAATTTCTTTATAAGTCCAGTAATTGCCCATAACACGCTTTACATAATCTCTTGTTTCCCAGTAACTCACATCTTCAACTCTTATGTCCCAAGGCAGGGAACCATAGCTCGCAAGCCAGCGCTTGGCAGCGGCAGGGCCTGCGTTGTAGTTGCCCAAAATGCCTATATAATCGTTGTTGTACTCTGCGGACAAATCGTTTAAATACCTGACACCCAAACGTATATTCAAATACGCATTGTAAAGCAAGTCCTTGTCGTAGCCTTCTACGCCCTCGCTTTTTGCCAAGAATTCTCCGGTCGCAGGCATAATCTGCATAAGCCCTCTGGCCCCTGCGGGGGATTGTATCTTTGCATCGAATATGCTCTCTTGCCGCATAACGGAATACACTAAAAGCGGGTCTATTTTAGCGTGGTTTTTTACTTTTGCCTCGTGAGGCATTGGGAAAAGAAATCTCAGCACCTGCTTTGGCGCACCGGATATTTTTTCCCTGGGAACAATATCCAAAAGATTGCGAGCCAGTTTGTGCGCCAAGGCGTGCTCGCCGTTTTGCATAAACATCATGCCGTATCTGTAATAAAATTCAGGGCGGTTTTTATGGAATTTGAGGGCGTTTTCGTAAAGAGCAAAAGCCTCCTTTTCAAAACCGCTGCGGAGCAAAACCGAAATCTGTTCCAAGCGCTCAACGCTGACAAGCGAATCTTTTTCGTTAGCTTCTTTTTTTTGCAAGGCTTTTAACCATGCTATGGCGGCATCTTCTTGCATTTCTGCTCCGATTTCCGGGATGTTTTCGGCAAGTTCGAATTTCGTCAAATTCTGCTTTGCGCGCCAAGAATAATATCCCAGCGGAAAATCCGCTATAACATCAAAATATGCTTTCGCGGCCTTGTCTTTTTGTTCCAGCAGCCTTTGGCATTCTGCGTAAAAATAAAGAGCTGCGCTTCTGGGCATAAGCCCTTGCCTTTCGCTTGCGGCTTCTGCGAATATATTTGCCGCCTCCGCATACTTTTTTTCTTTAAAATTTATAAATCCAACTCTGAACTTTGCCCATTGCCTGCGCTGGTGTTTTCCGAATTTGGAATCGTAGAGTTGTTTGTAAGTTTCAATAGCTTTTTTATATTCATTTGCCTGTTCGTGCTCCAAGCCTCTTACCCACAGATTGTTTGCGTTTTCGGAGCTGAATGGAAATTTTTTCTGGAAAATTGAATCAAGCTTTTTCGCTTCGGCCCTGTTGCCTGCGCTTCTCACCATTCTAATCAAGCTCTGCAACCACGAGGTATTGTAATCCACGCTGTCTAAAAGCTTTTTATACATCCAAATAGCAGAGTCGTTTTTTGATAGCCGCTTCCAAGCTTCTGCCTGCTGCACCATAAAGTTGACTTTTCTTGTGGAATCCAGTTTTGAATCTTTGAGAACAATGCTTATTTTTTCCACGCATTTTTCTGTGGATCCTTTTCTGCATATATATCTAACAAAGTCATAGTCTGTGGAATTTGGAGTTAGTCTTTGCAGAGCCTTGAATGCCAAATCTGCGTATTGGCCGCCGCCTCTAAGAACGGAGAAATAGGAATCTATTGCGCCTTTTGCGTCGTTTTCGTTTTCTTTGAGCGTTGCGAGTTCCAATTTCAGAATTTGCCCATAGTTCGTGCTTGGCTTTAATTTGAGCCGTTTCTCTATCGAGTCTTTTTTAGCTTTTTGCGTCGTAGTGGAGTCGCGCAAAACTCCTTCCAGCAGAATTTGATCTGCCTCTTCCCACGAGCTTTTGTTGTTTTTTATGCTTTTTACGCTCAACAAAAGTTTTTTGCTCTCTTGGGGATAGCCTCTTTCCAACTGGCATCTTGCGATTCTAATAACAAGCGGGCCGTACAGCAAATCCGAAACCTTGTCCAGCACCGGCATATAGGCAAAATAAGCACTGTCCCATTTTTTGTCGTAATAGAACACGGAGGCTTGCAAAAGCGTTCTGGAAACAGAATCTTTGGCAGTTTCAATTCCTTGCAAGGCAAGCTCTCTGCGCAAGACTTCGTTTTTAAAAGCATCCGGGGGCAGCAATTCAAGCTCGCTATCGTCTTGGGCAACGGCAAGGGAGAAAATCAGGAGGGTAAGGAGGGGCAATTTCATTTAAAGGGAAATTTAGAAATTTACAGATTAAAAGATTAACATGATTGTAAGCACAGCGCTGAGAAAATCTTGAATATAGCAAATCTGCGATTGCTATATTATATATAACACGGGGGTTGTTATGAACAGAATAGTTCTGTCTGTTTTGCTTGGTTTTGCAGCGTGCGCTTTTGCGCAAAATGAGCCGTTTGCGCTGGGTGCGGACATTTCCTGGATACAGCAAAGGGAGAACCCTGCGGCGGCTGGTGGCGGCAATGTGAAATATTACCACGATGGGCAGGCGCAAGATATGCTTGCGATACTGAAAGAGCATGGTTTTAACTACATACGTTTGAGGCTTTTTGTTGACCCAACGGCTGGGGTTCCGGAAGATACTGCTAGGGCAAAAGCTGAGAATTCCACTTGGTATGCATCTCCATATTCCTCAAGGGGGTATTGCGGCTTGGATTCCACCATAAAATACGCAAAAAAGGTAAAGGCCGCCGGCTTTAAGTTCCTTTTGGATTTCCATTACAGTGACACTTGGGCAGATCCGGGCAAGCAGTATAAACCTATGTCATGGAGAGGGTTGAATTCCGCTCAAGTGATTGAAAAAGTGCGTTCATACACAAAGGAAAGCCTTGAAAAATTCAAAGCGAACGATGTGTTGCCGGATATGGTACAAGTTGGCAATGAAGTTGTTGGAGGAATGATACATCCCGATGGCAATGGCAACAATGCCAATTTTGCCAAATTGGTGCATGCCGGCATTAACGGGGTAAAAGATGTGGATGCAAACATCAAAATTATGATGCATTCAATTGCGCAAAGCAACCGATACCCCAATAATTGGCTGACTACTTTAAAAACAAATTTAAATGCTGTAGAGGCAAATTTCGCAAACAAAATAGATGTGTATGGGCTATCATATTACCCGGAATGGCATGGCGATTTGAATACATTGCAGTCCATTCTAACCTCCATAGCCAATACTCACAACATCAAGATATCAGTTGTGGAATATGCGGATAAGCACCGTGAAGTAAACGATATGGTCTTTGCTTTGCCTGATAATAAAGGATTCGGTACATTTGTGTGGGAGCCTCAGGAGTTTGACGGAGATAATTCTTTGCCGCTTTTTGATTGGAAAAGCGGAACTAATAGCGGTCGTTATTCAAACGCCCGTTTAGAACTCTACCCGCAAATGGCAATTGACTACGGAACCAAAGTACCCAGCAGCAGTTCTGTGATTCCAAGCAGTAGCTCTGTAACTCCTAGTAGCAGTTCTGCGCCTTCAAGCAGCAGCTCTTTAACCCCTAGCAGCAGTTCATCCGGCGAAACCACGGTTATTCGCATTGCTCAATTAAAAGACATTCCCAAAAACGCAAGAGTGGAAGTCTATAATTTGCAAGGAAAGTTAATAGCCACCAGCTACTCTCAACTAGGCCAAATTGATGCCTTGAAAAAAAGGGTATATATTGTGAAAATTTTCTAACTAAGAAAAAAGAGATGAAAAAAGCAATAATATTATTAACTTTATTTTGCGTTGTTGCTTGTATGCAGCAAAAGGGGTCTCTTGCAGGCTCCAAAAACGAGCCTTTTGTTATCACCGACTCCAGAGACGATAAAAAATATAAAGCCATTAAAATAGGTTCTCAAACTTGGTTGGCAGAGAATTTGAATTATGAGGCGGAAGGCAGCAAGTGTTACGACGATTCCCCTGCTAATTGCAAGAAATATGGAAGGCTTTACGACTGGGAAGTTGCTATGAAAGCTTGTCCCAGTGGTTGGCATTTGCCAAGCAATGAGGAGTGGGAAACTCTGAAGGCGGCAGTTGGTGATGCAAGCGTCAACATTTTTATAAGGATAACGAGTGGATATACGCCGGTTGGCGAAGGCAAGAAATTGAAGGCAACGAACGGCTGGAATGATTACAAAGAAAAATCGGGCAATGGCAGCGATGCTTTTGGTTTTTCTGCCCTGCCGGGCGGTCATAGCGATTCGGATGGAAAATTCAGCCTTGTCGGTGACGGTAGCTTTTGGTGGAGTGCTTCCGAGCATCCCAAAGGTACCTACTGGTGGACAATTAGCAGCTACAGCGATGAATTCTCTTACTTTGCCTACTATAAATCCAGTTTGCATAGTATTCGTTGCGTTCAAAACTAGGGTGCGCCAGTGATTGAATTACAGGAGAATTCAGTTATTTCCATTTTGGAACATACTGCCGATGACGGAAAAAATTACTATATTTACAGCCATGCAACCCGCAAAAAACGGTGTATATAGAAACTACTATATCTAGCGTTATAACGGCTAGGCTCAGCAGGGATATTATAAGACATGGGGCTGAAGATGAACCATATTGAAGAAGGCCCGCATGGAGCCTCACATGGAGGCTCGTTTGATTTTCTATATTCCTCCTTTATATGGCAAAATTTGCGCAAAATAATATAACCGGCGAGCTTGCAGCACAAGCTTCCGAGCCTCTACCAGAGGCTCATAGAAATATTTTAATGCGTATAAAACATAATTTTAC
>WQTK01000330.1 GCA_009786285.1 Candidatus Fibrimonadales bacterium | reverse complement strand
CTGTCTGTATTCAACCGTCATATTACAAATATAGCAACTAAAAGTTCACCGCCTGAAAGGCGGTGGCTTTAACCTTCAAAAATGGAAGTAAACAGTTTTAACACGAGGTTTTCATGCTAGTAGCACATCACCACCACGCTCATCAAACAGAAGCGGCTCACCACCACCATCATCATCACGCAGATGCCAAAGGACATGGGGGCGGCTCATTTAATGAGTTTCTCTCAAAGGCCCAAGCCACAGAAGCACAACCGGCACAACCGGCGGCACAACCGGCACAACCAACGGCACAGCCAGCGCAACCGGCAGCAAGAGAACCGCATCACCATCACGTTCACCCGCATCTAGTACCGATTCATCCTGTAAGATGTTTTGCATCGCACCATTACCACCATCCTATAAAAATAGTTGAATTCAAAAGTATACAACCGATAAACATACAGCCGGTAAATATAATAAAGGATCTGAAAAGTTTTCTAGCGAAGCACGACCTTCTTGCCGCAACCGGAGATGATAAGGAAAAAGCGAAGACCATAGAAGATTTGCTTAAATTGCTTGAAGACATCAAATCTTCGCTAACCGAAATTTTGAAAAATAAGGCGAATAACGCTTCCGACGAAAGCGCAACTTTTGAAAGCAAGAGAAGTATGTATGCATAGTTAATACGCATGATTATAGTGCCAGCTCGCAAGGCTGGCATTTTTTATTGCCGCCTGTTTTACTCTTCACCCTCAAGATTGTGAAAACCGTTCCCGTTAATCGCAACCTGGCGAATGCCTTCCAAAGTTAAATACGGATCATATTTTTTGATTATTGAAGTGCGCTTTTGCAGCATTTGGCTCCAGCCGCCTGTAGCAATCACAGGAATGTCTTCCATTTCTATTTCATTTTTTATGCCTTTTATCAAAAACTCAAGTTGCGCCAAAAATCCGTACAAAATGCCTGCGCGCATGGCATCGCCGGTGTTTTTTGCCACGAATTTATTTGTCCACTTTATGGAAACAGGCAAAAGCATTGCAGCCTTTTCAGTCAAAGCATCCATAGACGCGCTTATGCCCGGCACAATCAAACCGCCCGCAAAACCACCGTTATGCAAAACATCAAACGTGGTGGCAGTTCCCATATCCACAACTATTCCATTTTGAAGCCCACGTGAACGCAAGGCTATAACATTGCACAAACGGTCCGGGCCAACGCTTGCAGGGCGTGGATAAGCTATAGGCAAATCAAGGCAGTTTTTTGAACTGACAATTTGAATTGGCTTGTTGAAGTATGCGTTCAGAGCCTTAATCCAAGGACGCAAAAGCTGCGGCACAACACTGCTCACCCCAATATGCGTAAAATCTTTCGGCTTATGATTTGAATGTTTTGCCAAATCGCTTATTCTGAAAAAAAGCTCATCGCTAGTGGTTTTGTCATTTGTGTTTAAGCGAAAGCTCGCTTCTACATTTGCATTTTTGTAAACACCAATTGCCGTTTGGCTGTTGCCTATGTCTATTGTGAAAACCAGCGTATTTTTCATATTCTCATCGAAATATCCAAAGCTTTTACGCTGTGGGTTAACGCACCAACGGAAATAAAATCAAAACCTATGTTTGCTATTTCCTTTACTCTTTCCAAAGTCATGTTTCCGCTTGCCTCCAATTCAACCGGGTCTCCGCTCTCTTTCACAATGCGAACCGCTTCCTGCATGGTTTTGTTGTCCATATTGTCCAGCATTATGCGGTTTACGCCAAGCCCCAGAAGCGATTTCAACTGTTCCAGATTCTCAACTTCAATTTCAACTTTCAAATTCTGCGCATTCTGCTTTTTAACCGCATTCCAAGCCTCCACTACTCCACCGGCAGCAGCAACGTGGTTGTCCTTCACCAGAACCATATCCCAAAGTCCCATGCGGTGATTTGAGCCGCCGCCCACAAGAACTGCGTATTTTTGCAAAGTTCTGAACCCGGGAATTGTTTTGCGTGTATCCAGCACTTTTGTTTTTGTACCGGCAAGAACCTGCGCAAACTTATTTGTTATGGTAGCCACGCCGGAGAGTTGCTGCAAAAAATTGAGCATCACTCTTTCGCCGGCAAGCAAAGTTTTTGTTTCGCCTGTTATAGCTGCTATTTTATCGCCGGGATTAACTTTTGCGCCGTCTTGCATATTTAAGTTTATTTCAACATTTTCATATACAAGAGGAATTATCGGAAGCCCTGCGACAATGCCGGCTTCTTTTGCGATAAGCGTTGCTGTTTGAACTTGCCGGGCAGGCAAGGTCCATAGGCTTGTCACATCGCCAGAGCGCACATCTTCTTCAAGAGCAAGGCGAATCAGCGTTTGCGCATCGTGCGCTGGAAAAATAGGTTGCATTGTAAAATAATATAGAAAAACCTACCCTCTCGGATGTGCTTGCTTCAAGCTTTCTTTCAGCTTTTCCGCGCTTACGTGCGTGTAAATTTGCGTGGTGTTGGGATTGCTGTGGCCAAGCAGCCTTTGAACGGTTACAATGTCTGCGCCGTTTTCCAGCAAATGCGTTGCGAACGTGTGCCTCAATACATGAGGACTTGCCTTGCCTTCCCAGCCTGTTGAACGAAGCAGATTGTGAATATCACTGTATAGCTTTCTGATATTATATGGATTTTCGCCGTCTTTTGAAAATACAAAGTTTTTCGGAAAACACGGAATCGCTTTGCTGCATTGAAAATCCCTGTACCTGTTAAGCCATTCCATGGAATCCTTTGTCAGAGGCACAATCCTCTCCTTGTTCCCCTTTCCCCATACCCTCACCAGCTCCTCCGCAAAATTGAAACTGGCCCAAGTTAAACCGGCGCACTCGGAAATTCTGAGACCCGCTCCGTAAAGCAATTCAAAAAGCGCTCTCGCTCTCAAGTCTCCTTCATCAAATTTATCCCTGCCAACTTCCTTTTGCGACAAAAAAGAAACCAGCCTTTGCGGCTTTTTTGGCGTTTTTATCGCAAGCGCGGGATTGTGCTTTAACACGGTTGAACGCACCAGATGCTTTCCAAAGCTTTTCAAGCAGGCAACCGCCTGGGACTGCGTGGCAACAGCCTTTTTACTCTCCTTAAAGCTCCAAAGCCACTCCCTAATATCATCTGTTTTCAATTTTTCAGGAGAAATATCCTCTTTCAAAAAAATCGTAAAGTCCTTCAAAATACGGGCATAAGCCCTCACTGTGTGCTCAGAAAACTTTTTCTGCGATTTCAGCGATTCCAAATAGCGATCTATTTCTTGGGAAAGCATTGTTGGAAATGTAGAAAACTTATTTTAGTAAACGCTGATTAACTCCTCTTAGTTGAGAGTTGAGAGTTGAGAGTTGAGAATTGAGAGTTGAGAGTTATTTTTAGAATATAACGCTTAAATTCGCTAAAAACAACGTTTTTCAAGTTTTTTCACTCTCAACTCTACACTCTCAACTCTCAACTAGCCATGATGTCCGAGTTAATCAGTATTTACTTTACTATCTTCCCTTAGTGCCTTTTATATTTATTCTAATTCTCTTTGCTTTTGCGAATGCGGAAAGAGTCGTTGGCGCGAATAGTTCTTTGGAAACCGCGCAGGGCGCAAAGTCTGCGGCGGTGGGCATGGCTGCGCTGCCTGTGCAAAACGATTTGCCTTCGCTTGCGAAAAATCCATTGCAGCTTTCCGAACTGGATAAATTATCCATAGCCCTTACCCACGTGGCTTATTTTGAAGAAACTTCCTACAACGGAGCAGCAATGGCACTGCCGCTGAGAGGTGCCGGCACCATAGGCTTCGCAGCATCTCGCTTTAGCGCAGACGGCATCCCATACATAAAAGAAGGCGACCCTTTGCCCGAAGGCAGCAACTACAACACCCTAGACATCTCGGATTGGATTTTCACAAGCGCATGGGGAAAAAGCTTTGGCAAATGGAAAGTTGCGCTTTCCATGCACTTATTGAAAAGAGAACTTGACCAAAGCGGATGGGGCTTTCGCTCAGACTTTGCAACGGGCTATGCATTCTCAAAAAGATTCATGCTGGCCGGCATGGTTGAAGGCTGGACCTCGTCTGCGGCAAAATGGGAAAGCGGGCATTTTGAATACTCTTCGCCAGAAGCTTACGCAGCAATGAGATTCA
Source organism: Candidatus Fibrimonadales bacterium (assembly GCA_009786285.1). GTDB lineage: Bacteria > Fibrobacterota > Fibrobacteria > Fibrobacterales > Fibrobacteraceae > Fibrimonas. The sequence continues at coordinate 20,425 of WQTK01000330.1, read as the reverse complement.
GCGAGCCTTTTCCGTATTTTTACGGCAAATTGAATTTATATTGGCAAAGCACGGGAATTTTGCATTCGCAGCCGGAAGAAGAAACAAGGGCATGGAAAAATCCGATTGACTGGTTTTTAGCCAGCAATGCAGGCTTGGAATTTGAAACAAATTTTTCATTTTCATTGAGAGCCGGCTTGGTGAAAGTCAGCGACGCAAGCAGCTTAACTTTGGGCGCAGGGCTTAAACCTCTGCCCTGGCTGGGCGCAGATTACGCATTTCAAATGCACAACGAGCTTTCAAATGCGCACAGAATTTCAATTATAGCGTATTTTTAATTTCTATATTTACTCTCGGTCTTAGACCCTTTGCAATGATCGTTTGCAGGAAAATCGCCAGGGCGAAAGCAGCAACGGACTTGTGAGCTTTTATGTGCAGAGTGTGTCTAAGGCTCTTTTACACCACTCCAACCACGTTCAACTGAACACTTTCAACTCCCTGGTAAATATTGGAGCGAACCTCAAAAATCAAATCTATGCTGCTTTTTTGAAGAGAATCTGCCAAATGGGTTTTGTTAAACGCAATGGCAGGAATGGAAATTCTGCCTTGAACAGCATAAAAACGTATGTGGCCGCCTTTCAAATGCTTTAAGCCTCTAACCGAAACTTGCCTGGCCAAGAACACCGGATAAGGATTCTCATTGCCAAAAGGCTCCAAACGCTTTAGCTCGTTTAAAAATTTTAAGCTAAGTTCCGAAAACGAAACCTCCAAATCGTAATGAACGCATTCTTCCATCGCCGGAGCAAATCCCTGAATTTCGGCCTGCTCTTCCATGCGCACCCTAAACTCGCTGATTTTTTCCGCAGCTATGTTAAAACCGGCAGCCTTCATATGCCCGCCCCAGCGAAGGAAAATATCCCTGCACGGAAACAGCGCGCTGTGCCAGTTAAAAGAGCCTGCGGAGCGAGCGCTCGCAACCGCAACTCCATCGCCCTGAACGGAAATTATGGCCGTTGGACGTTTGTACTCTTGAGCCATTCGGGCTGCGACAATTCCAATAACCCCAATGTTCCACTCCAAAGCGTCTATTATCAAAACTTTCGGCAAATCATTTCCGTAAATTTCCTCAAGCCTTTTAATTGCCTGCGCATGAATGTCCAATTCTATTTCCCTGCGCTGAACATTGCACTCAGACAACTTTTCATATAAACTCTCTATCTCATCTTTATTCTTGCACAAAAGAAATTTAAGGGAAGTGTCCGGGCTTTCCATTCTGCCAGATGCGTTCAATAACGGAGCCATGCGATAATGAATATCGTTGCTGTTCACAAATTTTTTGTCCGTTGCGAATCTCTCGTATAAAATTTTAATGGCAAGGCAATCGGAACTCAAAAATTTGTCCATGCCCTTTCTAACCAAGCAAATATTTTCCGTGCTCAAAGGAACAATGTCTGCCAGAGTTCCAAGCGAAACCATTGGCAAATATTTCTCCAAATCGCTGTGAGGCTTGCCGATTTTTTGATAAAGAGCATGCAAAAATTTATAAGCCACGCCAGCCGCGCACAAAGATTTGTTCGGATACGGGCAATCTTCCAAAAAAGGATCCAAAATCGCATCCGCAGGCGGCAAGCCTTCACCGGAAGGTTTGTGATGGTCCAAAACCAAAACCTGCATTCCAAACTCTTTCGCTGTTTTTATCTCTTCTTTCGCTGTTATGCCTGTGTCTATTAAAATCAAATACTCTGTTCCGCAATCCTTCATTTTCTGCAAAGCTGCGGCAGAAAGCCCATAGCCTCCGTCAAAACGGTTCGGCAGCATCCAGTTCACAGAAAGCCCCAAATCGCCCAGCACGCCAGCTAAAATAGCCGCTCCGGAAATTCCATCCAAATCATAATCGCCATAAATCCATATTTTCTTTTTGTTCTCAAGCGCAACGCAAATGATGTCAATGGCTTTGTCCATGTTTTTCATCAAAAACGGATCGTGCTCGCAAGGGGTGTCCCAATCCAGCCACCTATCCGATTCTTCCTGCGTTTTAACGTCTCGCAAAACCAAAAGCCTGGCCAAAAGAACCGAAACTTTATGCCTTTGCGCTATTTCCAGTGATAATTGTGCGTTTGTCATATTGCCTTTTGCGCCAGCCTTAGCGCCATATTTTGAATAGCATGCTCCGCAGTAAATTTTTTCGCAAGCATTGCCTGCAAAAGAAAATTAATGCTGTGAATATGAGCCGGGCATTGCAAAGCGAGGCCTTCCAAAAAAAACGCAGCGGTATTTGCGTCTTTTTCAATTTCCTGCACATGCAAAATTGCCTCAGACACATTGCCTTTAAGAGCGTAGTCCGCATAAATGGATATTTTCTCTTTTAGCGCCGAATAATTTGAATCGATGGCAAGCATGGCTTTTCCTGCGGAGCCTGCGGCAAATTCCAGAATGTCTTCTGTTGGCGCGCCATAACCATAAGATTTTAAAACTTCGGATATTTCATTGTTTTTTAAAAAAGGAATCGAAAAGCATGTAGAGCGAGAGCGTATAGTTGGCAAAAGAGAATGCCTGGAACTCGCGGTTAATATAAAATATGTATTAGGCGGAACATCTTCAAATGTTTTCAGGAGCTTGTTCGCCGCATTCTCATTCATGGATTCTGCGTTTGTTATTATAACGGCACGATTTCCGGCAGCCTTAAGTTCAAAATTCTTCAGCAAATGCTCAACCATGCCAACAGATATAATCGCAGATTCCGTTATATACCCAGTGTGATACGGATTTTGGATAAATTTTTGCGAAAGCTCTGCCACTTTGAAATCGATTTTCGCCGGAGTGTCTCTGTCTTCGGCTTTGCCGTCAATGGGAGTAAGCCAAATAACAGGCTCAGTGCTGTGCTCGCAAAGCATTTTCGCAAGCTCTGTAGCAACAAGTTTTTTGCCTGTGCCAGCTTGCCCGTCAAAAAGCAGCATTTGCGGAAGGCGCCCCTGCTCATAAGCAGTTTTTAAGGTATTCAGAACCGGGTATTGCATTACACCACCTCTTTAAGCACGTCCATAACAGCGCTCGCCTTTGCCGGCAAATGATGTATTGCGTTTGCGTATTTTGCTGAAATATTGTCCAGTTTTTGTTCGTGATAAGCCGCTTTGAATTCCGAGAATTTAAGCCCATGCGCAGTGCTTATAACAACAACGCTTTCATCGCTTGAAATAGAGCCTTTTTCTTTTAGCTTAAACAATGCTCCCAATGCTGTGCCTGTGTGCGGGCAGCAATAAAGCCCTATTTTATCTGCTCTGTGGGCTGCGTCTGAAAGTTCCTGCTCAGAAACCTGCTCCACAATTCCGTTGTAATTTTTTATCGCAAGCTCGGCTTTCGGGTAGCTAACCGGATTTCCTATTTGAATAGCGCTCGCAAGTGTTTTTTGAGCCTGAACAGGCTCAAGTTTATCAAAGTTTCTTTTATACGCAAGATAAAACGGGTTTGCTTTTTCTGCCTGGGCAACTATTATCCGGGGCTTTTTGTCTATCAAGCCAAGGGAGAGCAAATCGTCTATGCCTTTCGCAAGCGCGCTTACATTGCCCAAATTCCCGCCCGGTATAATTAAAGTATCCGGAAGCCTCCAGCCAAGCTCCTGGCAAAGTTCGTAGCTAATTGTTTTTTGTCCTTCAATTCTAAGCGAATTCATGGAATTCGCCAAATAAATGTTTTTATCCGCTGTCACTTCCTGTACAATGCTCATGCAGCCGTCAAAATCCGTGTCTAGCGCCAAAACAATGCTGCCGTTTGAAATTGGCTGCACAAGCTGCGCAACGGAAATTTTCCCTGCCGGCAAAAACACAATGCTGGGAATGCCGGCTTTTGCGCAATACGCGGAAAGCGCAGCGGAAGTATCTCCCGTGCTTGCGCACGCAACTGCTTTTATTGAAATGTTTTTTTTAATCAAATGATTCACCTGGCTTACCAAAACGGTCATTCCCAAGTCTTTGAAGCTGCCTGTGTGCGAATTTCCGCATAGTTTCACACGCAAACTTTTTATATTAATTTCCTTAGCTAATTTCTGTGCGTTGAAAAGAGGAGTCCAGCCCTCTTGAAGAGTCACAATATCTTCAACCGGAAGCTCCGGCAAAACAAGCTCGCGCTTGCTCCACACCCCGCTTAAATCAGCAGGGGCAAAGCTTGTGCGGCGCCCTCCGAATAAAATTTTCCATTCATCCGGAGAACGTGATTTCCATGCGGAGCGGTCATGGCAAACCTCCAAAAGAGAGCCATCGCTCCCTCTATAAACAATTTGCGACAAAGGGTATGCATCTTTGCCGCTTATGCTCTTAAACTCCGCATGAAACACTATTTAATCCTTTATTATAAGTTCAACTCTGCGGTTTTTAGCCTTGCCTTCTTTAGTCTTGTTGTCTGCTATGGGTTTTGTTAAGCCATAGCCAACAGCCTTCAACTGTTTTTGTTCAACGCCTCTTTCCACAAGATATTGCATTACCGCATTGGCTCTTTGCTCGCTCAATTTTTGATTGGTTGCGGCACTGCCAACATTATCGGTGTGTCCTTCTATCTCTATTTTGGATTCGCTCAAAAGGCTTTTGAGAATTGCGGCAATTTCTGCCAGGTTCAATTTCAATTCCTCTTTTAAATTGGCTTTTCCGGTTTCAAACAGAATGTCGCTCATGGAAAGGATTGTTCCTCTAGCGTCCTTGTAAACGCTGATTGTTTTGCTGCGAAGAGATTCGAGCTTTTTATCAGCTTCAGCTTTTTGCTTTGCAAGCAAGCTGTCCTTTTCCGCTAGGGCCTTTTCTTTCTGCGCAAGTTCTGCTGCCAAGCGAGCTTGTTCTTCTGCCATGCGAGCTTGCTCTTCCGAAGTCTCCTGGTTTAATCTTTCCAGGCGGTTGCGTTCTGAGTTCAAAGCCGCATTTATAGACTTTGCAGACAAGGCATCGCCGGCCCACAACTCTATAAGCGAGTCTTTAACGGCAAAGATTTCCCTTTGCACCGCCATGTTCTTTTGGGTCAAGGAATCCAAGCTTTTGCGTAGCGCCGCATTGGATTGCTGAATTTTGAAAAGCTCAACCGAAGATTCGCAATTTTTCAAATCTGCTTCGTAAATTGCGCCGGTACGGCTGTCTTTTTCAACGTCTTTCAGAGCCTTTATCCTTGCGTTTACCATAGCGTAAGCACGGTTTGTGGCTGCGTCTTTGGGATATGCGTCTTTAACAGCGTTAAAAGACACTTCGCAAGAAAGAGGCTCTTCTTGAGCCGACGCGGTATTGTTCATTCCTTGCGAGGGACGTGATTTGGTACTTGGGCTTACTGCTTGGGCAAACAGAGTTGCGGCACATGCTAAAATTGTAAGTGCTTGAATTTTCATAGAACCTCCTTATTTTATAACCTGTTCTTTGGGTGCGTTTTTGCGGTCTTTCAGAACATTTCGGTAAACACCCAAATATTCATTTGCTGCGGCCAAGCTGTCGGCTGCTTTTCTGGTTTCAGCCGCGAGAGTTGCCTGTTCCTGTTTCAGCAGGGAAAGGTGTATTTTCAAAACGGCTTCGTCTGCTAAAACAAAAGCGTTTTCTGTTTGGCGCTCCTCGTTTTGCTTTTCTGCCGCGGCTATCAGGGAATCAGCCTCTGCCGGAACTGCAAAATTATTAACTTTTGAGAGCTCCGCAAGAGTTTTAGCTTCCATTATTGTAGGGTCAACAACGGCAGCTCTTTTGGATGCGCACGAGGCCAAAAAGACCACACACATCGCAATAAATAGCGTTTTTTTCACAAAAACCTCCATGAGTTTACTGAGGGTAATATAGAAAAATTCCAAATTAGCTCTTCCAAGCTAGGGTCAGTAGCTACCTCACCACAATCCTCAGCGTTTGCCCGTTTATTTTTGCAACATACATTCCTTTTGTTTGGACTGGGATTTGCAATTCGCCTTTTGTAGAGACGCGATGCATCGCGTCTCTGCTGTATACACGTTCTCCGAGCAAATTATAAACATTGATTTTCGCGTCTTTTGGGACGTTTTGGAGGATTATTGTGCTGCCTGTTGCATAAATTTTCACAACGTCGTTGTCTACCGTTAGAGTGCCTTCTACGAAGGTTATTTCGTAATTTGGCGACGTTAGACCGCCTGGAGTTACGCCGTAGCTGCCTGCTTCGTTTGTTGCGGGGTATTCGCAATTGTATAAGAGCTTGCCTCCCAAAACGCTTTCGGTTTCGCCGTTTGCAAAGCCGCTGTACAATACAGTGAATATCGGCGCTTCACCGAGATTTATATGCATATCCTTTGCCGTTATTGTGAGCGCTATTTTGGCAATGCTCCAACTGATATTTCTTGCCGCAACTACATTCGCTCCGGCGTTCCATTGGTGGTTGCCGTCTGGCGTGGCTGTTGCGGTGTGCGTGCCGGCGTTTGTTGCGGAAGCATTTGTGAGCGTGTATCCTGTGCCGGAAGAAATGCCTGTTTGCGGCAAGCCTGTGTATGTTAGCCCGCTAACCGCTGTGGGTTCGGCTATGGGCTTTCTTTCTATTACAAAAGTGTTTGTGTTTGTTCCGGTAAACATTCCTTTGCCTGCAATTACAAAGGTTACTGTTCCGGCATTCGTTCCTGCGCTTGTGCCAACACCGTTTACGCTTGATATCGCATAAGTGTAATGCACATCTTTTTTCAATATTATGCCTTCATAAATTACCGTGAAATCCGGGGTAATTTCGCTTCCCGTGTAAACATAGCTTGGCTTGTTAACCACAACTGTTGCTTTGGCAACGTCCAGAATTTTGGCATCGCTTATGTGCGAAGGCATTGCAATTGCCGATTCAAAGCCTGGCAGTTTGCCGCCCTCCAATGTCCAAACGCCAGCATCAGTGAATTTGCCGCCAAGCGTGCTGTCTAGGAAAATAATATCTGCTATTATGTCTGCTCCGTCTTTGCTTGTTAAACCTTTGTTGCTCCACGTGGCATCGCCAGCTTTGTTTTCCATTCCGGCATACGCAATGTTGCCTGTTAATGTGCTGCCATCGTTGCCAACCACACGGCCAACAGGGTTGCCTGCTTTTACTTTAGAATTAAGCGCTGCGCAATTGGCAATAACACTGCTTTCGCCAAAACTTCCCGCTATGCCGCCGCCATTGTCGCTTGCTTCTATCGCTGCTGTTGAATAGCTGTTGGAAATATTGGTGGCAGAAGCGGAACCAGCAATGCCTCCTACATGGTTATTGCCTTTGATTGTGCCGGTAGTGTAGCTATTTGAAATGCTGCTGATATTTTGAATAAATCCTGCAATGCCGCCAACATCGAAATATGCGCTTATATTCACATTTTCAAGCCCAAGCTTATTAACCGTGCCGCCGTTTATATTGCCGAACAAGCCTTGGTAATATGCAACGGGGCGATTTATTTTTAAATTGCTTATTACCTTTCCGTTGCCATTGAAAGTGCCTTTGAAAGGCTTAGCATTATTTCCTATAGGCATCCAATTGTCATATACATCCAAGTTGATGTTTGCGCCAAGGGTAATGGTTTTGCCGGAGAAATTGTCCGTGCCGCCTACCCAAGTGCCATTGACAATTCGTGCCAAGCCAGCTAATTGCTCGGCGGTGGAGATTATGAAGTTAGGTCCGGCAGGATTAGCAATGTACCAGTCAATATCAGGCAGAGTTAAATGCGAAGGCATATCCACGGTTTTGCCAAAGCCCGGCAATGCGCCGTTTGCGGTTGTCCACACAGGGCCAACAAACAGGCCATTAATAGTTCCGTCTGCATTTATTTCTGCTTCGCCAATGTCAGCTCCGTCTATCTTAGTTGCACCCTTGTTGCTCCAAGTGGTATTTTCAGAAATGTTCGCAATATCAGCATAAGCGACATTGTTTGCAAGAGTGCTGACCCAACTATAATAGCCAACCACACGCCCAACATCGCTGTGTCCTTTCACTTCAGGATTCAACGCTGCATTGTCAGAGATAATACCACCTTCGGTTATTCCAACAAGACCGCCAACACCAAAATTGCCGCTAACAGCACTGGTGGAATAACTATTGGCAACACTACTGCCAGCATCATTAAGATTCCCAACAACGCCTCCAACTTCGTAATTACCTTTGACTATGCCAGTAGTATAGCTATTTGTAATATTGCCCGAGCTAACATATCCTGCAATGCCGCCAGTCGCGTTGTCTCCGTTGATATTAACATTTTCAAGCCCAAGCTTATCAACCGAGCCATAGCGTACATACCCAAACAAACCTTGCCTATGTACATTGGGACGGTTGATTTTTAGATTGCTTACAACTTTGCCGTTGCCATTGAAAACACCTGAGAAAGGATAGTTGAGGTTTCCTATAGGTACCCAATTATTATGCGAGGAAAGGTCAATGTTCGCACCGAGCGTAATGGTTTTGCCGGAGAAGCCATCTTGTGCAATGCCGGGTGCTGTGCCATTGACTATATGTGCTAGCCCTGCCAATTCTTCGGTAGTGTAAATGGTAAAGTCCGTGTTCATAGTATTATACCACTTTGTATCAAACTCAGGTATAACTTCTACCGTGGCAGTATCCGATACATCGGCATCCAAAGTTGATGTTGCTATCACTGTAATTGAGTCTGCGGTTTCATCTGCCGCAACAGTTAGCAACCCGTCTGTGCCTATTGTTGTTGATGCAGAAGTGCTGTTTTCAATAGCCCAAGTTACGGTTTGTGCTACATTCCAAAAAACAACCGCCTTAAACAAGTGCGTTCTCCCTTTGCTTACAGTAACGCTCGCAGGCGACACTGTAACGCTCACTGCCTTTGCGAGTAAATGCTCTGGGAAGTCCAAAGCCCTTCCAAATCCCGGCAGCTTGCCATTCTCAACGCTCCAGCCATTGGCTGTTGCAAAGCGGCCGCCAATAGTCCCGTCTGTGCTTATGTATGCCGCAGAAATATCATCTCCGTCTTTCGCATTCAAACCCTTGTTATTCCAATCAATATTGCCGAATCTATTAGCCATTCCCGCATAAGCAACGTTGTTTGTTAATGTGCCGCCGCCGGATAAACTGCCAACCACACGGCCAACAATGCCTTCTTTCACTTCAGGATTCAACGCTGCGCAATTTGCAACACTGCCTCCTTCAAGCTGCCCCACAATGCCACCTTCGCCATTAACAGCACTAATGGAATAGCTGTAGGTAACATCACTGTTATTGACATATCCTGCAATACCGCCAACATAGCGTGCACCATTTACCTTACCGGTAGAATAACAATTTGTCACAAGACCATTACCGTAAATATTTCCTGCAATGCTGCCAACATAGTAGTAACCGTTGACATTGACATTTTCAAGCCCAAGCTTCTCAACAGTGCCGCCATTTATACTCCCAAACAAGCCTTGGTATTCCTCATTGGTACGGTTGATTTTTAAATTGCTTATAACCTTTTTGCCGCCATTGAAAACACCTGAGAAAGGATAGTTGAGGTTTCCTATAGGTATCCAATTATTGTAAGAGGAAAGGTCAATGTTCGCACCGAGCGCAATGGTTTTGCCGTAGAAGTCATCTTGCGCAATTCCCGGTGCTGTGCCGTTGACAATATACGCTAACCCTGCCAATTCATCGGCTGTGTAGATGATAAAGTTCGTGCCCATAGTATTATACCAATCGGTATTAGGCTTGGCTTCTGCGCCAACTGTAAACAAGCCTATCAATTCTCCATTTAAAAGACCGCCCATATTCTCATATTGCCTATAGAGCAACAAAGCATATTCATCATTTGCCGCCCCATTTAAAGGATCAAAGGCAATAGACGGAGCGGCATCAGAATAATACGTAGCAAAAGCGTTTCGGTTGCTAGCACTGTCACTAATCCAGTAAAACTTAACTATGTCTCCCAAATTAACAATGAATTTATAAATGTCGCTGCTCCCGTTAACTCTTGCAGTATCAACATCTTCGCCATTCACGTTTATTCTCAAAGCTCCGTCTCCAGCCCAGCCATCGCTCCAAGAATCCCACATCTCAATAACAACTTCTTTTTCGCTAGCGCCAATCACAGTCACCGTTGCCGAGCCAAATACGCTAGCATTCAAAGGGGACTTTGCTGTCACCGTAAGCGAAGTTGCGGTTTCATCTACCGCAACAGAGAGCAACCCGTTTATGTCTATTGTTGTGGATGCAGACGCATTGCCTTCTACGCTCCAAGTTACGGTTTGTGGAGCGTTCTTAAGAACAACCGCACTGAACTGGCTAGTTCCGCCTCTGTTTGCCGCAGTATATGCAGGCGAAACTGTAACGCTTATTATATTTGGGGCTAAATGCACAGGAAAGTCCACAGCATCGCTAAAGCCCGGCAGCTTGCCGTTTGCAACAACCCAGCCATTAACTGTTACAAAGCGACCGCCAATAGTTCCGTCTTCGCTTATTGCAACAGCAGAAATATTTTCGCCGTCTTCGGCATCTATACCCTTGTTGCTCCACGTGGTATCGCCTGCGTAATTTTCTGCTTCCGCATAAGCAACGTTGCTGTTAAGTACTTCCCCGCCATCGCCGCCCAAATAACCAACCACACGCCCAATATTATCGCCATCTCCTTTCACATAAGGATTCAGCGCGGCATTGTCAATAATAGTACAGTTATAAGAATATCCTGCCACGCCGCCAACATACATATAGCCGCTTACAGCACTTGTGGAATAACTATTGATAACGCTACTGACATTTATATATCCTGCCACGCCGCCAACACTAGAATAGCCGTTAACATCACCTGTGGAATAGCTATTGACAACGCTACCGCCATTCATATCTCCTGCCACGCCGCCAATAGCAAAATGGCCGTTTACCGTACCGGCAAAATAAGAGTTAGCCACGCTGCCGTAAAGGCATCCCACAATGCCGCCAACTTCACTACCACCGCTAACGCTTGCATTCTCAAGCCCCAGGTTTGCCACCACGCTTCCTGCAGAAACAGCACCAAATAAACCAACGCAATCATCCCGATTGTCTATATAAAGATTGCTGATAACATTGCCGTCGCCGTCAAAATGACCGAAGAATTGATAGGCACCAGAGCCAATTGGAATCCAGCCCTCACCGCTATCGTAATCGGAAAGGTCAATATTATTGCCCAATTTGTAATATTTATCTATGTGCCCCGGGTCTCCGGAGTTCACCAAATCAGCCAAGTATTCTAAGTCCTCCGCCGAGTTGATGATGTATGGATCGCCGTCTACGCCGGCTCCGCTGAAAGTTTGAGCCTGAGCAAAGGCTGCCAGTGCTAGGGTTTGCAATAAAACCAACCAAAAGCAATTCCGTGTTTTCACTTGCACCTCCCTAGATTTAGTGCTATTAGTATAATGTAGAAAATGTTGCGTAATGTTAGGGAACGCAGTGAACTACTGTTTCTGGTTGCGCCCGAACTTGAGAAACGCCTGGACGCACAGAATTAAAGCGGCGCCGCCGAATACAGTTCCTGCAATTTCCATGCCAAGAAATATCAGAACGCCGGATAAAATTATGAAAAGCACGACCACGCTGAACGCCAGCCAGAGCGATGCTTTGACTATGCCGTTTTCTTCTTTTGCGAGTTCAATCCGGTCGGAGTCAAATTTTATATCAGCTTCCAATCCTTTGCGGTCAAGCTCTATTCTTGAATCAAGTTCTTTGCGGTCGAGTTCTATTCTTGAGTCCTGTTCTTTGGTTGCGTGCTGCATTATCCAAGCTACTATGGAAGCGTCTATTTCTTTAAATTTCGCCAAGTCATCCGGAGGAGGCAACAGAAATTCCTGTACGGCTATTCCGAATTCGGCTTGTTCCCCGTCAGTTTTTGCGCGGCCTTCCAGATGCTTTTCCATTTATGCCCCAAATTCTGCTTTTGCGGCAGCGCATGCGGCCCTGAGGTCTTTTGCCATGTTGCGCTTGTCTCTGAGAAAGTTGGCTTTGTCTCTTTTGATGCCGGAACGGCGGGTTATGGCTCCGGCTATGGCCTTGGGCCTTGCGGAGCGGTATTTTCCCGCATCCTTCATGTCTACGTAGATATCGGACAGCAACGGGTTTTCCCGTAGCTCAAGCACTCTGGTTATTACGCCGGAAGTGCTTTCCATAACTTTCGCGATTCTGCTCATATTCATAATATACAAAAAAACTTACACGTCCAGCTTGTCTAAAACTTTGTATGCGTTATCCTCAATAAATCTGCGGCGAGGCTCTACCTCGTCTCCCATTAACATTGAGAAAATCTGGTCTGCCTTGATTGCGTCTTCTACACAGCATTGCTTTAAAACCCGTGTCGCAGGCGCCATTGTGGTGCTTGCAAGCTGGTCCGGGTTCATTTCGCCAAGACCTTTATAACGCTGCAAATCGGCTTTTTTGCCGGTTTCTTTTATTAAACGCATCGCCTCATCCTTGTCTTCGTCGGAAAAATGATAAGTCTCCTGCTTGCCCATTTTTATGCGATAAAGAGGAGGCGTTGCCAAATAAACATAGCCGCCGTCAACAAGCGGGCGCATATAACGGTAAAAGAATGTCAAAAGCAAAGTTTGAATGTGAGAGCCGTCAACATCGGCATCAGTCATTATTATTATCTTGTGGTAGCGCAGCTTCTCCATTTTAAAATCGTCTTTTATTCCAGTGCCTATGGATTGAATCATCGTTTTGATTTCGTCATTGCTGAAAATCTGAACATCATTGGCTTTTTCAACGTTCAAAATTTTTCCCTTGAGAGCGAGAATCGCCTGATATTCCCTTGTTCTCCCCTGTTTTGCAGAACCGCCTGCGGAATCACCCTCCACCAAAAAGAGTTCGCATTTTTCCGGGTCTCTGCTGGAACAATCCGAGAGTTTGCCGGGAAGCCCGCCGCCCTCCAAAATGCCCTTTCTGCTAACCGCCGCTTTTGCCTTGTGCGCCGCTACCCTGCCCTCCGCAGTGTTGTAAACTTTTTCCGCTATAACTTTAGCAATGCCCGGATTTTCCGGCAAAAAATCGTCTAAGGCTTTGAATATGGCAGCTTCCACGCCGCCTTTCGCTTCGGAGTTTCCAAGCTTTCTTTTGGTTTGCCCTTCAAACTGCGGCTGCGGAATTTTAATCGCAATAACCGCCGTCAAGCCTTCCAGAACATCTGCGCCGGTAATTTCCACATCTTTTTTGGGCTTTGAAATTTTACCAATAGCGTGTTTTATAAGAACTCTTGTAAGGCCGGATTTGAAACCTGTTAAATGAGTGCCGCCATCCACGGTGTTCACATTATTCACAAAACTGAACAGATTATCCTGATAGCTTTCCGTATAGCGAAGCGCGACTTCCAAAGGATAGCTCCCTGCCGTCGTAGAAAAAACTATCGGTTTTGGAAAAAGGGATTTACGATTCTGGTCAATGTATTCTATGAAAGAACCTAGCCCGCCCGGATAGCAAAACTCTTCTTTTTTTAGAGGCTCGCCCTCAGGCTCCTGCGCTATTGTGCGCTCATCGCTAACGGTTAATGTTAGCCCTTTGTTCAAAAACGCGAATTCCCTTGCTCTTGTGGCTATTGTTTCGTAATTGTATTCCGTTTCCGTGAATATGCTCGTGTCCGGGTAAAATTCAATGGTTGTGCCACGTGCGTTTGCCGGAGCGGTGCCTATTTCGTATTGAGGCGCAACCGGGTTTCCTTTTGTGAATTCCTGGCGAATTATTTTGCCGCCTCTGGTGACAGTGGCTATGAGTTTTGTGCTAAGAGCGTTTACGCAGCTTACGCCTACTCCGTGGAGGCCTGCGGAGACTTTATAGGCATTTGCGTCGAATTTGCCGCCTGCGTGGAGTTTTGTCATCACAACTTGAAGCGTTCCCACTTTTTCCTTTGGATGAATATCTGTTGGTATTCCTCGCCCGTTATCCACAACTTTTATGCCGTTGCCCGGCATTATAGAAATTTCTATTTTGTCGCAATATCCTGCCAAAGCCTCGTCAACCGAGTTGTCCACAACTTCCCAAACCAAGTGATGCAAACCTTTGTTATCCGTGCTGCCTATATACATAGCCGGGCGAACCCGGACTGCTTCCAAACCTTCCAAAACGGTAATATTTGAACCGCTATAATCGCTTTCTAAATTTTCCATAGGGTATTAATATAGAAAATAATTTTTTATTTTTTCTATATTCCATGCTATGAAAACTTTAGAAGGCTGTTTAGACGGGCAGAATCTGAAAATTGCTATTGTTGTTTCTCGTTTTAACGAGACTGTCACAAAATCCCTTTTAGAGGGTGCTCTTTCGCAACTGAAAAAATGCGCAGTTAGCGAAGGCGACATTACCGTTGCATGGGTGCCGGGCGCATTTGAGTTGCCTGGACTTGCGGCTCGCTTTGCGAGAAGCGAGAAATTTGACGCTATTATAGTTTTGGGAGCCGTTATCAGAGGCGCGACTCCGCATTTTGACCACGTTTCAAACGCAGTGAATTCAGGAATTGCGCACTTGGCAAGGGAAGGGAAAATCCCTGTGATTTTCGGAGTGCTTACAACCGATACCGTTGAACAGGCAATGGACAGAGCAGGACTAAAATGCGGAAACAAAGGAACAGACGCTGCCCTTGCCGCTGTTGAAATGGCAAATCTGTATAAAAGGATTTCTTGATGCCATCCGTTTCACGCAGGCCCGCACGGGTTTTTGCCATGCAGCTTTTGTACGCAATGGAAATAACAGGCGAAGCTCCGGGTTATTGTTTGCCTGGCATTTTGGAAAGCAACCCTATTAGCAACGATATGCAGAAATTCGGCATGAATCTGGTTGACGGCGTTTTGGAGAGAAAAGAGGAATTTCGCGACACATTTCTGGAGATAATCCCGGAATGGTCTCCAGAGAGGCTTTCCACAATAGACAAGATAATTTTGCAAATAGCAATGGCAGAAATGCTAACAGCAGATACCCCGATAAAAGTGATTCTCTCAGAAGCCGTGCAAATAGCGAACAAATACTCAAACGAAGATTCTCCGTCTTTTGTAAACGGAGTGCTGCAAAACTTTGCCAAAATGAAGAATATGCTTTAATTCTCCTTCACCGCCCTGTCTTGCAAAACAGTTTTTCTTATCCTGTCCGGAACACCAGCTACGGTTTTCATAAGAAATTTCTCTGCCCTGTCAAAATACCTGCTCTCCAAATAAACTTCCAGGAACATATGCCGCATGTAATCACGCTCGCCGCCCAGCATCCCCACCAAAAAAAGATGGCGCAGCAAAAACTCATCAGACTCCTTCAACTCAAAATACTCGCCCATCAAAGAAATCAGCTTTGCCGCCTCCCTGTATTTTTTATGCATAACCAAATCCATAAAATCAAATTCCACCGCAACCGGAGCAGGCAGCTCATTCGCCAAAAACATGGACTTAAGCTCTGCGTAAAGAGGAATGCTGTCCCTCGCCTCCGTCAAAGGAACCTTCGCTGACCACTTGCGGTAATCAGTCCAAAAAGCAGCCCAGTTGAAATTTTTATCCCTGTTTTTCAAAGACAAATACATATGATTTTCCAAATACACATTCTCAGGAGTCTGAACACGCAAACCCAAAGAATCTATAAAAGCCTTTCTCGGAGCATAATCGGCAGGGTCCAAAAATTCCGGCCAGCAAATTTGGCAACTGTCAAAAGCCGATATAAAATTAACATAAGTGTTCACATAACGCGCCTGCTCAGCCTTGTTATCAACAACCGGAATATACTCGCTGTTTGCCTCAACCATTTTCAGCACGGGCCTTACGCTGGCGGCATTAAACAAAAAGTTCTGCTCGCCAAAAAAATACCAGGGAAGATGAATAGTCTCAAATTCATACGCAAGCTCCGGGTCTGTCCTCAATCTGTCTATGTGCTTCTGAAACACCGGCTCATCGCTTGCGATTATAACAACGTCCGGCTCTTCCGGGGCACGGTAAACACTCACATATTTAAATGATTCGTCAAGCGCTCTTATTATGTGGAGCAAAAGCTCATTGTTGAATTCATAAAGCTGAAGCCACTGCACAAGCTGCCCGCCGGGATTCAAATAGCGTTTTATGTGATGGTAAAACTCCAAGCTGAAAAGACTCGCCACCCCGCTAACCCAAGGATTAGACGGAACGCTTACAATCAAATCATAAGAAAGGTTTTGCGTATGAAAAAATGTACGCGCGTCGCCTATGTGCAAAAACATTCTGGGATCATCAAAACTGCGGTAATTGTATGGATAAAATCCTTCTTTCGCAAACTTAATCATTTCCTCTTCTATTTCTATGCAGTCCAGCCTTTCCAAAAGAGGATCTGCCAAAAGATAGTGCGAACCCATTCCGCTGCCAAGCCCAACCATTGCGGCTTTGTATGGCTCGTTTCGCATTGCCATAGACATAAACGCAGTCGCGCTTTGCGTAAGCTCATCGCCGCTTATCGGCTTTGTGCGGTCTTTCGCCAAGCTGGCATCTGCCTTGCCGTTTGTTTTCACATAAACGCCGCCATCAGTTTCGTGCAGGCTTATTGTGGCGGTTTTTCCGCTGCGAACATAGATGTCCTCTTTGTCTTTCAACACTCTGTAACTGCGAAATATGCCGCTAGATATTCTCTCCGGGCTAAAATTCATAAACAGGCTCGGGAAAAACGCCAAAACGCAAACTAATATAAACGCAACATTTTTTCTGTAATCGGGAAAAAACCTGAAAAGGATAACCATGCCCAAAATCAAATCCAAAAACACACCGATAAGGAGAGCACCTTTAAGCTGGAAAAGCGGCAAAAGCAAAAGCCCGGTGCCAACCGAACCTACAATCGCGCCTATTGTATTCCATCCGTAAACGCTTCCTACATAACCTTCCGAACCTGTTTTCTTGATAAGAAAATAAGTCAAAACCGGAAGAGTCATTCCGCAAAAGAAACTGGTTGGAACCATCCACAAAACCGCAAGCGCATATTTGAACACGCTCCAAAAAACATAGCCTGTCGCAGTCTGGTTGAAAATCTGGTGTGCCTCATTCATGGCTGCCCAAAACGGCACATGGAAATAGAGCGTGCAAACCGCAAAAAAAGCCATTAAAATTTGCGCAAAAGCCAAAAGTTTGAGCGGTTCAAAATTCTTCGCCAAAAGCCTTCTGCAAGCAAGCCCGCCAAGCGCAAGCCCCAAAATAAACGCCGAGAGCATCTGGTCAAAACTGTGGGAAGAACTGCCCATTAAAAGAGAAAGAAGCCGAATCCAAACGATTTCATAAATAAACGATGTCATGCCGGTTATTGCGGAAAATAATAACCACCACGTAGGGGCAACCCCCCGTGGTTGCCCTTTCTGCGCATCACAATCAGTTCGCAAACCGGCATCCACGTTTTTCCCAATTCGAAAGAAGAATATGAACAGTGTGAAATTTATTATTCCGGCTATGCGCAGTGTGTTTGCGTTTCCAAGGGACGGGATTAAAATATAGCTCGCAAACAATATGCCAAAACACGCACCCAGTGAATTTGTGAAATAAAGAAGCGGAAGCGAGGTTTTTCCGCTATCGCCGTCTCGCCTTGAAAGGCCGGCGGCTATGAATGGGAATGTCATTCCCAAGAGAATTGCTACCGGAAGAGTTGAAAACGTGGCTATGACAATTTTGACCGACTCCGCATTGACCGTTCTGCTCCAGTCGGAATCGTAAAATAAATTTGTCGCAAAAATATAGAGCGGGTGGTAAAACATTCCGCCAAAGCCTATAAACAGCTCAATCACGCCATAAGCAAGGAGCGGTCTTTTAATGCGGGCGGTTAGCTTGCCTGCAATGAAACTGCCAAGCGCAAGCCCGCCCATATAGATGCACAGCGTTAAAATTTGCCCATAGCTGGAATGGCCCAAAAACAATTTCAGGTAGCGCGCCCAAGTGCCTTCGTATATCAAGCCCGAAATGCCGGAAAGGGCAAAGAGCAGGTAGATTAAAATATTTTTTTGCAAATTATTTTCCTGTTGGGAGGTTTAGCATTGGAACTTGCGACGCAGTTAGCTTCAAAGCTTTGCTGAGTCCGGGAACATCCATGCTTGCCCTGACTCTGGTGATTAAGCCTGTGCCGGAGCAATAAAGCGAAATATTCTGGGAAACTATGCCGGCATCTATTGCGCCCAGCCTCTGTTTGTTAGCGTCATCGCCGGGAAGTTTGGAAAGGTCGGAAATGAGAAGCACTATGATTGGAGCGTCTGCAAAGGCTATTTGGCTGCCAGCGACCGAGGCTCTCAAGTCGCTATTTGCAACCAGATTTAACGCATGGTTTTTTGCGTCGTATAAATATGCGCCGTTTTTTGCCACAATGTAAACATCCACGTCTTGCGCATTGACTGCGGATGGTGCGGTGCGTTTGCCTTCGCCGGGTCTATTGATTCCGTTTGCCGCCCACAACAGCTCGGAAATTTCCGCAAGGCTCAAATCCTTGGCTTTTTGAAAATCCTGCGCCGCCGCAGATTTTCTCTGCGAAAGCGATTTCATTATTGAAGTTCCCTTGTCCAAATTTGGTTTTGGAAGCTCTATTTTTTGCCCAGACAACTGCGCAAATGACAAAACAGCGGTTAAAGCGAGAATTTGCAGTAATTTCATGGAAGTAATGTAGAAATTTTAATTCTCCACGCAACGGACTGCAAAAAAGTAAGTCTCATAGAAAAGGTCTTCCTGTTCAGGTGTCATAAACAAACAGATTACGCAGAGAAACCCTAATCTACCATACTCGCAATACTTCCCGTTACGAACCCACCAACTGTCATAATAAGAACCTCTGAATTCTGCGGCTTCTTCTTTTTTTAAAGAATACATAAGTTCATCCCATTCATCAGAATTCGGCAAATGCCAACCGGTAGGGCAAATATTCAGAGCCGTATAATAATCATACTTGCCATCATCGTCACCATAAATCAAATTTTCCGCCATCCAGTTTTTTTCGCCTACCTTTACGGTTTTATATGTTTGCCCACCGTAATCCAATGTACCAAAAATAAGGCCGGGGCTATCATCGGAAGAATCATGTCCATCATCCGAAGAACAGGAAAAAACGAATGCAACAGCAATAAAAATCACCAAAATG
Organism: Candidatus Fibrimonadales bacterium; assembly: GCA_009786285.1. GTDB lineage: Bacteria > Fibrobacterota > Fibrobacteria > Fibrobacterales > Fibrobacteraceae > Fibrimonas. The sequence goes on along the minus strand of WQTK01000330.1, from coordinate 1,465 downwards.
AAAATAATTCTAGACATATCAAATAATTTAGAAATTCAAACGGCGTTTTTTATAATTTGCCGGATTGTCGCGTATATATTTTTTTATATTTGCGTATTGAATTTTATCACGAATAATGTCATCATAATAATTTCGTTGCCATAATTTCCCCAAAACACGATTGTTAATATTGGCAATTTCCAAACAATTTTGATAAACCAATGATTTATATGCACCAATTATGCGACCAATTGTTACGGCATCATTTGCCACGTTGCCGTACGCCACGTTACCGTGCGTCATGCCACCATACGCCACATTACCCGCAGGGGCGACCCTTGCGGTCGCCCCTTTTGCGGCGATGTTTGCCCCATCCGCAACGACATTCCCCACATCCGCAACGTTGTTTCCACAATTCGCAACGACATTCCCCACATTTGTATTTGCATGCAAATTTGGACATGCGCAACGTTGCGCAGCAGGGGCGACCGCAAGGGTCGCCCCTGCTGCTGCGGTCATGGTTGTGGGCGTTGACATTGGTACGTGTGTGGACATTGGTACGTTACGGTTTATTTCAATTATTCCATGCATATGGTCGGGCATAATTTGGAAAACGTCAAATGTAACCCACGGATATCGTTTTTGCAATTTTTTCCATTCATCGTATGCCTGATTACCTAATTCGTTTAATATCATTTTTTTGTCGACAATTTCCCCAAAATAACATCTGTGATTTTGGCAACATATTGTGATAAAATATGCGCCTTTGCCTGCATAATTCCAATTACGCAATCTGATGGACTGCCTGTTATGCTGGCGGAAAATATTACAATTCCCCTTTTTCCTTTAATTCGTGCAGAATTTCGTCTATGCGGGCGGCGTGCTGCTGGCCTGCGTCTATTTCAAAACGTAGTTCAGGGAATTTGTGGATTGTTATCAGCTTGGCCAAGTGAGAGCGGATAAAACCGGCGGATTGCTGCAACGCACCCAGGCTTTTCATCTGATCCTGCTTTGTGCCTATAACGGAAACTTGAACTGTGGCATAAGACAAATCCGAGGTTACATCAACATGAGAAATAGATGCCATGCCAACATTGGGATTTTTCAGGCCGTTATGCAAAAGCATGGAAATCTCCTTCTGTATAAGAGCGCCAAGCCTCACAGTTCTTTTAGACTTCATTTGCTGTCATTCTCCTTTGCCAAGTCTGCCAAAGTGCGAGCAACAGTTACCTGTTTGAAGAATATAAGAACATCGCCTTCCTGTATGTTATCATAACCCCTAAGGCCAATGCCGCACTCAAGGCCGGACTTCACGGAAGAAACATCGTCTTTCACACGCTTCAGCGACTGAACCTTTGTAAGGCCAAGCTCAACGCCATCCCTGTAAACATGAACCTGAGACTCCCTGTCCACCAAGCCGCTCTTCACCATGCAACCGGCAATCAAACCGATTTTTGGAATTCTGAACACCTGGCGAATTTCCGCC
>WQTK01000329.1 GCA_009786285.1 Candidatus Fibrimonadales bacterium | reverse complement strand
TTTGCGCTTTTTTGGGAAAATAATGCTATATTTATGGGTAGATTTAATTTCAGAGGTTTTTATGGCAGTTAGAATTAAGCCTGTACAGGCGACAGTTATTCGGGACAAAAACATTGTCCGGCAGGTTATAGCTGAGGTTCGCAGGACGCCAAGTCCGCAGAAAATAGCAGAATTTGAAAAAAATGATAAGCTTATTTTGAGCATGATGAGATAATATGGATAACCATACTTTAATCACACCTGAAAATGGGTTAGAATATTTCCTTTTTGAAAGCTTTTCTGAATCGAATAAATTATCGGAATTTGATTGCTCAATTGAAGAATATAACGAATATTTAGAAGTAGATGCTTTGCGTTCTCAAAAAGATCATATAGCGCTTACATTGTTATTGCGAGAAAAAAAGACTGATAATATTATCGCCTATATGTCTTTGATAGCTGATGCAATAAAATTATCTGTTACTGAAAAATCTTTGCATTCTTTGGATTATCCGTTCAAGACAATTCCTGCAATGAAGGTAGCTAAACTTGCAACAAACGATGAATTTCGGAGAAAATATAAAGGCATTGGGTCTTTTATGCTTTATTCCGCTTGTGCTATGGCTCGTGAATGCAATAAAAAATACATGGCTTGCCGTTTCCTCACAGTAGATGCCGATATTGAGCACAATTCAAGTGTTTTGAATTTTTACGAAAAGAACAGTTTTCTTGTAAATGAGGAGTTGTACAATAAAAATCGTAAGACAATAAGTATGCGAAGAGATATTTATTGTTAAACGTCTGAATCAGAATTTCTAGAATTTGCAAGTCCAAGTTTTTGTGATAGTTTCTAGACAGATAACTATCAATTCTAAATTTTCAACCGTAATCTTACCTTGATTGCCAAGCACCATGCTGAAAATCAAAACGCTTCGTTGATTTTAATCGCCATTCCGCAGCACTTCTTGTCTATCAAGCTTAAATCACCGCGAATATGAGTTTTGCTATCCCTGTTCACCATAAACCTGCCGCCTATGCCTATCGCATCGTGCCACTTATTTTCGTTAAGATCTTTAAATCCGTCTCCTACCTTTGCAAGCTCATAAAACAGAGTTCCCTTAAAACGCCAAAAAAGATTGGAACGCAATTCGGATTGCAAAACCCATGAAGTTTTGTCTGCCAAATATCCCTTCTTAAGACCCCTCAATTGTCCCACGCCATCCGGCTGCGCAAGCCTGTCAAAAGGAACATCGCCGTCAAAATCTTCCAGATATGAACTCAAAGCCAAAACACCTTCGGGCAAAAAAGGCATTGGAATGTACATTCGGGTGTCCAGATTTTTCCAAATAAAGCTGTGGCTCGCAGTGTTGTCTTCTGCGTTGAAAAATATATGCCGCACTTGAACAAAGCTTCCTTTGCGAGGCCAATCGTTTCTTTCACTGCTATTGTATGTTAAATTGTAACCAACTCCAAGCCTTGCCGAATTTTTCAAATCATTGTTTAAATTTGTGTATTCTATTTCCTTGTAATCAAAAGTTATATACTCTGCGTCAAACTCAATTCCATAGCTGAATTTGCTCTTTGAAAACAAATCTCTGCCCAAAACTATGTCAAAGCGAATATTTTTTGAAGTATAAACATCGTACTCATCCTCGTTCCAGTCGTTGCCAATGCCAAAAAATTGCGCAGGCCAGTTGCTGAGATAGAAATGAGTAATAAAATTCCATTGTCCATCCACAGGTTCATAAATATGCTTATTTATAAATGTAACCTGTTTTTTGAATGAAGTCATAACCACGGTAGAATTGTTGCTACCAGCTTTGGTGCCGTCAGATGCGGGCGGAGAAACAAAAATCAATGCGCCTGCGCCAACAACGGGACCTGTTTCCTCGGAATAAGCGAAAACCGGCAAAGCAAGAAATCTTTTAAATTCAAACAAATCGTCTGTTTGCGCAAAAGCTATCTGCGCAAAAGCGGCAAAACAGGCGAGGAAAATTTTTTCGCAATTTTTGTTCATGGGTGTAATGTAGAAACTTATATGTTTGCTAAATGAGGGCAAAATAAAAAAAATAAGCCTTGACCCTTGACTTTACGGTAAAAATTTTCTATATTTATTCATAACGTACCCACCCCGCTTCTCGTCAGATCAGCGCAATCGGGTGGGTCTTTTTATTTAAGGAGAATTATGTCTGAGGAATTAAAACCGGTTTACCAAAAACCATTTTTGTCGTATGTGGAGCAAATTGCTCTGCTTAAAGGCAGAGGATTATCTTTTCAAGACGAAGAACGAGCTCTAAAAATATTAGAAAGAGTCAGCTATTACAGGCTTGGCAGTTACTGGCATTCGTTTTTAGAGAACAAACAAAATAAAAAGTTCAAAGAAAATACCAGTTTTGACAGTGCGTTTGAAATTTATAAATTTGATATGAATCTTCGCAAAATAATCATAGCCGAAATAGAAAAAATTGAAGTAGCGTTTCGCTCCAAAATGGCACATATATTATCCTTGTCTAACGGCTCATTTTGGCTTGAAAAAAGAGACCTATTTTCAAAATCTTGTGAGTATAAGTCCTTGATATCAAAGGTAAAGGAAGAAATCAAGCGAAGTGATGAAAGATTAATAGTATCTTTTAAAAAGGAATATTCAAACGATATTCCGCCAACTTTCATGCTTTTAGAAATAACATCTTTTGGTACATTGTCAAAGTTATATAAAAATTTGAAGTCGAGTAAAGAGAAACAGGAAATCGCAAGTTTTTTTGGGTTATTTGATAAAGCCTTTGAATCATGGCTATACAGTTTAGTTTACGTTAGGAATGTATGTGCGCATTACGCCAGATTATGGAACAGAAAAATGCGAATTATTCCTGTACATCCGGGTACTCATAAAAATCAATGGTTGAACAATAGGCAGATTCCCAATAATCGAATGTATTTTATATTATCCATGCTCATTTATCTGCTAAACATCATAAACCCAAAGCATTCTTTCAAGCAAAAACTGTCTGCTTTATTCTCAAAATACTCCAGCATAGACAAAGCAGCTATGGGTTTCCCAACTAACTGGCAAGAAGAGCCTTTGTGGAAGCCACTAGACGCTGGCCACTAGCCTAGAGTAGTAGCTCGGCAATTTCACTCAAACTTTGCATCCTTTGGTATCATTTTCAATTTTCTCTTCATCCAAATCTTTGCGCTTTCAAGCATGCTATACACAACCGGCACAACTATGAACGAAAGAAGCATTGAACTTGCCATTCCACCCATAATAACCCAGCCAATTCCCTTTTTCCATTCGGAACCAACGCTGGTACCAAGCGCAATAGGCATCATGCCAACAATACATGCTAGAGCAGTCATAAGAATTGGACGGAAGCGAATCTCAACCGCTTTATGCAAAGCTTTGTAAACACTGTTTTCCTGTTTTTTTATCTGGTTTGTGAAGTCCACAACCAATATTGCGTTTCTGGCAACCAAACCCACAAGAATTATTATGCCAAGCATCGCGAATATGCTCATGTTATTGCCGGTCAGCGCAAGTGCCCACAACGCTCCTATAACCGAAAGCGGAATGGAGAACAGAATCACAAACGGATAAAGATAGCTCTCATAAAGCGCGACCATAACCAGATAAATCAAAATTATGGAAGCTATCAAAGCTAAAATCAACGCCTTGAAGGAATCTGCCATGTTCTTAAGCATGCCTTCTGTCTGATACGTAATATCAGGCTCGTTTTTCAGCTTTTCCTGCAATTTTACTTCCAGGTCTTTGCCTATGTCGCCTATTGAACGCCCCTCTATGTTGCCTTGCAGCGTGATGGAGGGAATTCTGCCATAACGCTCCATCATGTTTGGCCCGGTGCCTTCGGTGATATTTGCGATTTGCTTTAGCTTAACCTGCTGCCCAAGCTGGCTCATCATTGTTAAATTGCCAACATCTTCTGCGCTGCGGCGGTCAAAGTTGTCAAAGCGTATATTTATATCGTACTGATAATCGCCTTTAAGGAATTGCGCATTTGTGTTGCCGGCAAAAGCGTATTGCAAAGTGCCGCCAACAGAGCCCAAGTCCAAACCGAGCCTTGCCATTTTTTCACGGTCTATCTCAACCACAACTTCCGGCGCGCCCAAATCCGAGCTGAGTTTCATATTGCGAATGCCTTCTACCTTGGAAAGAGTGTCCACCATTGTGCTGGCAAACGCAAGCAATTCATCTCTGTTGCTGCCCTGCAAAACTATTTGTATTGGAGCCTGAGCGCCGCCGCTTCCGCCGCCGCCCATCATTGCAGCCGCCACAACGGTAGCCTTAACCCCGGCGTAATTGGAATTTATGTGCCTTTCAAGGTCTGCGGCAAATTCTTCGGAACTTCTTTTGCGAAGCTTTTTATCAACCAGCTTTATGCCCATATTGGTTGTGTAGGTTCCGCCGCTGCCAAATTGCGAACTGCTCGCTCCAACACCGGCATATACGCTTGTGACTTCGGGAATCTGCAAAATTTCTTTTTCAATTTGCTTTGTTATCTCATTGTTTTGCCCAACAGAAATATCCTTGACAAATTCTAGATTAGCGTTTACTTCGTTGTTATCTCCGTTTGCCACCATTTCAAAACCTATATAGCCCAGCGGCAAAAGAGCAATGGATGCTGCAAAAAGCAAAACGGCTATAATCAAAGTTTTAATGCGATTGCTCAAAGCCCATTCCAAAACCGATATGACCAGCCTTTTAAACAGGTCTATAAAAGATTCAAACCAGTAAAGCAAGCTGCCCCAAATGCCCTTATTTTCAATCTTTGTCAGTTTGCCAAAAGAGCTTGTCATCAAGGGAACAACGGTAAATGCCACAAGCAAAGAGACCAAAAGCGAAACAGACATGGTTATAGAGAATGCCTGGAACACAGGGCGAAGTATGCCCGGAGCGATTGCAATCGGCAAAAACACCACCAAAAGCGTTAGCGTCAATGAAACTACGCTGAGCCCTATTTCCTTAATACCATCAAGAGATGCCTGCAATGGAGATTTTCCCATTTCCATGTGCCGGTAAATATTTTCCAAAACCACAATGGCATCGTCAACCAAGTTTCCTATCATCAAACAAAGCGCAAGCAAGGTCACTATGTTCAAAGTGAAATCCATAACAGCAAGCCCTATGAATGTTGTGATAATGGAAAGCGGAACAGCAACCATAACTATAACGCTGTTGCGGAAGGAATGCAAAAAGAACAGCATGAGTATTGTTACAAATATCACCGCCAAAGACAAATCAAAAACAACTGCGTTTGCGGCGTTTTGAATTATCACCGAGCCATCCATTGCAAGCCCGAATTTAAGCCCCTGCTCTTTGTAGCGTTCTTCCAGCATTTTTACTTTTGCTTTTGCCAGCTTGGAAACTTCAACGGTGTTTGCATCATCCTGTTTGGATATATATAAACCGGTTGCCGGCTGCCCGTCCAGCCTGTAATATCCTTTAACGTCTTTCACTGCGTCCACAACTTCCGCCACGTCGCCAACTTTCAGCAGCGAGCCGTCTGCGTTTCGCTTAATCACAGTGTTTGCAATGTCTTCTACCTTAATATATTTTGCGGAAAGCCTTATTGTGCTGGTTAAGCTGTCCGTTCTTATGTTACCGGCAGGGAAATTCAAATTATTCGTTGTAACCGTGTTCACAACTTGCAAAAGCGATAAATTTTGCGACTGCAATTTCGCAGGGTTCACATTCACCTGGATTTCGCGCTGCATGGAAGCCATTGAATATACTTCGCCCACGCCCGGAACGCTGGAAAATTCAGGTATCAAGCGGTAAGTCAAAAGGTCATGCAAATCCGTCGCAGAAATATTGTCCGCTCTAACAGCGTAATTTAAAATGGGCATCGCATTGAAGTTTATTTTTATAACCGATGGATCCTGAGCATCATCCGGCAATCGCATTCGCGCCGTACTTACAAGCCTGGAGCCTTCGTTCAGCGCAGCTTCCATATCTGCGCCGGCTTTTAGCTCAACAATTATAATAGAGGCGTTTTCCCGCGACATACCTCGTATATTTATAACGCCAGGCACGCCGGAAAGAGTTTCTTCCAGTATTTTTGTCACAGAATTTTCCACTTCCGAGGGATTGGCTCCCGGATAAATACATATAGCTATGAATATCGGAAAATCTATGTTTGGCATCATCTCATAGCGCAAAGTACTGTAGCTTATTGTGCCAAGCAATGCCAAAACCGTGAATATAACAACAATAAATGTTGGGCGTTTAATCGACAGTTCCGAGAGACTCATTTTAAAATCCTCACCGAGGCATTTTCATATAAATTCTGGTGGCCGGTTACAACAATACGCTCGCCCAAAGACAGACCGCTCTCCACAATCACATTTGTGCCTTCCACGGAGCTTATGGCAATTTTTCTCAGAACAGCTTTATTCTTATCGTCTACCAAATAAATTTTTGGGTCTTTTACTCCGCTCACAAGAGCGTTTCTCGAAATAACAATAGCGTTTTCCGTTACAGGAAAATCAAAGCTGACAGAGCCGGAAAGGTCCGGGCGAAGCCCGCTGTCTTTTATATCACCGGAAATCAAAACCTCAATGTTGTACCTGCCGCTCATGTCTGCCGCTACACCCACGTTGCTTATTACAGCCGGAAAATCCCTGTTCATTGCATCTATGTGAATTGTCGCTGATTGCCCCAGCTTAACCTGCACAACTTCCCTCTCTGTAAGCCCAACATTCATTATCATTTGGGAAAGATCAGCTATTTTAAAAGTAGGCGAACCGCCGCCAATCACAGAGCCTGTTTCTACCATTCTCGCAATCACAACGCCTTTTTGCGGGCTTTTCACCGTGGTGTTGCTCAGTTGCTTTTGCAATGCCACAACGTTCGTGTTGGCAGCCTCAACCGCAAGGGTAAGCTGGTCAACTGTTTGCTGCGTTGCCGCGCCGCTTTGGGCAAGGTTTTTAAAGCGCGCCAAGTCTCTTTTTGAATTTTCCAGATTAGCTCTGGCTGTCGCAAGCTGTGTGGAAATAATTGTAGCATCCACAAGCGCGAGCGAGCTGCCTTGCCAAACCACGTCGCCGGCTTCTCTGTAAATTCTTTCAATTTGCCCCGCAGTCTCGGAAAGCACAACAACTTGCTTTTTTGCCTGCAAAACCCCGTTTATGGATATGGAGCGCGCCATGTTTCGCTGCCCGACTTCGTTAATAACAACGGGAACATCCATTGTAGTGCTGGAACGCTTTTGCAGCATATCCATTTTTTTGTTTTTATTGTGATTTAGCAAACCGAATGCTCCCGCAACCGTTGCTATAATCAAGATGAGCGCAAACCAAGACTTTTTCATGTTTCTCTCCTATTCTGTTCTTTGGCGTAAAATTCCCAAAACCTGCTCCAGCGCAAGTTCTGCTGTTTTTTCTGTGTAAAGAGCGTTTACAACGTTGGAACGGGCCGTTTGCATATTGTTGTCTGCTGTCAGCAAATCCGTAATCGGCGCAACCTGTTCTTTGTACTCAAGCTCTTTCATAAAATAATTTTCTTCGGCAAGCTTTGCGTTTTCCTTGTTGCGCGCAACCAGTATTCTTGCGTTGGCTAACGTGGATTTTGCGCTTTTATAGGTAGCCTGCAGCGCAAGCCTCTGCTTTTCCATATCAAGTTCAAGCTGCCTTTTTTGAATGCGTGCGTTGGTACATTCCGCGCTATTTGAAAAACCATCAAAAATCGGAACGGAAACTGCTATTCCTACAGTGCCGTTATCTGCGAATTTGTCTTGAGGTTTATTGAAAAAATCAAATTTTTCCCTGCTGGCTTGCGTACCGTAGCTTGCAAAAGCCACTACATTCGGATATATTTTTTGCCTTGTAAGGTCTATGCTCATCTCTTGGAGTTTTACCATTTGCTCCATTCTTTTTAAAGTTACGGAACTCTGCAAAGGGTCACCGTTTATATCTCCTGAATTTCTGGCCTCTATGTTTAAGCGGCTTGTTAACTCAATTTGCTCTCCCGGAGTACGTCCCATAATTTGCAAAAGAGCATCTTTCTGGGTTTGAATTTGAACTTTCAAGTTGTCTATTTGAGTGCTCAAAGAAGCCAAATTGATATCCATTGTGTTCAAATCGCTTTTTTTGGCTATGCCCTGCCCTACCATTGCGGCTATGGCTTCTCTGGCTTTGCTCAAATTGTCCATTGATTTTTGCAAAACATCCAGATTCTCTTCCATATATACAATAGTCCAGTACTGCATTGATACGCCGTAAACTATGCCTTCTTTAAGCTCCATTTTGCCAATTGCATCTATTTCCTTGCCCTTTTTTGCCATTGCAATGCCTGTTAAAACTTGAGGCACGTAGAGATGCTGGGTTAATTTTAGTTCGCCGGCCACATTCCAGTTTATAGGTTTAGGTGCCTCATAAGGCCTGCCCATAAGGGGGCCAAGAGCAGCTCCTAGCTCTGCCATAGGATTTACTTCATTTGCCCAAAGGCGCGTTACCGAGCCGCTAGCTGTGAGTTGCGGCATATAGCTGCGGAAAGCGGCGTTTATTTGGGCATCTATGCCCTCGGAACCAAGCTCTGACCTTTGAATGTCCAAATTACCCTTTAATCCTTCGCTCAAAGCCTGTTGCAGGCTAAGAGGAGCACCTGCGGCGGTTGCCAAACCAGCCACCCCAAGCGCCAACAAATGCAAAATTCTTTTCATATGGTTCAAAAATAAATAAATAAATACAACATAACGTGGCTTTTTTTAATTTGAAATGATTAAGCGGGGTTTTTAACGGATAAAACGAATTTTTATAACTTGGGTATCGCGCCTTTAAAGGCTACCCCAGAAATTTTCTCTATCACTTTGGCATTGTTAAGCACCAGTTCGCTGCTGAAATTCGTACCTTCAGTCCAAGAGAACAGAAAGCCACAAACCTCCACGTCTTTTGACTTCAAATAGTCTATTGAGAGCAATGTGTGGTTTATGGTGCCAAGCCCTGGCTGTGCCACTACCAAAACGGGAAAACCTGTGAGCTTTGCCAGGTCTGCCATGTCAAAGTTCATGGTTATTGGCACCCTTACGCCTCCGGCTCCTTCCACAAATATAAAGTCGTATTGTTTTTTGGCCTTTGCCAAAAAACTGCTGATTTTGCTCTTGCTGAACTTAATCTTTTCCTTTTCAAAGGCCAAATGCGGGGAGCTTGGAGTTTTTAGGTTATAAGAGCAAGCTACATCCTTGTGTTTTGCCATTTTTTTTATAAAAGCTATATCAGCTGGCTTTCCGCACTGTATAGGTTTATAGTACAAGATTTTTCCTTTTGAGTTTTTAATAATCGAAAGCAAGAATGCTCCTGCGTAAGACTTTCCCACACCTGTACCGGTGCCTGCGATAAATAAACCTTTTGCCATAACGCAAAAATAGAAAAATTCATTTCTATATTATTTTTATAGCACCTGTGTTTAAGGTGCCAAATTGGAACCTTAAAGATTCCAAACTTCGCCATTATTCTGTTGCCAATGTAAATGTTTCAGGAAATCTGTCTGGATTTCACTTCGTTGCAAGGGGTTAGGTTATTTTTTTGGTTTTACGTGCATTTTAGGCGGCACTTCCTGTGCCTTACTCAATGTTAAACTGCATGCAACCAAACATATGTTTACATTTTTCCCTTTTTGTCCGAACCGGAATTCACAGAATTTTCAGGATTTCCAGAACTACGTTGAATGCAATGCGGCATATAATATTGCGTTGTTGCGCAATGTTATAATTGTCATTCAACAAAACCGCTTGAATGCCCTACTCATTTATGTGCACCTTCATTTGTGACAACATATAGTTATAGTATCATACAATTAAAGCTTTTTGTCATAGGGCCATACCACACATGTAATTTCTACATTACCCACATGCGGCTGTTTATGAACCCCTTTTTAACCATTGCTATCAGCATCTTACTGTTTTCCATAACGCATGCCTCTTACCCATTCGCAGGCGAAGTCCTGGATTATGAAATAAGCTGGGGATTCATTCCTGCCGGCAATGCAAGGATGTCTGTCAACAAAACAAAAAATGAAAATGAACTTGAAATTATTTCAAGAGCTTGGAACCATAGCTGGTTCAACGCACTAACCGTCAACGACACAGTGTCATCAACAGTAAGCGCAGATAGCCTGCTCCCCAAAGTCTTTAAGCAAAAAATACACGAAGGAGCTTACAAGAGGAATGTTATAACGCTTTATGACTTTGACGCAATGCAAGCGGCGATAAAAGATACCGCCTATAAAGGCTCGGAGCTAAGGCATGCTCTAGACACGGCAATTGGGCTAAATGGAGGCGAACGGTGCATACTTTCCGCCTTTTACCTAACCAGAACACTGAAATTCGAGCCTGGGGACACAGCTTACTTCGATGCCATAAGCGGCAAAAAGCTGTATAAACTCAAGGTTATAGTCCATAGAAGGGAAACCATAAATACAGCCCTAGGCAAAAAAACGTGCCTAGTAATAGAGCCTGTGATACTTGGAGACGGCTTGTTTAAGTCAAAAGGCAAGCTATCCATCTGGCTTACAGACGACAAAGAACGCCTCCCGGTGCTTATGAAAAGCGAAATAATCATAGGCTCCATCAAAGCCTCACTTATAGGCGTGAGAAATAATTAATTTTCTATATTACCCCTCAGTTCAATTATATAGGATTAGTATGAGCAAAAGCATCTATGTGGGTAACCTCCCATTCGCATTCGGCAACGAACAACTGAGCGAGTTATTCGCCGAATTTGGCGAGGTTAAAGGCGCCAAAGTTATCATAGACCGTGATTCCAACCGCAGTAAAGGGTTCGGATTCGTGGAAATGGATGACGAACCGGCAGAAAAAGCCATTCAGGCTTTAAATGGCAAAAACGTGGGCAACAGACCGCTCCGCGTTAATGAGTCGCAGCCTAGAGAGCAGCGTCCTCAACGCCAAGGCGGTCACAGATAAAACATTACATCTCTCTTATTGGAGCTATGCCCAGCAGATCTAGAACGCTTTCTAAAACTTGCTGGGTACAATAAACAAGGTGTAAACGGGAACTCTCTTCGGAACTCCCCAGAACTCTATTATTATGGATGAATCTGTGGGCTGCTTCCGCAAGTTCCAGTGAATACTGAGCTAGCATATAAGGCTCGTTGTTCTCACTCGCTGTGTTTATTTTCTCCCCTTTGCGAGACAGCATTTTTATCAAATCATAGGAGCTTTGATCCAAAAGCTCCTCGCTTTTGAATTCCAGTTCAACGGCGTTCTTTGTGCTTTTTCTTAAAATGCTGCAAAGACGCACGTGCGCATTCTGAACATAAGGACCTGTGGCTCCCTCAAAACTCAGCGCAGCGTCCCAGTCAAATTTAACGTCCATCAAACGGCGGTTTTTCAAATCGTTAAAGGCTATGGCTCCAATACCTATTTTTGTCGCTATATCTTCTTTGTTTGCAAGCTCAGGATTTTTTTCGTCAATCACGCTTAAAATCTTTGCGGAAGCCGCTTCTATAACATCTCTCAAAAGGCTTGCGGTGCCGGTTCGGGTTTTGCCTTTTTCCCATTTGCCTTCTTCGTTTTTGTGGAGTATAAGCCCAAAAGGAATGTGCTCGCAATCTTTGCTCCATTCGTAGCCCATTTTGCCAAGCACGGCGAACACCTGCTTAAAGTGCAAGGCTTGCCCGTTGTCCACAATGTAGAGGCATTTGTCAAAATTGAATTCTTTTTTGCGGTAAAGAGCCGCCGCTAAATCCCGTGTAGCATAGAGCGTGCTTCCATCGCTTTTTTTAATAAGGCAGGGCGGCAAATCCAGTTCATCCAAAAGCACAACATCTCTTTCCTGGCTGTTCACCAGCAAATTCTTTTTCTCCAGCTCTTCAACAACTGCGCCTATTTTGTCTTCAAAAAAAGATTCCCCCGTGTAATGGTCAAAATCAACACCCATTATTTTATAAATGCGCACAAGTTCTTTCAGCGTGGCTTCTTTGAACGCAGCCCATAGCTTGCGGTAAAATTCATCGCCTTTTTCCAGTTTTGCGAAAGCGTCCCGAGCTTGATTCTCCAGCTCAGGATTGTCTTTGCTTATTTTTGAAAACGATGCGTAAAGTTTGTTTAATTCCTTAACGGTTAAGCTCGAAAGCGTTTGCTCGTCTGTTTGCAAATTTTCCCTTAAATACATTACAATCAGTTTTCCGAACTGCGTTCCCCAATCTCCGAGATGGTTTATGCGCTCAACCTTGAAGCCATTTGCTTTGTGAATTTTTGCGAGGCTGTTGCCTATCATGGTGCTGCGCAAGTGGTGAAACGCAAGCTCTTTTCCAATGTTTGGCGAACTGTAGTCTATGACAATGGTTTTATTTTTCGGCTCCGCAAATCCGAATTCAAGCCCTTTTTCTTTTATGTCTTTTAAAACATTTTCCGTGATTGTTTTTTTGTCTGCGTAGAAGTTCCAGTAGCCGTTCAGAGCCTGAGTTTTTTCAAAACCTTGCGGCGCGGCAAAGTTTGCGGCTAATTCTTCTGCAATTGCTTTGGGCGCTTTGCGGAGTTTTTTTGCGAGAGTGAAGCATGGAAGGCTCCAGTCTCCGCAAGAAGGGTCGGGGGGAATGGTGAGCAGGGAGATGGCCTCTGTTTTTGTCCAGTGCCCTGTTTGCTCGGCAAGTTCTGCGATTTGGGATTCAAAGGAAAACATGAAGTGAACTTAGAAATTTCACCTAGCCGCCACAGCCTTCATCAACCATTAGCCACTCCCCGGCTTTAAGCCCTCCCAGCTCGCAATTCCCAATTTTTGTCCTGTGCAAAGCCACAACCTTATTGTCTATCGCCGCAAACATTCTTTTCACTTGATGGTAAATTCCGCCTTTTATCGTTATTTCAGCCACGTTTTCCGCCAAAAGCTTTAGCTCTAGCGCAACGCTTGGATGTTTTTCATTGCGAAGCTGAACGCCGGCCAAAAGTTTTTTTCGCATTTCTTCGGTTAAAGATTCTGCGAGCGTGGCTATATAGGTTTTTGCAAAGCCTTTTTTGGGATGCTCTATCCTGTGAATGAATTCTCCATCGTTTGAAAGAAGAATTAAGCCGGTTGTGTCGTAGTCCAAGCGGCCAGCGCACTGTAGGCCGTTTTTTACAAAATCTGGCGGAAACAGAGCAAATACGGACTCATGATGCGTAGGCGCGTGGCTGCATTCATAGCCATGCGGTTTATTTAGCTTTATATAGAGCTTGGGCTTCATTCTTAACGTAAAAATATAGTAAACGCACGGCTAAATACTCGGAACCGGATGCAGCAGAGTCTCGTTAATGTTGAAAAATATATTGTGATAGTATCTTTGCAGCATAGTCAATGCGGTTTTGGAATCAGACCAATCCTTTTTTACCGAAATGGTTGCGATGCCCCTGGTTAAAAGAACTATGCTTTCCGGCAAATCGAATTTCCAGCGCATCTCATCCCATTTAAAAATCATAATAGGAACCCTTGGACTGGCTTGCAATCCCCGTGTGCCTCTATCGTTTTTTATTTCAAACGGGCCCAGCTTCAAATCCTTTGACCTGCGCAAAATTCCCTGCTCGCCCAAAGCAAAACGCAACATTCTATAATCAGGATACTCCGAAAGCACATGCTCTCTCAGCAATAA
The DNA here is from genome assembly GCA_009786285.1 of Candidatus Fibrimonadales bacterium. GTDB lineage: Bacteria > Fibrobacterota > Fibrobacteria > Fibrobacterales > Fibrobacteraceae > Fibrimonas. The sequence continues at coordinate 10,282 of WQTK01000329.1, read as the reverse complement.
GCGATAAGTCATAATAACCAGAATTTCATGGAAAGGCCGCCGCTCAACAAGAGCACTGTCTTCATAAAGAGCGGCTTGCTCAATGTTCTCCAGCCAATAACGGGAATCGTCCGTAAGCAAAAGCAAAACGCTATCCGGCGCAGATGTTTTAGCCGGAATGCTAATTAATACCTGGTACGCAGCCTCCAAAGCCAAAAGCCTCTCCGCCTCATTAAGACCGGAAGTTGATCCTGCCGAAGCACCGGTCGAAACGCAGGATATTAAAAGGAACGAAGCTATGAAAGCGATGAAAATTCTTTTTCTATCCATAAGTTACTCCATCCGAAAAGCGTAGTGCGCCGAATTATTTTTTTCACGGCATCTCTTGTGATTTTTTTGCCGCCTTCGCTCAGAACACGCAAATTAGCTGCAGCCATCAAGCTTGGCCACAAACAGAACAGGCGAATTCTATGCTTGTGGCGAGGCAAAGCTTTTATATAATTTTTTGCGTCCTGCAAATGTCTTTTGGCTTTTTTAATTAAAAATTCCCGTGCGAAGTCTATGCCATGCTCTCGGCAAATCTCCTGCGGAACAAAACTAACGCTCCTCAAAGAATCTTCTTGCATATCTTTTATTATGTTCACAAGCTGCAAGGCAAGCCCAAAAGAAACGGCAAGCTCCTGCAGTTCCTTGTGTCCCCACAAATCAGTCAGCATTTTGCCCACAAGCCCGGCAACAACATAGCAATACCTGTCCAAATCTGCTTCGCTTTCAATGACAAACCCGCATTCCGCAAACTGCGCCATTCCATCGCACATTTCTTCAACAGCTTTTTTAATAAGCTCTGAGTAGTCCGCAAGCAAAGGAATTACAATGGCCGCATTGCAGCACAATTCATAATCGGCTTTTTCCTTTGCCTTCCAGCTTTGAGGCAAGGCTCCTAAAAATTCATCTGCGTTGCCGCTGTTCAAGGCTTGCGAAAATTTTTTCAGCAAATTGGCTTTTTCTTTAGCTGGCAAATCAGGGTCATCTTCTATGGTATCTGCAATGCGCATATAAAGGTATGCCAAGAGAATAGGTCTTCTGAATTTTTTTCCCAAAATTTTAATATTAAGAGCGAAGGTCCGCGAAACCCTGTCAAGCATTTCTTCTGCGTACTTCCATCCCATTACAACTTTGCTTCTCCCTTTAAAAACGGCATCAGCCTACCCTGCTTATCCGCAAGCCTAAGATCGTTTTGGTGCAGCCACTGGGCCTTTGACAAAAGCTCGCTGTCAGAAACTTCGTCTCCTCTGGACACAGCCTGGCTTGCCAGTTGGGTATAGATTTGAAAATATCTGTCTTGTTGCAAGCGAACGGTGTCTTTGATTGCAAAAGAACGGATTTTAATCTCCAAAAATATTGATAAAGCCAAGCCGACTATGAGCAATATAAAATGCTCGTATAACAGGTAATACAAAGAGCAGGCGCAAGACAAGCCTCCCAGCCAAAAAAGCAAAAGGCTCGCCAAGCGGATGAGCTTCTTTTTTTTCCAAAATTTTGGCAAGTATGGCCAAGCCTTGCCACCCCTAATATGTTTTTCCAAATCAGCAGGATAGTCCAAAAAACGGCACCAGAAAAAATAAACCAGCCAAAAAAGCAAAGGCATCCACCACAGAGAGCCTACCCTACCAACCATGTCAAGAAAAAACTCAAAATAATCCACGAAGAAAATATAGAAAATGATATTTCTAAATTATCTCCCTCGCTATGGAAATATCCAATCAATACAGATTTGACTCCTTTGCGGAAGGAGAATGCTCCAAGCTGGCTTGCGCGGCTTGCAAGGCTATTGTTGAGTCAGAAGAGCTTCACGGCAATCCTTTGGTGCTGGTTGGCGGAACCGGGCTTGGAAAAACGCATTTGCTGCACTCAGTAGCAAACGCATTAAAAGCGAAAAATAATGAGTTAAAGCTCGTTTGCTCAACAGCTCTTGAATTCTACGAAGAGTTTGCGAAATGCATGCAGCTAAAAAAGGAAAACAACCCTGCCCCCATAGAAGAGATGTCTGCAAAATACAGAAACGCAGATGTGTTAATACTTGACGATTTTCAAAACATCGCAGGCAAAACTCATTCGCAGCACGAACTGCTTCAGGTGTTCAATGCGCTGCTGCTCGCCGGCAAGCCTGTGATTACGGCATCTCAAGTTCCGGTATCTGATATGGAGAATTTGAACGAATCGCTTCGCTCTCGCATGAACAGTGGCTTAACCATTCAAATATCACCGCCGGCCTTGGTTGACAGGCTTGCCATTTTGCGAAAAAAATTTGACATGATAAGGTTTAAAATAGATGAAGAGGTTTTATTGCATTTAGCGGAGCGGACAAGCGGCACTGCGAGCGACTTGGTTGGAATAGTGAGCAACATTAAATTTAAAGTTTTGCAAAATAACAGAAACGCTGATTTGGAAATGGCAGATGAAATTTTAGAAGAGCATTTTTCAAATTCTCACAGAACCATCACCATGGAAGCTATAGTAAAAGTTGTAACCGCAAGCTATGGAATTTCAATTGAAACTTTGAAACTGAAAGGGAGAGGCGGCAAAGAGGCAGTTCTTGCTCGCCAAACAGCCATGTATCTTATAAGAAGCCTGCTGAAGAAAAGTTTTGAACATATAGGAAAATATTTTAACCGGGACCACAGCACGGCTCTTTATGCTTGCAAAGAAATTGAAAAGAAAATGCTAAAAGAAATGCCTTTCAACTCGGAAATTAAAAAACTCAAGAAAAACTTGTATGAGTGAAAAATATCGTATATACCAAGCTACCCCCATAACGCCGCTATCGGAACGGCAAAAAAGTGAAAAAAGCAAAAAAGACATTCGGAGTTAAGCTGCTTTCAAAAAAACATCTTCCGCTTTACGCTGTCCGAAATTTCAAAGCCTGCCATTAAAGACAGCAGGCAAAATCCGAACTCGGCGGCGGTGCCTGCGCTTCTCGATGTTATTATGTTTTCGCTGATAACTACAGACGCATCCAAATATTTTTTGCAAAAAGGCTCAACATCCGCTCTTGCACCCGGATAACTCGTCGCTTCATGGCTTGCCAAAATTCCCGCATTTGCCAAGACTTTTGGAGCGGCGCATATAGCAGCGATTTTTTTGCCATCGGCATAACTTTTTATTAACAACTCTTTTACCAAATCACTCTTCAATAAATTTTCCGTGCCAACTCCCCCACCCGGCAAAACTAACATATCAAAGTCTACGATATTTTCTGTTATGATTTTCAACCCGTGCGCGCCTACAACCTCGCATTTGCCGCTTATGGACGCTGTTTTCACATCAACGCCGCCTCTGTGCAAAATATCGTAGGGAGCTATGAACTCAAGCTCTTCAAAACCGTCTGCTAAAAGAAAAAGAACTGTGGACATAGGCTTTAAAAATGCAGAACCGAGTGAACGGAGTCATTTTGCAAAACTTTTTTTCCTTCTAAAGCATCAAGTTCGCACAGAAATGAAATTCCCGCTATAACCGCCTTTTGCCGCTGGATAAGACGGCAAGCCGCCGCCATTGTTCCGCCGGTCGCCAAAACATCGTCAATTAACAAAACACGCTCGCCTTCATTGAAAGCGTCTGTGTGAATTTCAATGCTCGCTTCTCCGTATTCCAAAGAACAGTTTTCAAAATCCGTCTTAAACGGCAACTTGCCTTTTTTGCGTATGGGCACAAAACCCGCTCCCAATTTTACTGCCGCCACTGTGCCAAAAATAAAACCTCTGGCTTCAATCGCCGCTACTTTTTGAATTTTAGCGTTCAAAAAAGGTTCTATCATTTTATCCACAGCAAAATTAAATGCCACCGAGTTTGCTAGCATTGGCGTTATGTCCCTGAATATAACACCAGGCTTTGGAAAGCCGGGAATATTTCGAATAAAAGGTATCAAATCCATAGGGGTAAGATAGTAACTACTGCGTTTGTATTCCGCTTCCGTACTTGAACAGGTTGGAAATTGTCACCGGAAGGCGGCCTTTTGCCGGCAATTCACCCATAATAACCTGCGCTGCGGCTTTTTGCGCTGCTTGCGCGTTCTCATAAGCCAAAGTTACAGATTGCGCACCGGTGATGCTATTTGAATATTTGCTCAAATTATACGGAGTCATAAAGAAAACCAAATGCACCTTGCGTTTTAAAGCCAAAGAATGCAACTGAGCCGAATAATTTTTCTGATTGGAATGGATGCCGCAAATAACAACATCGTACTTCTGCAAATTTTTAAACACTTCCTGAATCTTTTGCGCAGAAGCCTTTTCCGGCAAGTTAAAATTATCAAAACTGCCATGTAAGCTCAAGGTTTTTTGAAAATGCGAAGAGTCGCCTGCGCCAATGGAAAGCACGGCTACCTTTTGGCTTGAATCCTTGAAAGGAATTGCATCTTCCTTGTTCTTCAACAAAGTAACAGCTTCCTGGTTCAGTTTTTCAACCAACTGATTTGCGTATTCAGTGTTGATTCTTTGCGACAGTCCCTCCATTTGTATAGGCTTGTACTTATTCAAGCCAACTATATATTTATAACTGAGAATTTTCAGGCATTTTTCGTCAACAGTTTCCATGGACAATGTGCCTGCGGCTATTGCATCTTTTATGGCTTTAATGGCAGCGAGCAAATCGCCGGGCTTGAGCAATACATCGTTGCCTGCGAGCAATGCCTGCAATGAAGGGTTTGTTTTTGTTCCCAACGCGCCTTCCATCACAAGAGCGTCGGTGATTATCAAGCCTGTAAACCCAAGCTCTTTATGCAGCAAATCCCTGACTATTTTGGAAGAAAGAGAGCTGGCCAGGCCGGCTGTCCCGTCAAAAGCCGGAACAAACAGATGCCCGGTCATTATGCCGGAAAATCCCTTTTTAATGTATTCCTCAAAAGGATGCAAATCCACTTCTTTCATGCGTTTTTTATCATGGCTCACAACCGGCAAAGTTTTGTGAGAATCTCCTTTGGTATCGCCATGCCCCGGAAAATGCTTCGCAACCGCTATAACTTTGCGGCTCTCCAATCCGGCGCAGTAAGCAACGCCTTTTTCCGCAACCAACTGGCTTTGCTCGCCAAACGAGCGGTTTCCAATAACCGGATTGCCCGGATTCACGTTAACATCCAAAACAGGCGCAAAGTTCATATGAACTCCGAGTTCGTTCATCTCTCTGCCAACCTCTTCGCCGTAAAGACGGATTGATTCGTTGTTTTCAATAGCTCCAAGCGCCATGTTTCGAGGAAACTGCGGCGTGTTTGGCAAGCGCATGGCTAGTCCCCATTCGCCGTCAAAAGATATGAACAATGGAATTTTGCTTGCTTCCTGATAAATATTTGTGCTTTCCGCATGGTCGGTCAAGCTGCCTTTGGCAAACAAAATGCCGCCGATTTTTTGATTCTCTATGTATTCCAAGGTTTTTTCCCGCCATTTTTGTGCCGGGTCAACGGTTAGCATGAACAACTGTCCTATGCGCTCATCGGGGGTCATTGCGTTAAAAACCGAATCAACCCATTTCTTCATTTCATCGCGACTGGCTTGGCTGTAAAGGTTTGTTTCCCATTGCGCAAAAACTGTTCTACAAGTAAAAAAAAGCAACAGAAACAATATTAAAAAACTTTTCATTGACATGAATGTAGAAAACAACAAGCCATCTTTTTCTATTTTGCCTGCAAATGCTGACTCCTCGCAAAGAATTGAACTGCGTTCCGGACTATGTTCCGGGCAAATCCATTGATGAAATCAAGGAAAAATATAACCTTGGGCGCGTTATAAAACTCGCTTCAAACGAAAATCCTCTTGGGCCAAGCCCAATGGCAATGGCCGCATATAAAAAATGCACGCAAAAACTGCATCTGTATCCCAGAGGCTCTGCGCCGGAGCTTGCGAAAAAACTTGCGGCAAAGTGGAAGGTGAAAGAAGAAAATTTAATTATAGGAAACGGTTCGGATGAAATTCTGGATTTGGCTGCAAGGGCTTATTTGAATAAAGGCGACTTGGCTTTGGGAGCAGATTCCACATTTTCGGTTTATTCTTCTGTAACAAGGTTTGCCGGCGCAAAATACAAAGCATTGCCTCTAAAAAATTTTTGTTATCCGCTTGAAGTTTTAAAATCGGCGAAAATTATTTTCATCTGCAATCCGAACAATCCAACCGGAACTTACTATTCAAGCAAAAAGATTTTTGATTTTTTGAAAAAAGTTCCTGAAAATATTTTGGTAGTTTTAGACATGGCTTACTGGGAATTCACCGGAAAAGGCGAACCGCCGCTCAATAAATGGATTAAGCTATTCCCGAATCTTTTATGCACACGCACATTCAGCAAGCTGTATGGTCTTGCGAGTTTGAGAGTTGGCTACGCAATAGCTTCCGGGCAGATAATCAGCGCGCTTAAAAAAATAAAGCCACCGTTCAACACGAACTATCCTGCGCAAATGGCAGCGGCAGCAGCTCTTGACGACACAGCATTTGTAGAAGAGACTTTGCAAATGAATGCGGCAGAGCGTGATGATTTAACTTTTGCCTTGGAAGTTTTGGGGTTTGAAGTTTTGCCATCCGGCGCGAATTTTGTGTGCGTGAAAATTGGCAAGTTTGCGAAAGAGTTTGTGGAGCATTTGGAGAGCAAGGGCGTTGTGGTGCGGCATTTGAAGAGCTTTGGCATGCCGGAGTGGGTAAGAATCACAGTGGGAACGCCGAAGGAGAATGCTGTTTTGCTAAAAGCGATTCTCGCTAAAAATAAATAAATCCGCCTAAGTTTATAAAAGGATCTTTTCCGTCAAGGGCCTGCCATATATTTTTTTGCAAGCGTGCTTCCAGTGCCCAGCTTTCCCCTTCATAACGCAAACCGAAGTAAGAATCGGTTGTTTCTAAATTTCGAATCCGCAACTCGTATTTTTCCCGATAGTTTTTATCATCAGAAAAACTAATTGTATGCTCTGCGCCGGCAAAAGCAAGCAAATGCTTTGTTAAAATAACCTCTCCCAAAATATTCGGACAAATATAAAGAGATAAAGCGTAATCGCTATCTTTTTCTACCTTACCTCCCCAGAAGAGGAGGAACATACTTTCTCTTTCTTTAAAATGCCATTTGAAGTTATTGTTTAATCCAACAATAAACTTTGCTTTATCGTTTTGCAACGCTTTATACCCAAGGTTAAACTGCGCTCCTATGCTTGTCAAGGTATCAAAAACCGGGTATATATATAAGACATCATCTGATATCTGCCGTTTAAATTCTTCCATTGTGCCGGTACGAGTAAAATTAAGAGCTACGTCCCAAACCAGTTTGCTGCCTCCAGCAACGCCGAGCGAAATGTTTTTTGTAGAGCTTTCTTTTTCAGTAATCCCTCTATATCCTTCATTAGTCAGCCAATTGGCATGAGCATAAATAATGAACCTTTTAAAATCCAGCGAAACATTCAAACCTATATTATCGCCTGCGAAAACCTCTCTATCTTCAAACACATAATAACGTTCATCATAACTATACCACAATTTATCAAATGCTAAATTCAAAGCAAGTCCCCAAGAGTTTTTTGCATAGCCCAAAGTCAAGGAATGGTCAAAACTAAGGAATGCAGAGCCGCCAGCTAAATCAAAAGCTGAATAGCCTGCATAGTCAACAGGCGCAACATAAATAAACTTGTGTCCATAAATATAGCTGGGTTTCGCAATAAGGTCTGCAATAGCTGGAGTAGCACCCAATGTTCCATAAGGGTTATACGCAAAACCTCGCAGGCTGTCAACTTGCGCAAAAACAGATGCTGCGCCGAGCAAAGCGCAGAATAGAAATTCATGAAGTTTCATACGTTATAAAATAGAAAAATTTTCTATTTTATCATCAATGAAGTTTACCCGTTCAAAGAAAATTGCGATGTTCAACAACAAAGGCGGAGTTGGCAAAACAACTCTTGCGTTTAATTTGGCGGTTAAATTTGCGAACAAAGGTTACAAAACAGCTCTTATAGACTTGGATCCGCAATGCAACCTGACAAGGCTTTCTCTCGGAAATAATTTTTTTGCCGAAGGCGATAATAAAACAATTTATGATGTATTGAAGGGAGTTATTGAAGGCGGCGCAGATGTGGATTTTTCCGTTCCTTTGGAAAAAGTTACAAGCGCAAAAGAAAATCTCTATTTGCTAAGGGGTGATTTAAGTTTGGCGAAATATGAAAATCTTTTGTCAACTGCTTACAATTCTGCGGCAGCAGGCGATAAAATAGGTTATTTTCAAATTAGCGCAATAAACAGATATTTGAGAGAAAAAGGGATGAACGCCGCAGACGCAATAGATATTTTTGTTATAGACACTTCGCCAACGCTAGGGCTTTTGAACAGAATTATTTTGCTAGGAACGGATTATTTTGCCGTGCCTGTTATGCCGGATGCATTTTCTTTGCAGGGCATTGAGAATTTGGGTAAAATATTTGAGGAGTGGAAAATAAAATGGAAAAATACCGGCCTTGCGCTTTCCGCAGAAATTGAAAATAAATTCGTGCTCAACGGCGAAGCTCTGTTTATAGGCTATATTTTGAATTCTTACAATGTTTATGGAAAGCAACCGATTAGAGATCACAGAAATTTCATAAGCCAGATTCCCGGTTTGGTTAAAAAGTTTCTGTCGGAGAAGCATTGCAAAAACGGTTTGGTAGCGCAAAGCTGTGCAAATTCAATTGGTGATATTCAAGATTACGGCAGGCTTCCATCTTTGGCACATGAGACTGCGCAGGCTATTTTTGATATAGACCCAGCTAAAGCAGAAGCCATGCAGTTTGGCACTGTGGAGAATATTGAAAAGGCGAAAGAGGAATTTGAGCATTTATCGGGCAAGATTTTGGGGTTATTGAGGGATTATTAATGCATCCTCCAAATACGCATCGCCTTCCAAGTAGTAGCCCGTTTCCAAATCTTCCAGCTCTTGAATTATGCCCTTATCAAGCATTATTTTTAGGGCTTCGCTTATGCTAACATTATTTTTTTCTCTAATGCTCGCAAGCAAATTTCCTAAATGAGCGTAAATTAAGAATCTCTGTTTTTCGGTCATAAAATTTCGCTCATTTTTCCGCCTTTGCCATATCCATAAGCTCGGCAATAACATCGTCGTTAGATTGCGTATGCAAAACTTCATAGCATTCTTCCAGATAATTCAGGCAATCTTTGGATAATAGTTGCTCAACAGCCTCTGAAATGGTAATCTTCAGCTTTTTTGCATAACCGCTGAGAATCATGGCAACCCAGATTTCCTGTTTGTTTTTCATAAAAGTAAAATAGAAAATATATTCTCAAAACAACCTCACTTTTCCTAACAAAAAATCTTCCAAGCTGCAATTAGAATCGCCAATAACAAGACCCATAGCTTTGGGGTATTTTTTCTTGAAATCCAAATAACCGCCAATGTGCTTTACCCTGCCGCTCTTAACCTCAATTGCGATGATATTCTTGCCTTTTTGTAAAACAAAATCCACTTCCTTATCTCTGTCTCGCCACCAATACACATCAAAACCCTCCTCCCTAGCCCTAGCAAGTAAATATGCCCCAACTGCGCTCTCAACTAAATGTCCTCTCATCGTAGCGTTTTCCAAAAAACTCTTGCGACCGGAACCGTGTGAATAAGTCATTAAAGAAGTATCAAAAACCATAAATCTCGGAGAACTCTGCTTAACACTTAATTTATTTTCTGAGAATTTTTGCAAACCGCACATAATATTCGCTTTCTCCAAAAGTTCCAAATAATGAGCTATTGTCACAGTGTTTCCGGCATCCTGCAACTGACCAATGATTTTAGTGTAAGAAAGTTCCTGAGCGCTGTAGCTTGCGCCAAGTATGAAAAGAGCACGCATCAAAGCGGGCTTTCTAATCTCTTCCATAAGCAAAACATCTTGCGAAATGCTCGGATCAACTATGGAATTGCCAATATAGCGCACCCACCTTTCATCATTTTCCTTAAACGCCGCTGCGCCCGGATAACCGCCAAAATAGAGAAAATCCTCCAGCGTATAGCCAAAAGCCTCTTTGCATTCCGCAAAGTTCCAATGCGGGCAAAAAAGCAATTCAAACCTGCCAGCCAAGGACTCCTTCATTCCCTTTTGCAAAAGCAGCGAAGATGAACCGGTTAAAATAACTTTAAGCGGCGTTTTTTTGCGAGAATCCTCATCCCACAGCAATTTTACCATTCCAGACCACTGCGGTATTTTTTGAATTTCATCTATAACCAACACTTCCGAGCTGCGAGCCTGCTGCCACTCGTTGCGAATCCACTCCACAGAATTCAAGTTCGGGTCATCTGCGCTAACAAAACG
>WQTK01000328.1 GCA_009786285.1 Candidatus Fibrimonadales bacterium | reverse complement strand
ATAATTCGCAGTTATCCTTCATTGCCACCTCCATCCAACAAAATTAAGTATAATCCCCAATAACAAAAACAGGAGCTCTCCCATGGAAACCCGCCACATAACCCAATTCATCGCACATTGCAAATACCAAAAAGGCCTCAACAACAAGACCATCAAAGCCTACAGCATAGACTTACGCCAATATTCCACCTTTTCCAACGATAAAATCGAAAAAGAAGTACTGATAAACTTCATTGAACACCTTCACAAATCATACAAACCCAAAACAATAAAGCGAAAAATAGCCACCCTAAAGGCATTTGCCAATTACCTTTATTTTGAAGAAATCATTGAACACAACCCTTTCTCAAAAATAAAAACGACCTTCAAACAACCGCTAATCCTGCCCAAAACAATTCCGCTCAATGACATAAACAAAATATTGAAATGCGTTTATGCTCAATTTAGCCATGCAGCAAGCAAATACCAGCGAAAAACGACAATGCGAGACATAGCCATTCTGGAGCTTCTTTTCGCAACCGGAGCACGGGTATCGGAGGTTTGTTCGCTTAAAGCCGAATGCATTAGCATAAATGACGGATATATCAAAATTTACGGCAAAGGCTCAAGGGAGCGGGTTATTCAAATTGAAAACAAAGATGTCATAAAGGCTCTTTTGGATTACGAAAAAGCGTTTTTCAATTCCATAGCCTCAACAGGATATTTCTTTATAAACAAGCTCAACAACAAAATATCGGAGCAATCTGTGCGGTTCATGGTAAAGAAATACGCTAAAATGGCGAATTATAATAAAAATGTGACTCCTCATATGTTCCGTCATTCTTTTGCTACACTGTTATTGGAAGAAGATGTGGATATACGTTACATACAAAAACTGCTCGGACACAGCTCAATTACGACCACTCAAATCTACACTCATGTATCAACAGCCAAGCAAAAAGAAATCCTAGCGGCGAAACATCCGAGGAATAAGATTATGATTGATTGTTAAAGCCATTTATCATCTCCAATCTTTCATATTTTGGTTTCAACATTTCCGATTTGCAATAGTCAAACAATTTCTTGCAATCTATTTTCTGCATAGAGATAGCCTTATTTAAAATATCAAAAAACCTTTGCACAACTTCTTTTGAGTCGCTTTTTCCAATAATTGTTCAACAGTTACGCTTCCCATATTCCATCTTCAAAATTCCATCTTTTATCATAAGCATCACCAGCCGTTATTGCCCAAACTATCGGTTCTAAAAATTTCTGCAAACATTCTACTATATCCAAAAAATTACTAGAAACATCTTTTGAATTTCCAAGCACTCTCTTACAAAAAGCTTCCCATTGCTTCTGTATCCACAACGCAAACTCTTGCGTAAAAGGCAATATTTTGTTCACTGTTTTTGGTCTTTCCAAGTAAATCTATATCCATAGTCGGGCGATTGTCCGCATAGCCCGGGGGGGTAGTCCAATTTTATTGGCCTTGTTCTGCGGGGAATAGCTACATACACAAAATGCGGGATTTGCATTGTAATTTTATGATAAAATAGAGCCGAAATCAAGCTTATGACCGATTTCGAGAAACGCAAAGATGTTATCGCCATATTCGGTTCGCTGATGCTTGGGATAGAGGCTAGCCGGGATATGCCGTTTCTTATAGCATAACTCATATTAATAGTTCCGCCACTTGAGCGGAAAATATCTTCTATTCGTTTTTCCATTCTTGCCCAGACAAAATGTTTACACTTATACATATAATATAGCAATTTGTCTTTTTCAATGCAGCAGCTTAACAGCAAAAGCCCACCTGCCTAGCGATGTTCTCTTATCATGGCTACTAACTTTTCAACGGCTTCCCTCTCGCTGCCATTATTATTCAAAGTCATATCTGCCAATGCTTCATAGTGAGAGATCTCTTTCGCATAAAGCTTCACCGCCTCAGCTTGCATATCTATCTTGTGGCCAGTATTTAAGCCTTGCATAAACATCCGATTCTTCCTTTTTCGAACTTGAGCAAGCGCAGACTCTATATCCCGTTTTATATAGATTATGGTGCCAATCTTTTTTATGACTTTAATGTGCTCAGGTATTAGCGCGCTTTCCGGCCAGACTTCTATTATTGCCGGCTTGTCAAGTTTGGCAAGCTCCACAATAATTGCATACTGTTCGCGCTCAAACCGCTCCACGCCACTGAGCGAAAGCAATCGCATCTGTTGCTCCGGGGTCATTCTTTCGCACGCCATTTCATCTGTGTTGTAAAATGGCATCTTCAATATCTCCGCAGCCCGCTTGCCAATGGTTGACTTGCCGGTAGCAGGAATACCAATCAAAACATACTTGCTCATATATCCTCCTAGAAATAAAAAACACCTAGCTGATCCTACGGGAAGCAAGGTGGGTATGTTGATTGGCAAATATAGAATTTTTTCCATTTTTGTCAAGGGTCAAGCTTCATTTTGCAAACATATGTTTACATTTCCCCTCATTTTTTTTCTAAATTCTCCTTTAATAGCAAAGTTTGTCGAGTACAGACCTATAAAATGCCTAAATTTGACACTTTTATAGGTTTCAATTCTACAAAATCAACCAAAAAGGCGGAAAATGCAGGTATTTATAGAAAGACCGCAATATCTTAAAACCCTGCTCTCGTGGCAGGGCAAGGCAGATACCATAAAGATAATCACCGGAGTTCGCAGGTGCGGAAAATCCTCCATGTTCAAGATTTTCCAAAAACATCTGTTAAGCAATGGGACAGCGCCTTCGCAAATACAGGCTATAAATTTTGAGGATGCTGACTTTTCGGATTTGCTGGACTGGAAAAAACTGCACGATTATTTAAAATCTCGTTTGGTAAAAGGCAAAATGAATTATGTCCTTTTGGATGAAGTCCAGAACGTGCCGGACTTTGAAAGGGCAGTGAACAGCTTGCGCTTGCGCGACAATGTTGACCTTTACCTGACGGGTTCCAACTCCAGAATACTGTCTGGCGAGCTGGCAACGCTGCTTTCCGGGCGATATGTAACAATACAGATGTTTACGCTCTCATTCAAGGAATATATCTCGGCATATCCGTTTGCAAACATGGCAAAAAACGATATTTTCCACGATTACCTGCACAACAGCGGTTTCCCTTACGCCGTTCAAATGACGGCGGCCAAAAACCCGCTTTTTATAGGCGATGCCAGATGGGACACAGAGCAGATACGCCTTTTTCTGAAAGGTTTGTTTGACACCATAGTTTTGAAAGACATTGTGGAGCGCAAAAATGTAAAAGATGTTTCTCGCTTGCAGCGGATTATAAAATTCATGTTCGATAACATTGGCAGTGAAACTTCCGTTCGCAATATTAAAAACATGCTTGAGGCAGAAGGTTTGAAAATAGATGTTGCGACTATAGAAAATTATTTGGACGGTTTATTGGATGCTTTTGTTATGCACAGAGCGAGCCGCTATGACATAAAGGGCAAGCAGCATTTGAAAACGAATGCGAAATATTATCTGGCAGACATAGGGCTTCGTTATTTTTTGCTAGGCCGGGAAGGTGACGTTGGCCATATTCTTGAAAACGTTGTGTACTTGGAATTGCTCAGGCGTGGCTATGAAGTTAGCATAGGAAAGATCAACGATTCCGAAGTTGATTTTGTTGCGGCCAAAAATGGATCGGTTGAGTATTATCAAGTGGCACAGGAGTTGAGCGATAAAGCAACTTTTGGCAGGGAACTTAAAGCCTTGGATGCCATAAGCGATCATAATCCGAAATTTCTGCTCACTATGGATAAATTTTTCAAGGAAGAGCATAAAGGCATAAAAGTTTTAAATGCGTTGGATTGGCTGGAGAATTGATCCATTATCTCAATCATCGCTTCTGGCCTTGTAAAGAACTTTGTATTGATTTACTCACTGGTGGCCCATTAAAAAATATCTCTTTTTAGAGAGCGTTGAATACAATCGTTTCCAATGGTCATTTTATTGGAGCAATAAAATGCCGAGCCCCCTTTTTTTGACTTCAAGTATTTTCAGCCATCGAAAACAAGCTCGGTTTGGGCGGCGGCTTGCAATACATATTGCTGCGGAGTATTTTTGGATTGCCCAGCACCAAGTGTATATTCACATAGCTCAAATGTTTTTGCAGTGGCTGCTGAAAAATAATATTTCACAAAACGCTTTGAATCCGCTGGAGAAACTTTGTTATATAGGCAAGCGAGGAATGGAAGCTTTGGAATATGAACCGGCTTTTGAGTAGAAAAATACCGATCAGGATATAAACATCTCCGATTTGTTGCAGGTAGCGAATGAAATTTATTTTCACAAGGAAAACGAAGCTGTTCCGCTAGACGACTACCACCAATCGCTTTCAACGTTGCTGCGGTATGTGGGGGAGAATAGGCAGTTTTTTACCCTAACACTTAACTCAGGAAGCTCCCCATGAAAGCTAACAGGAAATCAGAGCAAGAATATTCATTCGTGCTTGCAGAAAAGCACTTCCATAGAAGAAATTGCAGGTAGAATAAAACAACGGAAGCTTGCAAAGAAGACTGCCAAAAACAAAAAAGTAGCGGTTTTGTCGTGATCTACCTTCCTACCCAAACACAAGCCCTCCGTTTTTCAAAACAATGTTTGCGGTTGCTGTGCTAGGAGTATTATTTACGCCGTTTCCCAAGAATTTGGTTAGTGTATTTTTGAGGTCAACGGATTTCGCATTTTCCATTAAACCATCAACAATAATCCGCACATATTCCTCTTTGTTCCCTGCTTTGTAAGCATTTATAGCCTCATCTGCATTAGGAATATCAAAAACCATATAAGAAGGCTTTTGATAATATTCATCCTTCCACTCTTTTGAAGGCTCGTCTGAGTTCCAATACAAAAACCACTCTTTTTCCCGTTTAAGGCTTTCTGCGTCAAGCCATTTCTGGCTATCATATTCCTCGCTTATCTGTTTTTCCCACTCTTGCTGTGTTTTCCCGTAATATTTAGACTCCATTGAATTTATAAGCTCATCCAGCTCGGGTGGCAAACCCATAATCTTGCCGTCAGCCGATAAATACAAATCATCAAGTGAAACAGCTCCGCCGCTTGCATTTGCTATGTAATTTTCCAAAAGCATTTTATTGACTTTAGCTATATATTCGTCGGATGGGAAGAATATGTTGTATTTGTTATCTTTCAGCAGCATTTCATCCTCAATAGATTTCTTTTGCAACAATAAGCCCCAATTTTTGCCATCGGCAGGAGAATTAAGCACATCTTCTATAGCCTTTGCTTTTTCCTTATCATCTCCCGTTACGGTAACATTGAAGTATTTGTCCACGCTTATATTGAACTTTTCATTTGGCGAAATTGTAATTCCCTTTTCTGCTAAAGCCGCTTTTATATCATTCATCAAATGAGCAGCCGCTACTTCTCGATAAGTTGGCTCATTCACTTGAGTTGGCTCCTTCACTTGCCCTTGCGCTGCTTTTTTTTTCGACTATTCCCACATCTGGTACAAATATATATGCTGCTGCTGGGGTTGGTCTGGCTGTACGAGAATGTGGAATTATTTCCATTGGGGGCCGTACCAACAGTGCCATAATCTCGTTAACCGAATTCGCAGCTGCCTGCGAATTTGCTCCGGGTTTTGGCTGCTCGGCTTCCTGCGATGCCGCTTCTTGCTGTTCCGCTGCCTTCTTGCAGATTTCCGCTTTTATCTTCTCTTCAACATCGCTCATAATTGCGGCGTAGTTTGGTTTTGGGTGTGCCGTTTCCGTTTTTGCCGTTGGCGTGTGCGAAGCCGCTTGCATTTGGTTTAGCATTGTGCCGAAAGCGGCGTGTTTCGCTTTGGCATTTGCCGCCGTTTTGCTATGATGTGCGGCAAAAGAGCCGTGATTGTGGTGTGCATGTGCTATTTGCATAGGAAAATCCTTATGTTAAAACTGTTTGCTGTTTAGACATGCAAAAAACATGCCCAAATTCGGTAAATTTTGCTTGAGGAATGGCGGTTGCGCTTGGAATTTATGGGGCTGCGAGGTATTTTGGGTTGATTTGTTAAATAAAATATATGGCTGATTTTGTAGAATAGAGACTGATATTTTCCGCTATCCTCTCTAGCCCAGGCTTCGTGGCAAAATAATTTCTATATTTCAAGCCAATGAGCAAGGTGAGCAAATTCAGCGGCGATAAAAAATATAATTCGCTAATAAAGCAGATTTCTTCAGCGATAGAAGAGGCTAAAAGGCGTGTAGCTACCGCCATAAATGAAACTCTTGTTGAAGCATACTGGACTGTTGGCAAATATATTGTTGAATTTGAACAGGACGGAAATACACGAGCAAAGTATGGCGAGCAATTATTGGTTAATCTTTCCAAAGATTTAACGGCTTCGCATGGCAAAGGCTTTTCAAAATCAAATTTGTTCAACATGCGTTTGTTTTATGCGCAATTCCCAATTTTCCAGACAGTGTCTGGAAAATTAAGTTGGTCGCATATTATTTAGATAACCCGCCAATAGGCATTATTCTCGCAAAAGAAAAAAACGATGTGATGGTTCAATATGCTATGTATGGGAACAACAATAATCTGTTTGTTTCAAAATACCAATTATATTTACCCGATTTGGAAGAACTGCGAGATTTATTGTCTAAGCAAATTGATAAATAACCTAACTTTGATTATGGCAAGCAAATTGTCGTAAAAGGGAAAGCCTTCCCTTCGCTGCAACCGCCTGCGGCGTTTTCCGCTAACCCTTCTAGCCCGGACTTCGTGGCTTATTCCAAATTTACTATATTTACAAAAATATTTTTGAGAGGAGAATTAATTTGTTCTATGGCGATAGGGAATAAAAATTCGGTTTCGTTAGCAAAACTGCAAATACGCACTTACTGAATTTATATTGGGGTATAGGGAAAAGCATTTCAGGAAAACAGTCCGAAAGCTGAAGCAAATTCATTGTTCCAATTCTCTCAAAGGAATTGCAAACGGAGTTTCCGGCAAAGAATATTTTATAGACTTGCTTCTTTTTCACAGGCAATTGCAGTGCTTGGTAGCCGTAGAGCTAAAAGTAGGCGAGTTTTTGCCGGAATAAAAAGGCAAGATGGAATTTTATTTGTCTGTTTTGAATGACAAGGTGAAGCTTCCTAATGAGAATGATTCCATTGGCATTATCATTTGCAGGGAGAAAAATAGAACCATTGTTGAGTATTCTCTTAAAAACAGTTCTATGCCCATCGGGGTTGCCACATACACTACGACAGCGAAACTCCCTAAGAAATATAGCAACCTTTTACCTAATACTAAGGAAATCAAAGACAAATTGGGTAGCTTGTTGAATTCTTTGGCGGTCTAGCTCAAAAAAGCCACTATAATGGGCGTATCTGGCTCTTGTTTGCGGTACTTGCATGGGGCTGCCACTCACGGGCAGCATAACTTTTTGTAAGCATTTCCAAGCTTGAACAGAAGTCACCATATCTCCTTTCGAAATATATAATATATAAAGTCCTCCGTTTTTATTAATCTTCTTTAGTGTATTCGTCATATTCTCCATATTCATCATAAATCTTATATTTATACAATTTTGCTATTCTATTTAACTCATCAAGACCTTCAATAACTGTTATCTTTGCTTCGCCAGCTTCACGTCTTTGCTCAGGCTTTAATTTTCCTGTAGTTATAAATATAGCTTCTTCAATATGTCTTACATAACAACCTGCAAGAAATTTTAACCATTCCGTATCTTCTGGAGCGGAAGTTTCTTTATGATTTTTAATTTGTACACCTATTGTTTTGTATTCAGAGTGCCCTTCCCCAATTTTATTTGCAATTAAATCCAATCCTCGTTCATTTTTTTTATCTTTTTTGCCCTGATGAAACCATGAGTAATAAGGGTGTATTTCTTTTAATAATCCTAATATGTATGTTTCAAGAAGTTCTCCTTTTATAGTGTTTGGTATTTCATCTTCAATTTTTCCAGTTTCAGTATTAATAACTTTTTCTTTTTGCCCCTGTTGTTCAATTATTCTTTTTCCTTTATTTGTTAATCTCCAGTTTTTTCCTTTTTCATAAGGATGAATAAATCCATCTCTATCACAATTAGTACAAATCAATGCTCTTAAGGATTTTTCTCCTGCTGGTGAAAGAATTTGCGATTTCTTGGCTAATTCAGTATTAACTATTTTATAAATATCTTTTATAGCCAATCCATCAGGATATTTTATCATTTCTTTAAATACTAATGAATAAACATCTTCCTTTTTTAGTCCAGCTTCTTTATATGTAACTTCCTTTGCCATAATTTCTCCTTTTGAGTTCTTTTCCATGCTTTAAATATATAAAATTGAATTAGTTTTAACAGCACTTTTATTGGTGACCAGACGATGGTAGAAACTGGTTTTCAAGTGCCTCATATAGCCGAACAATGCCGTTTCAAATGCATTTCTGATTGCTATGGACGGTTTGAGTCCATTTTTGGGATCTTGAAATTACCTGCCGAACTTTATATATTCATATTGGGAAGGAAGATATGGTGATTTGTCGCTATAATTCCCGTATGTATTGAGGTTTCGTTCTAAAATCATTGTAACCCATGCTCAACCACAAAATTTGGGATTGCCTGTACCCTATACTCCGAACTTTTTCTATATTCGGGATTATGACTGCAAGTCAATATTCGGCATTTTATAATTATTTCGGGAAGTTTCGAGAGCCTCCTGTAGAGGGTCTTTTGATAAATAGTGAGGGGCAAACAGATGTTTGTTTTTTTTATTTTTAAGAGTAAGCATATGAGCCAATGTTATGATTTAAAAATTGTAAAAGATATCCAGAAGTATGAAAGGAGGTTTGAATATGCTTGAGATTTCAAAAAATAAATGTTGTTATATCACATTCAAACATTGAAAGGGATTGTATAATGTCTAATAATAAATCCGAATGCAACATTCCTCCAAACATTAAAATTTATCTGACCGAAATAGCAGAACGATTACAAGAACGCCACGCAAGCCTAATGGTCGGGGCAGGATTTAGTAAAAATGCCGAAGGAAATGATAACACGAGAAAAATTCCATCATGGAATGAATTAGCAGAGAAATTCTTTGATAAGCTTAATGAAGGAAATACAAATAAAAAAGAATTTCTTAATCCTTTGAAGTTAGCTAGTGAAGTGGAAGCTACTTTTGGTAGGCCAACATTAAATAAAATCATCAAGTCTAATATGCCTGATGATAAATTTCAACCTTCAGAATTGCATGAAAAATTATTAAGTCTTCCATGGACAGATGTATTTACAACAAATTACGATACTTTACTAGAACGTGCTGCTAGGAATATATCACAATTTAGATATGAACCTGTTGTAAATAGTGAAGACTTAATCTTGTCAACAAAACCAAGAATAATAAAATTACACGGAAGCTTTCCATCACAACGCCCTTTTATCATAACAGAAGAAGATTTTCGAACATATCCAAAAGACAATGCTCCTTTTGTAAATACTGTTCAACAATCACTACTGGAAAATACGCTTTGTTTAATTGGCTTTTCGGGAGATGATCCAAATTTTCTTAATTGGATAGGTTGGATCAGAGATAATTTAGGTAAAAGAAATTCACTCAAAATGTATTTAATTGGAATTCTCTCTCTTTCAACAGGACAAAGAAAATTATTGGAAGATAGAAATATAATCCCAATAGATATTTCTTTTTTTTCAACAGATCATTATGAAGCTTTGTCACTTTTTTTTGATTTTCTTTTGAAATGTTTGCAAAAACGAAAATGGCCAAATGAAGAATCTATTAGTATTAATTCTTTTTCTAATGGATTTGAACTATGGGCAACAAAAGCTGTTGAAATATGGGAAAAAACGCGAAAAGATTATCCTAATTGGTTAATAATGCCACATAGCCATAGAGTATCATTACAAAGAACTTTTGACACTCACTTTATTTATCATATTGAAAAGATTGAAAAATCTTTAGCTATAAAAATTCTTTATGAATTCAACTGGCGGTTAGAAAAATCATTGTATCCTTTGTTGCCTCAATGGATACAGGCTTATCAGTTAAGTATTGATTCATATAATCCATATCCTGACATACTACAGATTTCCGACAGTCTTACGCCAAAAGAACAAACTGATGTAGATTGGGAAGAGATAAGCATTTATTGGATAGAATTACAATTGTCTTTATTGACTCATTATCGGCAAGAAGAAAAGGAAGATGATTGAAATATCTTATCGGCAAGAATAAGTAAAATAAAGAAATTTTTATCACCAGAACAAAATGCAAAATATCATTATGAGCAATGCCTTAAGCAATTATTTTCGTTAGATGTTTGTGCACTACGAAAAGAATTAGAGTGTTGGATAAGCAATCCTTTACTTCCGTATTGGGAAGCAAAAAGAGCTGGATTAGTTGCTGAAATAGGCAATTTAGAAGAGGCACAGTCAATTCTTGAAAATTCATTAAAACAAGTCAGGTGTAATTTATTTTTGACCCCTGTTAAAGATGACTATTATGATATATCGCAAGAAGCATACATTTTACATTTGTTAGATTATGTTCAATCTAGCATACGATACTCAAAATTTACAAATCATAGTAATGAAAAACGGAAAGAATATGAAGGACGCTGGCGGGAAATTATCAAGTATGAATGTGATCCATGGAGAGAAAAAGAGCAATATGAAACTTTTTTTAAAATGCCTTATCAGCAAATAAAACATATGGAGTTAGAAAAAAATGAATATATATTAAAAGCTTACTCATTTTTAAAATATATGGAGGAAATAGGCATTCCCCTTAAGCTTTCTGGAATAACATTTAGCAATGACGCAACAATTAAAGCCCTAGAAAGTATTGCGGATTATTCACCAAAATTGGCATTAATAACTCTTATTCGCACAGGAAATAATAGAAACTTAGATGCACTTTTTAGCATAAAAGCATTGACAAAAATAGATCAAGAATATGCAGACAGAATGAGCGAAGAATTTCTAGATGTGTTAAAAAAGTCTTTTACTGAGTTTAAGGATGGAAATGTATTTTTTAGTAAAAATTTAGCTATTAATTTAGCAATAATTCTTCCGCAAATTTTGGCTCGTCTTTGTTGCAAGAATAGTTATGATGTTAAGAAGAAAATATTAATTTTCCTCAAGGATTATGTTTATTCATTCGAAAAAAAAGGTAGTTATGGTGATGTTTCAATTTTAATGAAAAGTATTATAACTTCTTTTTCAAATAAAGAACTGCAACAACTTTTTCCTGTTTTTTTAGAATTTCCGATAATTCCAGACATTTATATTGATAAACATCCAGATCCATTTGAGTGGATTAGCATTGAAAATATAGGTAAAATAGAAGATAAAGTTG
This sequence comes from Candidatus Fibrimonadales bacterium, assembly GCA_009786285.1. GTDB lineage: Bacteria > Fibrobacterota > Fibrobacteria > Fibrobacterales > Fibrobacteraceae > Fibrimonas. Next base: position 12,522 of record WQTK01000328.1, on the reverse strand, counting down.
ATGCAAATCTAATAAACAAACTATTGAAAGCGAGCGTTTACAACGCAAAAACTTCTTCAAATATAAGAAAAAAATATTTGACTCGTCTTGTTGTGCTTTGGCGGTATAGGCAATTAACAGACAAGCAGGCGGAAATTTTTGCTGATTTATTATGGAAAAGGCGAAGAGAAAATGGCTTTCCAGCCGATATGGATTCTGAGGAGTTTAAATTTTTGTGGTTTCCATACCCAAAGACACTTGATTCAACCCCTCTTCAGTTGTTAAAAAAATATATTGACCAAACTGACATTTATTTCGGCAAAGATTCATCTCAAAGAGAAGGGATAGAAATAACTCATGGGAACTCTTCTGTTATTACTAATATTCTTGAACCATTTATTTGCGATGAAATTTCGTACGAATGGAATGATAGTCACCTAAATAATTTACTTATAAAGATATTGAATTGGTGGAAATGCGATAAAAAATATTTATTAGAAAATGAAAATGATTCTTATGTTTTTTCAATAAAAGATGAATTCAAAGCACGTTTCTCAAAAATGATAAATCTTTTTGTTTATATTTTTGCACCAAATATTGAACTGATAGACGGAAAATATACTGAAAGCATAGCGGTTTTGCTTAAAGAACTTCACAACTACAAAATGAATGATCTGGCAGCTAGAGCAGCATTTATTGAAATCTTTCCGAATGATAAAGATGAAATATTTTCTAGCATAAAAAATGCACTATTGTCTCAAAATGAAGAAATTATGAAAGATGCTATTAGTGCTATTGAAGCTTTTATTAGGCAGAATAATAAACAACTTACGGCATTTGTTTCTATAATCTCTCAAAAAATAAAATATCGTGCAGGAACGAACTTGAATCAAATTCTTGATATAGCGACTGCAATGGTAAAAATATGTCCACAGTATCTAGAGCAGCCTATTATTGATGAAATAAATATTGGATTAAAATATATGTTAAAAGAATTAGAAATTTGTAATGAAGATGACGAAGAAAATATTCGCAAAAAAAATAGCTACTGCATATCTGGAATTAAATTAGTATTTGCATTAAAAAAATATTTTAATGCAAATAAATTTGAAATGCCTACATATGTAAAATACTGGAAAGAGCATTGCCTTAATAAGAATGAATTTTCAGCAATCAGGAATACTTGGATAAACAATGAATTGGCAGAAGCAATATGACGCATAAAGAAATCATAAATGATTTGCTAGATAAAAAGATAGCCATTTTTGCAGGGGCAGGTATATCCCGTGATTCAGGATTGCCTATAGTATCCGAATTTTACGACCACTTTCTGCCTATCTTTTATGATAAAGAAGATGTTTCTAAACTGAAAAAATTGATTTCTGATGAAAAGGATGGAAATATACCGTTTGAACGAATGATGGAACACATATTCAGCTTTATCGGAAATGATTATTCTATAATGGATATATTTGCTAATGGAGAACCAAATACTTTACACAGTATTCTTGCTCAAATGATGGCTACTGACTGGGCAACTGAATTATACACAACAAATTTCGATTGTTTAATTGAACAAGCTCTTGAAGTTAAAGGTTTTACGAAAGAAAACTATGGTTATTTTTATGACGAGAAAGGGTTTGCTAAATTATCAAAACCCGCACACAGCAAAAATGTAATAAAAATTCATGGCACAATTGATAAAAAAGAGTCTATCAGGACAACCATAGAGACTATAGCTTCTAATGAAAATTTGATAAAACGTAAACCTCCTATAGAAAGATTGTTTTCTACAGGATTGCACGATACAGTTCTTATATTAGGTTATAGTTTTTCAGATAAATTTGATATTAATGAGTTTATCAAAAAAATTAATGTTAATAAAGCTATAATCGTAATAGACCATAAATGCAAACAGAGCGAGGCTGATAATGTTCAGTTATTAACGGATAAAAAGGACAATAACCATTTTTTTGGAAGGCATATTGATGGGTATGTTATCAATATTGACACACTTAGTTTTATGTCAGATCTTTGCTTTGCTAAATACAAAATCACTCCTATTGCAAACCCCAAAAAGAAAGAATGGAAAAGGCACCTTGATTATTGGGCGTCAAAATTTGATAGTGTTCATAAAAAATATATTGCAGGTGGAATATGTAATGCAATGAATGAATTTGAGCTTGGCAATAAGTATATCACACAAGCATTTAAAGTTGTAGAGCCAAAGCGAATAGATTTATATATTTCTATTGTCAACAATTATGTTCTATCTAGATCTAGAGTAAGAGTAGATCAAAAAGAATGCGATAATCTTGTACATCTGTGTAAAGATACTATTGAATTACTTAAAGGTAACAAACATGATTTTCCAGAAGACTTGTACTTAAAACGATTGCTTGATTTAACATATAATTTAGGGCGTATTTATGAAGATGGATATTTTAATCATAAGGAAGCTATAAAGTATTATTTTTCAGTATATAGAATCGAACATAAAACTAATGATGTTTTGGGTATGTCAAAAACATTGCATCAAATAGGATCCGCTTATTCTTCATCAAGTAATTTAACTTCTGCCATAAAATGCTTCAAGAAAAGCATAAAGTTAAAGAAGAAATGTGGTTATATAGGTGGTATCACTAGAACATATTATATGCTCGCATCGGAAATATTTAGAAACAACAACAAAAAACTTAAACAGGTTGAGTATTATCTTCATAAGGCCATAGAGAGTGTGCATAATGTTGGCGAGACAGATCTTGTCTATTATATAAATAATCTACAAGGTCTTATTTATATGCATAGAAAGGCGTGGGGTAAGGCAGAAGGTGCATTGAAAGAAAATATATCTTTATTAGAAACGCAGCCGCATATTACTAGTTTAAGCAATGCAAACTTTAACCTTGCTCGTTGCGAAATACAGTTGAAAAAATACAAGAATGCTATTGAGCGGTTAGAAAGAAATTTACAAATCGTAAATAACCTTGGTGATAAACAAAATATTTTTAAACATAATCAAGAATTAGCAATGGCTTACTTGTTGTCGAATAATAATGAAAAATGTTATCAATATCTTGCAAGCAATATAAGTTTTTTGCCAGATGCAAATATTGTGGCAAAAGGATATTTCTATTTTTATGTGGCGTTGTATTATAAAAAATATAATTTAACGACATTCTATATAACATATCTCAATTTATCAAAGCAATGCTTTCAAGCAAATCAATTTGTGAAGGATTTTAATTCTCTCAAAAAAGATTTTGATAAAGAAATTATGCCAAATAAAGCGTTAGTACTTGATAAAGATAAGTATTTGTTACGAGAAGAGCTATATTAAGTGAAGTTGAAATTTTTCTATATTATGTGCAAATGTAACGATTGCTGGAAAATTAGCTCTTGGAGGGGCTGAATTTTGTCAGCCCTATAAGTGCTATTTTCGTAGCGACCTTCTAAAAGGAGCTTATGAAAAAGAATGAAGACAAAAGAGATTTTTTTATAAGTTACAATAAGGCTGACAAGCAGTGGGCAAAATGGATTGCAGCCGTATTGAAACAAAATGGCTATTCCAGCTATATTCAAGCATGGGATTTTCGTCCGGGCGATAATTTTGTATTGGATATGCACAATGCTTTAACACAATCTGAAAGATTTATTGCCGTATTGTCCAAAGATTACCTTACTTCATTATATTGTCAAGCAGAATGGGCTTCGGCATTTTCGAAAGACCCTAGTGGAGAAAAGCGGTTATTTATACCTGTAAAAATATCTGATGCTGAACCTGAAGGCTTGCTTGCTGGTATTATTTATATTAATTTATTTGATGCAGAAGAAAATGTCGCAGAAAAACGCCTTTTGAATGGTGTTGATATAAAAGATATTCCTCGTAATCGTCCTTCTTATCCAGGAACCCTTAAAGTACGGTTTCCTGGCAGTCTGCCATTTCACAATTTGCCATTTATCCGTAATATATATTTTACTGGCAGAGACAGTATTTTCAAAGACATTTGCTCTGGATTTGAAGGCGGCAACGCCATCTTGCTCACGCAGGTTATTACAGGAATGGGTGGATTAGGAAAAACTCAGGTGGCATTAGAATATGCTTATAGATATGCATGCAAATATGATTGTATTTGGTGGGTTCAGGCTGAAACAGAGGCTACTGTATTAATGGCATATAAAGATTTTGCGGTAAGAACGAAACTATTGAATAGCGAACAGCAAGATAGTGAATTGATTATTGAAACCGTTTTAAATTGGATGGATTCTCACAGCAAGTGGCTGTTTATTTATGATAACGCAGACAGTATAACTGGAGATACTACCTGGCTGCCAAGAAACAACCGTGAAAACATTTTAATAACTACGAGAGATAGGCTGCATTATATAGGAAGAATAGTTAATATTGATATTTTTGAAGAAGAAGAGGCCATTGCTTTTTTAGAAAAACGCACGGAAATAAAAGATTCTTTAAATGCTTCGAAGCTGTCGGCCCGTTTGGGACATTTCCCTTTAGCTTTGGAACAAGCGGCAGCCTATATTAAAATTCATGCGATTACATATATTGAGTATTTGTCTCTACTTGAAGATTGCGGGTTTAGAGTATTAGAAAAAGTCGACGGAGTGGTTAACTATAAAGATTCAATTGCTGTAACTTTGGAAATATCTTTCAAAAAGATAGAACAAGAGGCTTCTTTGCAGCTATTGTATTTGTGTTCCTATATGGCACCGGAGGATATTGATGAAGTGTTGTTTAGCGAAAATTCAGAAATATTACCATCACCTTTGAAAAAAATGATGGCAGATCGCTTGAAAAGAAATGATATTTATAGTCAATTAACACGATACTCTCTTTTAAAGAAACAGGAAGATGGAAAAGGTTATTCTATGCACCGATTGTTGCAAGAAATCGTGCGAAATAAAATAGGTAATGATCTGCAATGGGCACAGTATTGCTTATCGCTTTTCAGAAAATCGTATAATTTTGAGTATGGAAATATTGAAAGTCATAACTGTTTTTCAAGGCTTACACCCCATGTAGAGGCTTTTTTGGATATCACAAAAACGACTCTAATAACCCATGAAGATCAAGAACGTATAGCATATTTATACCATATGGGAGGTTTTGGAAACTATTACCTTGGAAATTACAACTGCGCATTGGAATGGTATTACTATGCCTTGACGATTCGTGAGAAATTTTTAGGAAAAGAACATCCTGATACCGCAAGTACCTATAACAATATGGCAGGAATTTTTCAAGACCAGGGCAATTATGTCAAGGCATTGGAGTATTACGGTCATGCTTTGGTAGTTAGTGAGAAAGTGTTGGGTAAAGAGCATATAAATACTGTAAGTACTTATAACAATATAGCGGGAGTATTTCAAAGTCAGGGAAATTATATCAAGGCACTGGAGTATTGTAATTATGCTTTAGCGATTCGTGAAAAAGTCTTAGGCAAAGAACACAAGAGTACTGCGAATACCTATAACAACATTGGTGGAATTTTCGAAAATCAAGGTGATTATGTCAAGGCATTGGAGTTTTATGGCCATGCTTTGGCGATTCGTGAAAAAGTCTTAGGCAAAGAACATCCGAATACTGCAAATACTTATAACAATATAGCAATAATTTTTCGTGCACAGAGCGATTATAGCAAAGCATTGGAGTATCACAACTATGCTTTGGCAATTCGCGAAAAAGTCTTAGGCAAAGAACATTCGGATACTGCAAATACTTATAACAATATAGCGATGATTCTTCAATATCAGGGTGATTATAACAAGGCGTTAGAATATTATGACTATGCTTTGGCGATTTTAGAAAAAGTTTTAGGCAAGGAACATAAAAATACTGCTGGTATCTACAACAATATGGCAGAAATTTTTCGTACACAAGGTAACTATGCAAAGGCCTTGGAATATTATGGTTATGCTCTTACAATTTATGAAAAAGTCTTAGGCAAAGAACATCCGAATACTGCAACTACCTATAATAACATAGCGGTAGTTTTTTACGACCAGAACAATTATACCAAAGCTCTTGAATGGCATATAAGATCTTACCGTATATTTTCAAATAAACTTGGGGCAGAACATCAAAATACTAAAAAGATTCTTAAAAATATAGTGCAAGCTTATAGATTATCCTGTAACGCAATGGATTTTGAAAAGTGGCTTGAGGAACAAACAGCCCTAGGGCTAGAGTGACTGCAAGAAAACGAAGGATATTTTTAGAAATTTTCTTTTCCAAGAATTCCCGGGGTGGAACGGAGTGCCTTTTGCGTAACTGATTTTCTATATTTTGTTCCAAAGCTAATCGTGACCAACATTGAGTAACGGCATTAACAGTATACCATTCTCGATCTGCCTGTTTGTTGCCGTTTTACCCAAACACAAGTCCTCCGCTTCCTAAAACCATATTTGCAGTTGCGTCTGAAATATTATTCACGCCCGTTTTTAGAATTTCGGTTAGCGCAACTTTGAGATTAAAACCTCTCGAATCTTGCATGGCACTTTCAACATGAGCTTTCACGAATCCTTCCTTGTCTCCTGCATCAAAAGCTCTTTGCTCCTCATCCGTTGTAAATTTGTGAGACCGATGGCTGAATCCTTTAAGAATGTCATAAGTTTCTCTTGCCCTTTCTTCAATTTCTTGCCGTGTTTGGCCGAAATAAGAAGGCTCCATTGAATTTATCAGATTGTCCAACTCCGGCGGAAGTCCCGCAATCTTGCCATCAGGCAATAAATACAAGTCATTAAGCGATACGGGGCCGCCGCTTGCATTTATTTTTCATAATCTGCCAATGTAATGCCGCTTTTTGCCAAGACCGCTAGCATCATTTCCCTTATGTTCTTTTGTGCAAATCTTCCTCCATTTCTTTTAAACTCTTTCCGTTTATTTTGTATGGAGCCCACATGCACCCATCGCTTAATCCCGGAGTGAACCGTATAAATTCACCGTGAACATAGTATTTTTCTTTCACCTTCCTTCCGTCTGCGTATGTAGTCCATACACTTCCGTCCATGTATTCTTTTGTAACGTAGCTCTCTCCTGTATCTACTCGTGTTCCTCGTGATTCCGCTATAAGACCGAATTCTCCGTTCAATGTGAATGGAAGCCCAATGAATCGCTTATCATCTCTATTGTATTCTTCTTTTACCTTCCTTCCGTCTGAATATGTAGTCCATATACTTCCATCAGTGTATGCTCTCATAACATAGCTCTCTCCTGTATCTTTCTGCGTTCCTTTACTCATCCATATACAACCGGTTTCTCCACCAACTGCAGGAGTTTCTCCTGTTCTTCTTGGATCGTAATCACAAAAAGAAAACCCTTGACTTAGGAGCCCATCTCTATCGTAAATATTATCCGTATTCTCGCTAACCCAATTCGCAACTGCCTGCGAATTATTGCCGGGTTTTGGCTGCTCGGTTTCCTGCGATGCGGCTTCCGATGTGTGCGAAGCCGCTTGCATTTGGTTTAGCATTGTGCCGAAAGCGGCGTGTTCATTTGCCGCACTTTTGCTATGAAGTGAAGCAAAAGAACCGTGAGTGTGGTGTGCGTGTGCTATTTGCATAAGAAAATCCTTCTTCTGAGTTGCTTGTTGTTTAGTATGCAAATAATATGCCCAAATTCGGAAAATTTTGCTTGGGGAATGGCGGTTGCGCTTGGAATTTATGGGGCTGCGAGGCATTTTGAGTTGATTTGTTAAATAAAAAATATGGCTGATTTTGTAGAATAGAAACAGATAAAAAGGGGAAGTATTCCCAAGCTTGAACGGAGTGCCTGTTTGGAAATTTGTGCAAGCTAGCGTTGCTCAATATTTAGCATTGCCGATAAATTGCCGATAATGCCGATATTTTATGCAAAAAAACGCCTTAAATATCACATATTTTTGCATATTTTTCCTTTTTTATTGTTTTTTCTTGATTTTTTGAGGAAAAAATACTACATTTGCTACCTTATGTTATCGAATGGCAAAAAAAGTGATGAAATATTAACCCCCAAAGTTTCTGTGTTAGAATTGCAGCAGGAAACTTTTGAGTTTTTTAAGAAAAAAGGCTTGTGCTGCAAACGCCTTGATGAGAAATGTTTATATGATTCTCCGGAACAGTTGTTGAAAAATCTGAATTTGATAGACAATGGAAATCTGAAACAGGCGGCGTTGCTGTTTTTTCATAACGAGCCGGAAAATTTTATTACGGGCACATATATAAAGGTTGGCTTTTTTCATTCAAAGGGTGATTTGCAGTTTCAAGATGAAATTCGAGGCAATCTGTTTGAGCAGGTGGAGCGAACAATGGAGTTGCTTTTGACCAAATACACGCCGTGCGAATGGCCCGAAGCTGCGCTCAGGGAAGCGCTTTTAAATGCTGTTACTCATAAAGACTATGCCGGCTGCACGCCTATTCAAATTCGTGTTTATCCTGATAAAATAAAAATATGGAATGAGGGACGGCTTCCTGAAAACTGGACCATTCAAAATCTTTTGCAGGAACATTCTTCACGCCCATACAATCCTGATATTGCAAATATGTTCTTTCGCAGCGGCTATGCGGAGTCATGGGGTAGAGGCATTTCAAAGATTATAGAGTTATGCGTGCAAGCGGGGTTGCCTGCGCCTGATTTCAAAATTGAGAATTCCGATTTTTTGGTCACCTTCAAGAAAAATATATACCATAAGGAAGATTTAAGCGGCAAAGGTTTAAATGAAAGGCAGGTTGAAGCTTTGGTTAATTTTCAATCAAAGGGAGAGGTCACAACTTCTGAATATATGAAGTTGTACAATGTCGCTGAGAGAACTGCAAGAAATGATTTGAGAGATTTGGTAGAAAAAAAATATCTTAAAAAACAGAACGACAATAAGTTGTCTAAATATATTTTTTAACATTGCCGATAAATTGCCGATAATGCCGATATTTCTTGCAGAAAAACGCCTTGAATATCACAAAAAAACGACATAAAATTTTTTTTTTACTCAAAAATGCCTTTTTTGCAAAAAAACTTATTATATTTAGCATAATGAATTTAACCACGGAGTTTTTATGAACAATTCAGGTACATTGGTAGCATTCTTTTTGCTTGCCACAATTTTTATGGTTTCGTGTTTGGAATCGGAAAAAATAACCGGTCCAAAAGATGAGTCAGATTTAGGTTCAAGTTCAAGCGTTGAGGCTTGCGACCCGAATACTGATTACATCGTTCCTTGCGTTGAGCCGTCAAGCTCCAGCGTTGGTATTAGTTCAAGCTCCGTGAACATCGGGTCTTGGCTGACATGCGGAGAAATGAAATACCTTCCCGCAGATAATGCGTTCTGCTATGTTGATGAATGCGGTATGCCTTCAAGCTGCAGAGAAAAACCAAACTTGGATTGCCCAACTGTATGTGTCAGAGAAGAACAGCTATTGCAAAAATGCGAAGGAAAAGAATATGATCCAAGAACGCACTATTGTTCCAGAACGGGATGTATGCATATAATTTGTTCACGGCCTCCCTGCTATGATAGATGCGAAAAGGAAGAGTTATTAGAGCTCTCAAGCGGACTTCCCAAGTGCGATGGAAAAGAATATTTTCCCGGAACGCATTTCTGCTATGTTAATACATGCGGTCGGCTTCCAAGCTGCAGAGAAAATCCAGACCGGCCTTGCCCAGCTGTATGCTACCCAGAAGGAAAAATATTAGAAAGGTGCGGTGGAAAGGAATATAATCCGAATACGGAAGTTTGCTATAACGGCCAAAATGTAATTTGCATGAATCAAATAAAAAATTGCGGATATAGCGGAGTATATACAGATTGCCAAGGAAACAACCCAGTTGAAATAATTTTAGACTTTTATCAGACGAATTGCGTTCCCCCGGTTGCTTACTAGGAAAAACAATATGAATAGGACAATATCCATTCCTGTCATGGCTATCATAATAGCTACATCATTAACATTCTTTTCCTGTGCTAGCGACAAAGACGATGACACGCTGTCTTCCAGTTCGGCAGGTGGCGAGGCAAGTAGTTCAAGTTCTGTTGGAGGACAAAGTAGCAGTTTTTCCAGTTCGGCAGGGAACGAGGCTTCTTCAAGCTCCGTGAGCATCGGGTCTTGGCTGACATGCGGAGGAATGGAATACCATTCTGGAGATTATGCGTTTTGCTTTGTTGATGAATGTGCTCCACATCCAGATTGTCCAGAGTGCGATGTATGCTACAGAGAAGAAAGGCTATTGCAAAAATGCGATGGAAAAGAATATGATCCAAGAACGCACTATTGTTCCAGAACGGGATGTATGCCTGTAGCTTGTGGACGGCCTCCCTGCTATGATGTATGCGAAAAGGAAGAGTTATTAGAATTGTCTTCTTCTAGCGGTCTGTGTGCTGGTTTTACAAATGGCACAACGAGATTGCATTATGAAACAAACAAGCCGCAATTCTGCGATGAGCGAGACGGGCAAAAATATGTGTATATAACCACAGACGAACAAACCTGGATGGCAGAGAATTTGAATTACTATGTTCCAAATAATAGCGTGTGTTATAACGCTGAAACCGGTTACGATTACTGTACCTTCTACGGTCGCTTTTACGACTGGGAAGCAGCTATGGCGGCTTGCCCTTCCGGTTGGCATTTGCCTACCGATGCAGAGTGGGAAAAGTTAATTGCTTATGTTGAGGCAGGAGAATCGCAGACTGCCGGCATAAAACTTAGAACGAAAACTGGTTGGAACAGCACAGGCAACGGTTACAAAGAGGGCACAGATAAAATCGGTTTTTCCGCTTTGCCTGGTGGTCAACCCAACAGCGATTGGATCGATGGTACCTGGTGGGCTATCGGTGGCGGAGGTATCTGGTGGACTGCCACAAAAGGTACTGGCAATGGCAGAGCATCTCATTGGGGTACAAATTACTTCAATCCTGATATGTGGAAAACTATAACCCACTCCGATATGGGTTCTGTTAGATGCGTAAAGGATAAGTAAATGCCTCGTTTTTCCACCAAAACATCTTCAACCCTGTGATAGACAGATATTTTCTATATTAACACTTATGGAAACACTATTATCAACGCAGATAATGCCGAATTTTTCCAAGATAGCAGCGAGCTTGCAAAAAGGAAAAAGATTTGGCATTCTTTATGGCAAAACTAAAAAGCCTGTTGCTATGCTTGTTCCGTTTGAAGAGAAAACGAAAAGCCGAAAAATCGGCATTCTGGAAGGCAAAGCTTCTTTTAGCGAGCAAGGCAACGGAAGGATAACAGAGGAAGAATTTTTAGGTCTATGAAATATCTATTGGATACGCACACTCTTATTTGGACTGTGCAAGACACTCATAAATTAAGCCAAAAGGCAAAAAACATTATAGTAGATGAGAACAACGAAATTTATGTAAGCACAATTTCTTTTTGGGAGATAGCCTTAAAGACAAGCACAGGCAAATTTTCTTTCAATAACTTGAATATAGATGATTTTCCCGAATTGTCCAGAAAAATGGGTTTTAAGATAATTGAACTTGGCGAGCAAGCCTCAATTACATTTCACAGGCTTCCAAGAAAAAAAGAGCATAAAGATCCTTTTGATAGAATGTTAATTTGGCAAGCTATAACAAACGATTTTATGTTTATGTGCAAAGATGGCTCCATTGCGCAATACAAAGAAGATGGTTTGAATTTAATTTGGTAACCATTTTTCTACATTCCTCCCTTATGCACACTTTCACCCTCCAAAGCAACCAACAGCCCTCAGCAACGGCTCGATTTATATAAAAGGGGAAATGCCTTCCCCTAGTTCGCACTGCGTTGCTCGCTACCCCTTCTAGCCCGGACTTCGTGGTAAAATAATTTCTATATTAACACTTATGGAAGCAAGAGAGCCATTTGTAGAATATGTTGCCCAGCCACAGGTGCTGAATATCAGCGTATTGCAAAAGGGCATTGTAGATGTTTTGAAAAACTTCGCTAAGATGAATTTGATTAGGATAAATCCAGAAGAAGCAGAAACTGAAATGCACGCTGCATACCAAAGCATTACCCCTGAAAAATTTACTGTAAAAGAAAAAATGACCGCTCTCAAAAGTTTGGTTGGAATTGTACATTCTGAAAATCCGAATTTAGCAGAAAAACTTGCAAAGGAAGAGCGATTGGCAAGGCAATGATAGTTTATTTTGATACTAATGTTATAGTGGATATTCTGCTAAAAAGAGAGCCTTTTTTTGAGAATTCTTTTGGAGCTTTGGAAAAGGTGGCAGAAAAATCTGTTAGCGGAATAATAAGCTCAAGTGCAATTACCGACATTTATTATATAGTGAATAAGGAATTAAAAGACAAGGAAAAATCTTTGGCATCTATTTTCAACATTCTAAAAATACTATTGCTCACAAGCACAACTCCCCAAGATATTTTTACGGCTAAAACCTTAAATATGGCAGATTTTGAAGATGCGGTTATATCTGTAATAGCAAGTCGAACTTAACGACTTATGGACTGAAAGTCCATAGGTTAGAGACCGAATACAATTCGGCTGATTTTTGACTCAAGTCAATTGAAAGTCAGCCGAGA
>WQTK01000327.1 GCA_009786285.1 Candidatus Fibrimonadales bacterium | reverse complement strand
CCATTATGTCCACACGCACTCCGTCTCCGCCTTCGTATTTGCCTACGGATGATTTTCTGTTTGTGTACTCGAATTCAACGCCGGGTTCGGGCATTACAAGGCTTGCTCTCGGAGACTGGTCCATTTTGTTGTAGGTGAACACTGAGTCGGCAGTCCATTCGACTTGCAATGTTTTTTTGGCGATTGTGTAGAAACAAGCTGGATTTCTTATCGCCGCATTGCTTTGCGATGTGGCAAAATTGGCGGTTGCTGTGTAAGTGCCTGCCTTTGTTCCGGCTCCGCCAGTCAGCATAACCTCATAGACATTTGAGGATGGTTGCGGGCTTTGCTGAGTTCCGTTATAGGTGAACGTTGTGTCGCAGCTTGGGGACCACTGAACATCTATCAAATTAATGTCGTTTGAGTATATGCTGAACGGATATGGCTCTGTTACGCATTGTTTGTAGTTTCGCGTTTCTTGGAATGTTGCGGTAACTTCGTAGTTGCCAGGGTTTGACGGCTGGTTTTGGCCTGAGTAATAGCTGGTGCCTTCTGCGTTGTTATACATATAAATCACACCAACATAAGTATTAGTTGATGTGTGAGGTTCTGGGTTTGAAGTTGTTCCGCTTGCCTTGAAGCCGCCCATTATTACCGAGCATTCTCCTTCTGCTTGGTCTATTTCGAAGTTGATGGAGAGCGAGCCGATGTAGTCGTCTTTTCCAGTGACGGTGATTGTGGCTATGCCGACGTTGGTGTTGCTGTCGTATTTTACGGTGTAGTCGGTGCCTCTTTTCAGGGTGTCATTTTTAAAGTTGGTTATGGTTACGCTGGGTTCTATTGGCTGGGTGGTGTATGTGTACTGTTGAGGTTCTATTATTGAAATAGTTGTTTTACCGTGTGCGAAATTTTTTTCGTTAAAAAAAATCGGATAACCTTCATTTGCATTGCTAAGCATAATCCAAGTGTCTTGGAAATCCCATTTGGAGTAGATGCTTTGGGTTTTCATTTCTGCGGTGCTTTTGTGAGTGCCGATTGAGTTGGATGTGGTTACGGAATCGGAGTTGCAGTAGGAGTTTGTTGCTGTGGTGTTTGCGCCGCTTATGCCGCCAATGTTGCTGCCTGCTCCTGTTGCGTTTCCTACGAAATAGGAGTTCTCTATTGTACCGCCGTTGCCAATTATGCCACCCACGTAATCATCGCCGAATATATTGCCGATGGCGTAGGAGTTTGTTATTGCGCTACTATTGGTGACTACAGATACATCTGAAGTGTCCAAACACCTAACGGAAAACAAATACGACTCACTGTAGGTGAACTTACGCACATCGCCATTGCTGTAGAGCATATCCCGGAGCCAAGCGAAACCGAGAGAAAGCTCGCTGCTACTCCACCAATCGCCGTCGTTACCGACATCGCTGAAGCTGCCATTCGAATTGCCGTTGCCGCCTGGGAGGGCCGAAAAACCGTAGTCATCCGTGCCGTTGCCGTATGTCGTATGTGCATTCCATCCGCTCACCGCCTTCAATTTTGTTCCTGCTGTTGAACTTCCACCAACATAATCCGTCAATGCCGTTCATTCCGCATCGCTTGGCAGATGCCAGCCTTCCGGGCAAGCGTCATTTGCAGCAGTTGCCCATTTATATAATCTGCCATAGACGTTGCAGTTGGCATCAGAATTGTCATAGCAAACGCTGCCACTGAAATCGTAATCCAAATTCTTTGCCATCCACTTTTGGTTTCCTATAACAACAGTTTTGTATGTCTTGCCATCACGACTATCAGCCAAAGTACCATATTTTTTCATAATTCCATCAGAACAGTAATGCTCTTCGGTATTGTCATTCGCCGTGCAACGTGAAGAACCGATTATTCCACCAACGTTAATTTTGCCTTTCACATAAAAACCAGCCAATCCAAGATTGCTTATATTTCCCACAAACGCAATGCCAAATAACCCCTGATTGTCAGCTTCACTGTTAATGTAGAGACCGGTCACAACCTTGCCGTTGCCATTGAAATTGCCTTTGAACGCATTACCGGAATTTCCTATGGGAGTCCACTTGTTGGCTGGTGCGTTACTTTCATCCCATTTTCGCCACCCGTCTTGCGCAGAGGTGTCGTTCAAAGCAATGTCTTTGCCAAGCATTATGGTTTTACCGGTAAAAGCGTTGCCTTTATTCACGAGTGTAGCTAATCCAGCTAGCTGCTCTGCGGTGGTGATTGTGTAAACGGTGTCCGATGCGTTGTACCATGCGGTATTAGCTGTACCGTTCCACGGGGTTTGGGCGAGAAGCAACGTGGGGAGTATGAGGGCAAGAAGGGAGAGGTGTTTCATGTGGGACTCCTGTGGGCTGGAAGTGGGAACTTATACCTGAACATCATAAAAATCAACGCTGAACCATAAATTATTTGCCGCATATTTATCCTTTTTCATCATTAAACATTGGTTTTGATACTGTGGGTATGATCATATGATCATTGTTCCAATATTCACAAGTTTCTGGTGGAGCTAATCCAGATACGCAATTCAGCCTTACATATTCATAATTTGCTAAGAGAAGTTGAAGATGCTCTGTTCTAAATTTTTTTGTTTCATCCGAATAATATGTTAAAGAACCATTTTGTGTTAAAAAATACTTTGCCTTTGGTATAAATGAAAAATGATTGCAACCACGTTCAGATTCATTCAATGGGTATGTATCAAAAACAATTCCATCAAAACTGAAGTGAGGAAGACATTCAATAACTTCTTCCCAAAACCCTTCAATAACGACTCCACTACGATTAGTCGAAGACAGCCAATTACGTGCCTGCTCAGCAATTACAGGGTGTGCTTCAATAACCGTATAATGTGAACAACCTATTCTCCAGATTTCTTCTGCACAAATACCCATGCCAAATCCTACCTCAAGAATAGCTTTACCTGCCCCAGCTACGTTTGTAGCTAGAGCTCGCATCAATGGTCTTTCCCATTCTTGCATCACTTGCCAGTTACCAATAAGTAACTCATCAGAGCTACTTTCTATCTGGAATTCTTTCCAATCCTGCGGTCGAGTCGGATATTTGGGCATATAAAACTCATTTCCTCAGTGTAGTAAGTTTGACGAAGTTGACGAAAGGCTTGAACGAAGAGTGTCTATATCAGAAGCATAAACACGGAGCTGTTTAAAACGCCTGTGCCAGTTATGAATTTCTGTTGGATTCATAGTGACAATACCTCTAAACCCATCACCAGAAGCAATATCCATAAGAACTACTTGATTGTCTACTGCGATAATTCCTTCTCCCAAAGATTTAAGCAATTTTTTATCTACCTCCTCAAGATGCTCTTTAGTAACAAACAATGGTATCAAATGCTCATTCACATTAAGCTGAGCTTTTATATATTTGTTAGAAACAATATTTTCTAGCGCATCTTCGGGAATAACAAAAATACGTTCAACAATAACCGTTCGAGCCGCAGCATTAAGGTTTAGCTGTAAAAATGTATCTTCTTCTTGAGATTGGTTCCATTCAATACTTAAGTTCATAGATATTGCCCATATTCTTGATCCAGGTCTTGTGTTGGCAAGAAACTTGAAAAGCCAATTAAAGTATTCTCCCGTGTCTAATTCCTCAGACCGCTTATTATGAGCGAGATTTGATAGTTGAGTTTCAGTATTACGAAGGATATTTTCTTTTATTTCCCGAAAATCAGGCTCTGTTATTTGTGCATAAAATTGAATTATCCGCTTAAATGAATCACTAGTATCACTCTGAATAAGATCAACATGTCGAGTGAGTTTTTTAAGTGGGTTAAATTCATTTTCTACATGCTTTTCAAAAGCACGTCTTGAAACAGATAATAACGGGCCTAAAACCCAAGTTAATTCTGCAAGAGTCTTAAGTTTGAATTGAAAAAATATAAGACCCAACACTAAAGCAATAATCGCTTCAAGCAAAGGAAATGTCAGCATTGCCCTTAGCCAATCAGTCTTGTTATCTGGCTCTTTTTTCCACCCACCGATATTAGTGCTTTTTTGCGATTTTGCCATGTATCACCTCTAGCTCTTGCAAGATTCTTCAAACTCAAGTTTTGCCATAGGATCAGCATTTGAATATCCGCCGTCAACTACATATGTACTACCCGTTACATATGATGCCTTCTCTGAGAGTAGAAATTCTACGACATAAGCAACTTCTCTTCCATTGCCAAGACGTCCTAAAGGAGTCATTTTAGAAGAAGGATCAAAAACACCGTCTTCCATAACATTACCAATCCATCCAGGAGCTACTGCATTTATTCGTATTTTTCGTGGGCCTAAAAGATTTGCCAACGACTTCACAAGATTATGTTCACCTGCACGTGCAGCAGCATATGCTGTACTTCCATAGTTTCCCGTGAGAGCTTCAGTTGAAGTAATAACCACTGAATTACCTTTTCCTATTTCAAGATTTGGGCTTAACTTTCGAATTAGATAATTCGGTGCAGTGAGATTTGAAGCTATACTCTTATCCCAAGCATCAAAATCAAAATTGTCTTGATTTTCCATATTCCAGAAATATTGAGACAACACAAGCCCTTTAATAGGAGTTGTTCCTACATTTCTCAGAAATTCATCAAGAGAATTTCTTGACCAAAGATCCAACGGAAATAGTGAAAGATTTTCATTGCCAAGTTCATTGGCAAATTTCTTTGCATCTACTTCATCAACGTTTAAATGCGTTCCAATGACTCGATAGCCATTATCAAGCATCAACTTTGTAATCTCCTGACCATAACCAGAGACTGCTGCTCCTGTAACAATGATAACATCCATTTTAACATTCCTCCTTTGTATTTATGGGTGTAAATATTTATAGTTTAAGTTAAGTTCATTACGGCGTTCATAAAGATACCTAATGCCCTCACATAAACCATGTTTCTGACCAAACAAATTACCTGTCTCGTTCAACACTTCCCCAAGACACCATCCAGCGCAATTATTACGTGCTATACAATCTTGACATCCCGGCATATTTTTTACATATCGAGACTGCAATTGCTTTATTTTTGAAAAATCAAGCTCAATACGATGTTCTTCTTGATTATATCGACCATAGATAAAAGGAGACATTCTGTTACTGTCATATATTTCACCAAAGAGAGCCAAATCACAAGCAGAAATAAAACCATCAGTCGTTAAATGAGGCATTGGCAAACATGCACGACAGTTTATCTCTACATCTTCATCGAAATTGGCAGTTAATAAACTTCCGCAAACAATTCCATATTCATTAGCAATATTCTGTGCCGATAACATAGCTCGTGCAAAGTCCAGCGGATCAACACCTTTAATGTCATCCACGGTTTCTCCCAACGGTGGGAAAATTGGATCGGTCCAAACGTAACGAACTCCCAAAGAAGCAAAATAACGAAGAATATCATTTTGAAGATGGTTATTGTCTCTTGTAATGGTTGCTCTTATGCCAGTCATTCCTTTTCCTTGTTCAATAAGAAATTTGACATTTTTTTCAATGAGTCCAGAAGAACCATTCCCAGCCTTATTCTTGCGATGAATATCGTGATGTTGAGGAAGTCCGTCAGATGAAACCCAAATAATATCAAAATTTTCTGAAAGATAGTGAGCAACCGTAGACGAGAATACTCCGTTAGTTTGAATTTCAAGAGAGATATTATTACCAACCATTTTTCGCGCATAATCTACAATATTTTTAATAACGTTAATACGCATAGTCGGTTCTCCTGGACCAAAAAATCTTAAATGAGGAGGTATTCCTTGATCTAAGAAAAATTTTAGTCCAGCAATTGCAAAATTTAAATCTATAGTTTGATTTTTTTTAAGTGTCTTGCCGACAATATCACAACTATAGGTATTCACATAACAATAATCACATGCCAAGTTACAGTCTGTTGTAACAAAAAATGAAATCATTTTTTTCCTACAATGCCCCAATTGAATGCCTCCTTTTGTATTTATTCAAACCATTGCTACTCTTGAGTGCATATACCAAATCTCGCTCCAAACGAATATTAACCCTGTCTAGTACACGAACATCGCCAAAAAGTTTGTACAAGTTTCTCAATTCAAACATCATAACCCTCCACCACAAGCTCTCTGCAATTATTAAGAGTTTCAATAATAATTTTAACGACTATTTGTCCAATGGAGCTACCTTTAGGCGCTCCAATAGCAGTCATTTTGTCTCTATAAGTGGTCATATAGTATATAATATAGTAACATTTCGTCGTTTTAATGGCGATTTCTCAGAAAACGTTAAAAAAGTACGTTTTTTGCGTTTTTGCGGTCCAAGTTGCATATATTTTGGCAGTGAAATGATAAGTCAGAGTGAGAATTTTCAGGAAATGGCTGGAGTTAAGCCATAATTCTTCTTATTTGGTCTAAGGCTTAATAGTATCATTTTTCTCTGTAATAGCCACAAGCCTCTAGGATTCCGTTGAAAACAATGATGCTGAAATCAACACTCATTCAAAATGATATTTTTTAGGCAGAAAAAGCCAATGCTAACTTATTCATACTTTTTATTTATTCCGTTTGTTTACGCAACGTAACACAAAATTAACAATATCCGAAGCAGAAACTTCCTTAATTTGTTTCGCCACGCTTGTTAACGAGCTTAATCCATCAATTTTATTAATGTCAACGCCATCAATATTAAGTAAACAAATTTTATGGGCATTTGCTTTCGTATTAATTATTCTACGGATTGCCTCCCACTCAATACCTCCAGTCCATGGCTTCTCACTATAGTTCTTTGAAAGAAATACAACTATAAAATCACATTTATTTTCGTAGATCATTTTTGCTTCTACATCTGCTTGGCCTGGGGTACTGATCAGATGCGAATGCCATTCATCATAAAAAATATCATTTTTAATATAATTATGCAATAGTAATTCTTTTAAGACTGGTTCAACCGTATTTGAACGATCCTCTCCACAAAAGGATACTCCAATTTTAAAGTTAGAATTCATTGTTGTTGTAATACTATTACCTATCCCTTGTGTTTCAGCTATTCTGGCAGCTTCGTATTCCATGGTTCTGGTGATTGCTTCGTGTGACGTATGTTGCTTTAAAATATTTCTATCGCAAGCATCTTTTGAATTTATCTGTTTTTGCACAGCCATAACTCCATGAATAGTTTTGCAAATCGACATCGCCTTTTGCTCTAATTCAGAGCGTTTCAAGTCATTTTTAATCATTACAACATAAATACCAGACATATCATTATCATTAACTGTGCAACAAAGGCAATAATAATTTGGAAACGAACGAGTCGTTGGGAATATCTCGTTCAGCAAATCATGAATCGTATCTTTTATACTCTCTCCTTGCTCTGAAAGAAGTACAAGACCGCCATAACAGGTCATTTTACCACAAAATTTTCTCTTGCAAAAACTATTTGCTCTTCTTCTTATTTCTTCATCTAACTTCCTATAATTAGCATAGTATGGAGTGAATGGCTTGTGAGATACAATTTTTTTTGGCTCAATAGTTGAAAGTGCATATTTATATGAAGTAAAGAAGTCTTTATTAAAAATAGCATATGGCACGCTGAAGTTTAAATCATTTTCATCTTGCGGTAGTGGAAAGAAAGCAAAGAATGTGATATCTGGTATTGCGCAAGAAATGACTTGATTAAATCTGTCATTAAATTCGATTGGTTTCCGAATATTATTATAAATTCCTATTTGAATAGACTCAAGAGCTTTAATTATCTGAGCAAACTGACTTATATCTTTTTCTAAATTATCCTGATTCGGAATAAATAAATCTTCTATTTTCTGGCAAGTTTGAAAACTAAAAGATTTACTGTAGTTCAATGGTGCAAGACCAAGCAAAGGAGTTGGTATCGTAAGATCACAACGTAGCATTTCATAAACTCTAAATAAGTAGCCCATCTGAATCAATTCACTTTCATTATTGGCTTGATAAATTCTATTAATTGCCGGTCCCATAGCACAATCTCTTGCAATAGACTCACCATATTCTCCTAAAGCCACAATGCATACGCCAGTATTAATAATATCTCGAAGAAATTGTTTTCTATTAGTATCAGTTATTAACCTAACTGATGGATTTAACAATATAAGATCAGGGCGTTGATTGCTTTTTATCTGCTCTAATATGTTTGATTCAAATTCAGTTTTGACTTTCTTTTTATACCCGACTCCAAAATTATTTTCCGCCTTGTAAATGTCTTTTGAAAAATCTTTTCCAAAACATACAAGTTGTACATTATTTACATCTAAAAGAAAAATTGTATCGTCTTCACATTGTTCATCTCGAAAATTTTTAACGCAATCTTTATGAATTTTTATTCTTTGCCGTTCTTCAAGAGATTTATTTGCCGAAGAATATTTCCTCAAATTATAAAGAATCTCTTCAACGCCAGCCTCGAAAGAAATGCTATACTCTCTTATTTTACAAATATAATAAAAAATATTTAATGCCAATACAATCTTTCGCCACTCTTTTTCAACAGAAACAGGAGTGTACATTGACAACCCCTTTTCTAACAAAGAATCTAGAAGCTCATGAAAGAAATTTGAATTCTTTGGGGAATCTACAAAAAGTCCAAGTTCTGCTAACTGTGATTTGGCACGAAGAATACGAACATGAACGATAGCATCGTAATTATTTATTGAATCAAAATAACTTTCTACTTTGTCAAGTAGTTCTTTAGCTGCTACACTATTACCAAGCGCAAACATGGTTTGTGCTTGGTAGAATTCAATCTCAGAAAGTAACTCCTTATTATTTGTTATAGTTGGGAGTTTTTTTGCTCCAGCATAAATAGTTGCCGCACGTTCATAATCTCTATTTTCATAACATATTAATCCATGACATGAATGAAAAGCATCATTATTATCTCTTTCCTTAGCAATAGAAATATTTTTTTGAGCATGTATAATATCTTTGTATCGCTGCTCTATTGTTATTGAGGGAGCATGAAAAACTGCACGTTCATTATAAAAATGCGCCAGTCCATGAAATATTTCGATTTGTATATCGACCGCACAATCATTAAACTGTATATTTTTGCGACTATTCAGAATATCCTCGAAAATATCAATTGCAGCATTTAATGACTTTAAAGATTGAGATTGATCTTTTGCAACATTTTTCTCACAACAATACCCAATAAAAATATAAATCTTTGCTAATTTATTTATAAAATCATCAATTACATTTTCTTTATTTTGTTTTTCTAATTGTTCGGCATAAACAGATAAAAAACGAATCGCTTCGGTATAATTATTCAACCGATAATTTAATTTGCCTGCTAACAATAAAATATCTGATATATATTTAATATCCGACATTTGCTTACCTCGTTTAAGTTGCAAAGTGATTTTCTCATTAAGCCTTCTTAACGTTATATCAATTTTTGAACCTCTGGTAATATCATATTCAAGGTGGTCAAGCACTATACATTTATTAATTAGGGAACGTATATCACTTCCTGGAATGTTACGTAATACCTGAAAGATTAACATCAAAAAGAGTTTCTTAACGATGGTAATCACTTCGGGACTACTAAGTTTGCTTCTACACGCATTAACATATTCAACAATATCTTGAAATCTCTCGTCGTTTGCATTTTTTACCACAGAAGCAAGATGAATAGGGAGTTGCGCCAAAGATATATCAATTTTTCTAACTAAGCTTGATCCACTAGAATTGACTGGAGTATCTAGACAGTAAAGAATAAGGTCAAGAGATTCTGAAAGGGAAAGGTTCGTACTAGAATCTACCTTTGAGTAACAACACCAAAGCGAGCGAGCAACAGAATATACAGAATCTATATTGTGATTGTCAAATTTTTGTATTTCTATTTTTGCTTTTTCGATAAAATCACTCAAATCGTTCATTCTAATATTTCCTTTGCTAATTCTTTAAGTTTAGTAACATCATCTTGATTTATATTTTTTGTAGTTGTTTCAATCTCTATACGGAGCATCATTCCAGATTTAAAAGGCATAAGTTCACAAATTTCACAAAACGTAGCTATTCCTTGATAGCAACTTTCAATGCTAGCTATTTCTGTTTGCCCAGATACCCATGCACCAAATTTTGGATATCTGCGATCTTTAATTGTCAAAAGGAGATTGCAGCGATCAATAAAATTCTTCAGAATTGCTGGTGGCATATTGAAATATGTTGGAGTAAAGAAAATCAAACCATCGCTCTGTGCTATGGTTGGAATTACTTCATTCGTTATATAATCTTCATAGATACAAGTTCTAGAATCTTGACATGGCTGTTCCCCACAACAATAACCAAAGTTACCGTTGCGTAAATCATACAGCTTTACCTCAGTACCTTGTTCCTTCAAAAGTTGTTCAAGTGTTTTTGCTGCACTGAAACAAAGTCCTTCACGATGACCTCCGTGAATGATTGTAATCATGATTTTACCTCCTTACGAATATTTATATGAACAAGTTGAAATACAGACTCAAGCGAACAACCTCCACATTTTGTACATCCGCTCTGTTTGCTGACAGATAGATCTTCCACAAATAAAATATCATTAACATTTTTAGCAATACTTAAAACCTCTTCAGGATCACTTGGCCGATGCTCACTCATCTGGCTACTGTCAAGTGGCTTGAACGGAATGATAGTAGGAATTACTCCCATGGGTATTAGTTTTTTACAAATATTGATAATGTCGTCTGCTGGCTGAATTCCAGCTATTAATACACTCGAAACATTTCCACGTCCAAATACAGAAACCGCCTTTTCAAAAGCTTCAAAATATCGATTCAATGAAATATTAGATTTTCCTGGGCAAATCTTTTTCCTCAATTTTTCGTCTACGACTTCAATGTTCATTATTAAAGAAGAAGCTCCAGCTTTTAATAATAATTCTATATATAGATCTTTATCTGGTGGTGCTAATTCAATTGAAATATTATGCTTATCTTTTCCGTTATTTGTAATTAAGTTACAAATATCAGAAAAATAAATAGCAGACTTATCCTCAGAACTGCAAGTTCCTCCACTCAGTGCAATTTCATAATTATGGTTGTATCTAAGTGCCGTTTTTACCATTTCAGCAACAGTAGAAACAGGTAATATGGTATCTAAATTGTTATTATTTGCACAAAAAGCTAAACTACAAAACTTGCATTGCTGATTATCAGTATAATAAGTGCATTTCAATTTTGGACAGCAAGAAATACAATTTGGCGAATGTGGCCTTAGATAATCTCCTATAATATAGTCATCGATTTTATTTAAGCACCAATCAGGCAGTGACAAGATTTCTATGTCACACACAAAAATATCCTCCTTTTTTAATATCGTTCGACCATTATCCCATACAATTTCATATGGAGAAACCTTACAGAACTCTTCATTTACGCAAGTATTGACTATTATATTATCAATTAGGAAATGAGCCGCATGAACAAAACCGCCATCAAGAAGATAAGAATTCTTGATTTTACCTTTTTCTTCCACAATAGCGTCTAAACGAACACCGTAGCAAAGCAATTCAGCCTTTATTTTGGCGATTTCAAACTGCTTCATTTTTACCTCCTATTGCAGTAAAATATAATGTTATACTTTGACTGCATTCCTGTAACAACATATTCGTATTTGCTTGAATAGATTCAAAATTATTGGATAATAACTCAATATATTTTGTATATTTTTCATAACAGCTACACTGTTTAATCTTTTCGTAATTGCAAATAAAGGCGTTTATGTCTCGTGTCTTCCGAAGATTATTTAACATTTCATAAATAAAATCTGAACAAGATTTACATGTTATCTTTGCTTCTCTGAAAATATGATAATCTGGCTCTGGAGGACCACCAACAGGATCAGCAATAAGCCAATATGAAGGATTTTGTTCAAACAATTTTAGAATATCACAAACAATCCGAGATACAGTTAATGGTTCTATTAAAGTAATTTTTTTATTTTTTAACAATACATCTGTAATAGTATAAGACTGAGCATTTTGAAACATTATCACTGGAAATACTGATTTATTTATTAAATATTTAACCGTAGATATAACATCATCATGTGTTTGCAAATCATTATATGCGAACAATCCCGCAAAAACAAATGCCCCAGAGTCTAAATCAATTGATTTAACTTTGTTAACTGCTGATTCAAAATCAGTTAAACTTAAATTTTTATTATACAAAATATTGCGAGCGTATTCATTTACACTTTCAAAACCGAATATAATTTTAGTTTTTAGTCTCTTCATTAATTCTATTTCTTTTTTACATTTTGCATTTGTAGAATCATAAACAATAATATCCTCACAATGTGACTCAATATGTAAATTAATATCAATATGCTTAGTATTAACAATATCAACAAGAGCCTGTTCCATTTCAAGTCTAATGTCAATTGGAAATTCAAATTCATCAAAGAAAGAACCTGTCGGTGTAAGTACCAAAGAAACTGATGGATTGAAATCGGATGCCTGTTCATATTGACGCTTTATAACCAATTTCTCAAAATTATCAATTACATATAACGCTTGTTTTTTCACCATATTGAGATAGTCTGAACGGTTTATTTTTGATAATGGAAAACGCGAATAAAAGCATGGCGAACAAAGACCCCGCCACGAACGTTTACAAAATGTCCCCTTGAAAATAAATTCAGGCCAAGCACCGATAGATTCTGTCATCTTCCCACCATATGGCTCAGAATAAGCATCAGTATTATTCATGTGAGTATTATAATATGCAGCTCTTAATTGCAATGACAGACGATTAATCTCATCTCGTTGAGTTATGCTGAGTTCATCAAGCATTAATACGACTCTTCTGATAAAGTTTGTTTAAAAATATCAAATAATTTTGAATTTGCATTGTTAATCACACAAACGATATTCGTCGACACATCTTGTACTGCAAGCTCAGCAGCAACACACAATACTATTATCCATATTATCAAAGATAAATTTTTTCTCACTCTAGTTCCGTCGTTATTTTGTTTCGTACTTTGTTTGGATATACACCCTTCACCTGCGAGCTTCCTGCGATAAATTTGCCCAATGAAGGTACCATTAGGCATTCCAATACAAGTCATTTTGTCTCCACAAACAGTCATATTGACCATAATATAGTAACATTTTGTCGTTTTAATGGTATTTTTCAAAAAAATCAAGAAAAAGCACTTTTTCGCACTTTTGCACTCAAATTGCGTGCATTTTGACTGTGAAACTGCAATACGGATTGAAAATTTTCAGAAAATAGCTGAAGTTAGACCCTAATTCTGTCTATTTTAGATAACTTATCCCAAAAATTCTTTTTACTTGATATAAAGTTTAATAACATTCTTTTCTTTGTGATAGCCATAAGCTTTTATAAATTCCATTGGAAGCTCAAAGCCTTAAAAATGAAACTAAAATCAAAATACTCATTCAAAATGATAAACTATTAGAAAAATTACACGCTTTTCCTTTATTATATTGTTTAGTTTAGAAAAACTATTTCATAAATAAAAATAAAGAGAAATGCTTTGTTATAAATCCGAATCTGTTCTTTGTAAAAAATAGATTCTCATTTAGATTTTCATTTCTTCTATTTTTTAATGTTACATTTCTTCCAAAATTCACTTCGCATTCCATTTAGTAGTTCTGTAATACGATTTAAAAGTATTGTAAGGTCATTATGGTATTTCTCAATCTTGTCTTTTGTGTTTAAGTTTGGTAAATAACTTTCAGAACCATAAAGACAGAAGTCCAATAAAAAATTAACTAATTTTTCCATTGATATTGTCCATTCATCATCTTCATATTTACTATTTGCTACTGGAATTTGTTCAGATTTTGCAGATAAATAATCAAGAAATTTTTCTGAAAGAATACTCAAACTCTTTGCATGTGGCTCATATCCACAACCACAGTCTCTAAGTTCACTATTGGGACTCAAAAGATACAATGTATGTGTCGGCTCGCCTTGATCATCTGAAATAATTCTTGTCAATCGACGAATATATATTTTAAGATTTGCATGATAACTAAAAACGGCATTGCATTTTCTTATGTTGAACTCGAATAAAATTTCTGAAACTTTTCTACTTCCAATTATAATGGCAATCAAAAAAGCCAAAAACGAAACAATATTTGCAAAAAAATCACTACTAACAATGTGGTAGAAACATTTAATATAATGATGAAAATCTATATACATTATGTACATCTCATTTCTTAAAAATGCAACAGCATAAATTATTTATACCTCTTATATTGCAAATATTCAGGATATTTTTTCTCTAACTGAGACAGTTTATCTTTGTATAATTTTTGCTCTTCTATCGCCAATTCAAGCAATTGTTTCTTATCTTGTGTTTTTTCAAATTCCTTTTCAGGGATAAATCTAGATACATAGTCAATATAATTAGCAATATAACCAGAATGTTGGGTAAGAACCCTGTAGGGATGTGTCAATGGAAAATCATTTTTTGAGTCTTTATATGCCCAGCTATAGTCTCCCTCAAACATGGATGAAAAATCAATAGGTTCCTTAATTTTTTGCCCATTGGAAGCAAAAAAACTATAGTCCTTATCAATTACATCATCAACACAGTCGAAAGCTTTCTTTCGTATAATGCGCATAATTGCAATTGCCCGAAAAATTTTTTCATCGTCAATAAGAAATGATTTAATATTTTCTTTGGAAAATAGAGGAGGTTCATATGTCAAAAAACGACATGTAAAATATTCAAAATCAGGTAATAATTTGGCAAAAAAGCTACCCGCATCTGTAATTTTAACACCATACTCGAATGTATCATCTATTTCCAAAGTTTGATTTTTGTATGCTTCCCATTGTTTTAATAAAATAGCATACAAATTTCCTTCGTTATATGGCACTTCACTACTGAATTTCAAGCAAATTAAAGAAGTCCAATTGGTCTTCTGATGTCTAGTTTCATTCATTAGAAATAATATTTTCCCCATTTTTTCAATTTGAGCATCTGTAGGTGTATTTGGTAAATATGGGCGTTTGAACATAGAATCAATTAATCGAGGAAAAGAGACATAATTATCAACACCATTAGTTACCGCAAACCGATGTAGTATGGTAGAAATTTTTCTGGCATATGAACTGCCTTCTAGGCGCTGAGGCTTGGAATTAATAATTTGTTTATAATGTTCTAAACTACGTTCGCTTGGAGCAAGGGGGACGTTCTCAACCATAAGCTTGTCAAAATAATTAGTCTGTTGTACGTGATCAATCAAAATGCGTAATATATATTTCCTACAAAGAGCCTTTAGGTTAATAATTGAATCAGAGCCAACATTTTGTGTTTTTTCCCACATATCATTGAAATACTCTATCTCTCGCAAAGGAATTGCGGATAATGCACCTGTAATGCACTCTGCATTTCGCCTATGACTACACTTGTACATTTTGGATACTATTCCGTTGAGTCCCCAACGATAAGCTGAAATATCTCCCAGTATATTTTCATAAGCTTTTTCATAACTGTGATGAGTTGGGTGTACTCCTTTTTTTATACAAAACAATTTTTTCTTTTTGTAAATATCGTCCGTACAAAACCAATCAGAAACATCAATTTCATTTTCTCTCTTGAAGTCGTTCAAGTGATCTTCCCGCTGAAATAATATTGTGGAAGCTGTTGTATCTCGGGTCACAATCAAAAAACCATAGAATGTGCGATATGAAGCCTCTTTTTGTATCGCAATAAGGGTTCCTCTTGCTATCTTTGTAGCATCAATACATCCACTCAAAATACATTCAAGCTCACACACTTGAACTGGATTATTTTCATCATATATTACAAAATCCTCAATATTATCAATAACACATAAATGCTTCTTTTTACGCATCACAGAAAGACAAAAATACAAACGAATTAAAAAGCCAGCAACATAGGAAAGAGCATCAATACGATTTGAATTTTCTGATAAAATTTTCTCTTTAATTTTAGAAATTAATTGTTCAGAAAGTTTATCGTAATTATTCTCCATATTCACGTATCTATGTAAGATATCAAATAATTTTTGCTGATCTTCAGTATCTGCATTTGGTTCTCGAATAGCAGCATTGGTAAAATTTTTCTCAGTAACATGTAAATACTTGTAGTAAACGTTTATTATCTCTTTAATGTAATTCTTGTAATCATCAGAAGTTTTTTCTCCTTTACTTAAAAGATTTGATGTTTCTTTGAGTAGAGTCGATATAAATTTATAAATATTGCTCTTGTATCGTTGTGAACCTAAATCAATAAAGCTAGACATAAACGAAATCGATTGTCGAGTTTCTTCAAAATTGTGAATATGAAACTCAATTGAATCTGACAATAAGCGTTTGATTTTATGCAAGTAAGTAGACTTGCCTGAGCCAGCAACTCCCTGCATAACAAACACAGATTCTGATAAATCTGCAAGTTTGTTTCTAAAAGCTTCTTCATGTAAGCATAACTTGTTAGTATCCACCTCATCATAATATGAAATTGTATCAGGATCTTGATCAAATGATATTTTTTCCGTCTTTCTTTTAGTGTATTTTGTAAAAGGCTTCACATATACATCTTCATATAATTCATCTTCTGTCATAACCATATTAATGTTACGTAATGCCTTTCTGCCTTTTACCGACAGAGGTTCTGCTAAAAAAATATCTCTTGTTCGGTTAATTGGCATTGTTTCATTATTTTCCATTTGTTAATCTCCATATGTTATGTTCAAATTTCTCAGAGTGGTTTTGCCTGAATCATTCCCGCTTTTGAGTGTATATACTAAACTCTTTTCCAACATTACCACCACAGCCAAACAAATGACTCTTCTCATCCTGAACCTCCGTTTTTAATTGTTCCCAATTCCAACTTAATCTCCCTATCCACCACACCATCCAACAACAGCCTCTTATGCTCCACAACAACA
Source organism: Candidatus Fibrimonadales bacterium (assembly GCA_009786285.1). Lineage (GTDB taxonomy): Bacteria > Fibrobacterota > Fibrobacteria > Fibrobacterales > Fibrobacteraceae > Fibrimonas. The sequence goes on along the minus strand of WQTK01000327.1, from coordinate 6,299 downwards.
AAAGTAACGCCGCTGCCTTTCAAATCCACAATACAATCCCTAAGAACTTCCGAATTCACCGTATCCACCCCCGCAAACGGCTCATCCAGCAGCACCAGCTTCGGAGAATGCACCAAAACATTGCCAAAAGCCAAAAGCTGCTTCTCACCGCCGCTAAGATGAAAAGGCGTACGCTTCCGCATTGCCTTCAAAACAGGCAGAATATCAAACACCCTGCCCACACGCTCCCTAGCCTCAGCCCTCGAATAAATACCCGCAGAAACAGACAAATTCTCTTCAACAGAAAAATCCTCAAACACATTCCTCTTCTGCGGCATATACACAATGCTATTCCTTATCATCGCAGAAACCGGCATGGCGGTTATATTCTTTTCCTCAAAAACAATCTTGCCTTCCTGAGCCTCTGCCCAAGGCTTCAGCAAACCGTAAATGGTTTTCAAAACAGTGCTTTTCCCGGAACCATTGCCGCCGCTCAGCAAAACAGCTTCGCCCTTCTCCACAGAAAAAGACACATCATCCAGCACCTGCTTCTTGCCATACCCGGTGGTAATATGCTCAACTCTCAGCGTACAACGCTCCTGCTGCCCGCAGGCATTCTGGGGTTTTGTTGTCATTTTGTCTACATGAGTGGTCATATTGACTATAATTTAGAAAATTCGGAGAGCTTTATTTGGCTAGTGGAAAGTGGCTAGTAGCTAGTGGTTACCAAGACAAAAACGACGAATTTAGGCAAATTTAAAGGTTTTCTCCACTAGCCACTCCCCATTAGCCACTAGCCAAACCACAGTAGTCAAAACGCATACTTTTCGGCTACGTAAAATACTGATTGCCAATTTTCTATATTTGCTACCGGTCTGGGAGCGACTTTATTAAATGCATTGTCAAAATTTGACAAAAGTAATCCTTTTGGAGCACATTAACCATAACAAAAGGAGGCATTTATGCCTGAAAAAGTCGCCGTTCTTGCCCGCAGGCTTACTCCCGTAAGGTTCGCGCCGCTCTTCATTGACTGGGCTTTCAAAATAGTTTTCGGAAAGCCTGCCGGAATTCCATTGCTCGTCGCTCTGCTCAACGACTTCCTCCGCAGGGTCTTGCGCAAGCCAATAAAAGCTATAAGATACGTTCCGACCGAGCTTCTGGGTGTGGCTCCCAACAGCAAAAAAGTCATCTTTGACATCCTCTGCGAAGACGGCACCAAAAGCACTTATCTCCTTGAAATGCAAAACGCCAAGCTCAAAAATGCAGACAACAGGCTGAGGCTTTACATCGCGCGCATCCAGTCCGAGAACATCGACAAGGGAAACAAGAGCTATCACCTGCCCAGCAGCTTCTTCATCGGGATTCTGAACTACAAAAGAGACAACGGAAAATCCTTTTTCACGGAGGAAGGCTGGGTGAATTTGCAGACCAAAAAGCTTGTGAGCAAAAAAGAATTCAAAATCTTTGTAGAACTGCCCAAATTCAAAAAGAAAGCATCCGAATGCAAGACCTTCAGAGACAAGATAGTCTTCTTGTTCAAGAATCTTCATCTTCTTGAAGAAAGACCATCAAATTTCGGAGAAAAGATATTTGACCGCTTATTTTCAGTCACAGAAATTTGTAGATTAAATAAGGAAGAACTCAAATCGTACAGGTATAGTATGAGATACGTAGATGAAAGAAAGCTCGCCATAGATTGCGCTGTGGAAGACGCAACTATAGCCGTTGCAAGGCAATCTAAAAGACAGCGTAGCCAAGAAATCGCCACTGCAATGCTTGCTGACGGGCTTGAGCCTGCATTTATAGCTCGTTACACCAAGCTTCCTTTGAGGCAAATCAGTAGATTACGCTAATATTTCCCCTCTCCACCCGCAGGCTCTTTTTGACTGAGCGATTCAATAACAATTTTGGCAATCATTTGCCCCTGTGATAATCCCAAAGGATCCATAGCTCGCGCCTTATCTATTAACTTAACAATATATTTAGGCACTCTAACGCTAGTCATTTTGTCTTTATATGTGGTCATATTGACTATAATATAATAACATTTTGTCGTCTTAATGACTTTTTTTCGTACTTTTGTAGTCAAATTGCATATATTTTGACTATGGAGCATAAAATCGGACTGAGAATTTTCAGAAAACGGCTGGGACTGAACCAAGAGGAAATGGCTGAAAAATTGAATTGCGTCAAAACGACATACCAAAGCTGGGAAAACGGACGGAGGGAGCCGTCGGTTGGCATTATACGGAAACTGTTCGTTCTTGGAGCCACTATTGAAGAGTTGTTTGGAGTTGCGACTAAAGCCACGCCTAAAGATGAATTTGAAAAGCAAGTCGCAGAAGCATTGGCAAAGATAATTAGAAATGGCGAAGTTGTTTTGAATTTGAAGGGGAGTGGGCATCCAAGACTGCCGGATTAGACCAAGTAAAGTGCAATAATTTTTATATATTACCCCCATGCCTTTTGAATTGCCTAAATTAGCTTACGGGTTCAATGAACTTGAACCGCACTACGATGCTGCCACAGTGGAAATCCATTACTCAAAGCATCACGCCACATATGCCGCAAACTTGAACAAAGCTGTTGAGGCTGCGCTCTGGCAAAATAAAAGCATAACGGAAATTCTAACCAGCTTGGAATCTGCTCCTGAGCCTCAGCGCGCAGCTCTGAGAAATCATGGCGGCGGTTATAGCAACCACTGCTTGTTTTGGGAATCCCTCACTCCAAAAGGAGAGGGCAAAGCCACAGGCAAATTGGCTAAGGCTATAGACGCAAAATGGGGAAGCTTTGAAGTTTTTGCCGAGGCGTTTACGGCCAAGGCTATGGCTCATTTTGGCTCCGGCTGGGTGTGGCTTGTGAAAAACAAAGCCGGCGAACTAGACATAGTTGATACGCATGACCAGATTAGCCCTATCAGTTTAGGCTTAACTCCCATAATTGTGATAGATGTTTGGGAACACGCTTATTATTTGAAATACAAAAATGTTCGAGCAGACTGGATAAAAGCTTGGTGGAACATTGCGAACTGGGAAAAGGCTGAGGCTAGGTTTTAAACCTCTCATTTATAAGCGTCATGGCCCTATAATCCATTTTGCTGATTCTCTTTTCAATTCTGCCTGAAATCCAGGTGTGCAGCAGATGCACAGGAATTGCGACTGAAAGCCCAGCTTCGGTGGTCACAAGCGCTATGGAAATTCCGCCTGCCAAAAGCTTTGGATCTGCGGTGCCGTGTATGGTGATTACATCAAAAAGCTCAACCATTCCCATAACAGTTCCCAAAAGCCCAACCAACGGCGCAGTCGTGCCCAGAACAGCGATAACCGGAAGGCGAGCTTCCAAATTCGGAACTATTTTTGTGAACAGAGCCTCTACAGCCTTCTCCACCTCATCCCTTGTTTTCAAATCTTGATTGGCAATTGTTGCGGTAATCTGCTTTAAATATCTTCTGCTTAGGAGCAAAATCAAAATCCTCTCTGCAATCAAAAGCAAAGCTATGGCTAGCATGGATAAAATCGGGTACATCAAAATTCCGCCGTCTTGCATCCATTTGTCAAATTTTTCCCTTAAAGTTTTATCTTCCTTGTTTGCCAGTTCCGCCGCTATGCGCGAATCCAAGAACGGATCCACTTGCACCAATGACGGTTGCACGGTATCGGCGGCAGGGCGCGCGACAAATCCCAACCCGCCCAACCGAATCAGCGAATCGCCCTTTTCAATTTCTTCTGTGTATTCAATGTTTTTTTTCGCAAGCGAAAAAAGAATTTCCGCAACTTGCAAAGGGGAGTCTTTTGCTATTGAAATTTCAGGCATTGCGAAAGCCGAAGTTCCTTTGTTTGCTGCTTCCAGTTCCTGTATTCTGTCTTGAGACGGAAAAACAGAGGTAAAGGAAATTCTCGCTTTTTCAGCGTCTTCGTTTGCAAAGCTCAGCGCTTCTCTCGCAATTCTCAGCTCTTCAAAAAGCCTTGTCCTTTCGGAAAGTATAGTTTCTGTTTTTTCCTTGCGAGCCTCCAGTTGCTGCTCAAGTTTTTCTCTTTCTTCATTTTGCTTTGCTTTTTCTTGCCAACGCTTGGCAACTGCCTCGTCCCGCGCTTGCCGGGCATTTTCCAAATCCGCCTTGGCGCTGTTGATTTCAGCCTGTTGCTTAACCAGGTCAATCTGGCAAAAAGCCACCGCCGCAAGCATCAAAATAGTATAAAAAATAAAACGCACAAGGGGAATATAGTAAATAACGATTAACTCAGACATCATTGCTAGTTGAGAGTTGAGAGTGAAGAGTTGAGAGTGAAAAAACTTAAAAAACCATGTTTTTAAGCAAATTTAGTCGCTATATGTTAAAATAACTCTCAACTCTCAATTCTCAACTCTCAACTAAGAGGAGTTTTTCAACGTTTACTATATTTTAGGCTATGATCTCCTTTCTCCATGTTTCCAAGACCTATCCGGGTGGCAATGCCGCCCTCTCAAACGTTAATTTGAAAATAAGCAAAGGCGAATTTGTGTTTTTAACCGGAGCGAGCGGCGCTGGCAAAACAACGCTTTTGAAAATGATTTACATGGACGAGTTTCCTGATAAAAAAAGCAAAGGGCAGGTTTTGATAGACTTTGGAGAAGAACATTTTGACAGCCAAAAAATATCACTCAGGCGAATACAGGCTCTTAGGAGAAAAATAGGGATAGTGTTTCAGGATTTTAAGCTGCTTTCAGACAGAACAGTTTTTGAAAACGTTGCGCTTTCGCTTGTGGTTTCCACAAATCATTCCCAAGCAGAAATAAAAAAGCGCGTTTTGGAAACGCTTGGCACAGTTGGAATATTGCAAAAGAAAAATTCCATGCCGGCAGAACTTTCCGGCGGGGAACAACAAAGAGCAGCCATTGCCCGTGCCATGATCCACAGCCCGTACCTCTTAATCGCAGATGAGCCGACCGGCAATCTTGACCCTGAAAACGCCAACGAGGTTTTTAAAATTTTCCAGAAAATAAACGCAAACGGCACTGCGGTGATAATGGCAACCCACAACCCGTCATTTTATCAAAACTTCACATACAGGCATTTGGTTATGAAACAGGGAATGTTGCAGAAATTAGTTGAGAGTTGAGAGTTGAGAATGGAGAGTGAAGCAAACTTAGCAGTTAAAGAACAACTGGTGTTACATCCGAATTCCCATTTTAATGGTACAGTTCAAGTGCCGGGTTCAAAGAGCATTTCCAACAGGGTGTTGCTTATGGCGCATTTGGCAGAAGGGGAGAGCGAGTTTCCGGGTATTTTGGAAAGCGATGACACCAGATATATGAGAGAGGCTTTGGAAAATATTAAGAACAAAAAAAATGAATTGTTTTTAGGCAATGCGGGAACAGCGATGCGCTCCCTTACCGCAGCTTTGTGCGTTGGGAATGGACAGTATATTTTGCGTGGCGAGCCTAGAATGCACGAGCGGCCAATAAAAGATTTGGTGGATGCTCTGCGCTTTTTAGGCGCAAATATTGAATATTTGGGAAACGAAGGATTTCCGCCGCTAAAAATAAATGCAAGCGGGCTCTTAGGCGGGGTGGTTCATATAAAAGGAAATATATCGAGCCAGTTTTTGACTGCTATTTTGATAGCCGCTCCATATTGCAAAGAACCGCTGAAAATAATTGTTGACGGCGAGCTTATATCAAAACCTTATGTGTATATGACTCTGCACTTGATGGAAAAATTCGGAATAAAAGTTGAGAATAACGATTACAGAAGTTTTAAAATTGAAAAAGGAGTTTACAAGGGTCAAACATTGAAAATAGAAGGCGACGCTTCTTCTGCCAGTTATTTCTTTGCCGGAGCCGCAATAACAAAAGGAAACGTTGTTGTAAAGGGTGTTGAAAAAGACGGCTTGCAAGGCGATGTGATGTTTTTGGATGTATTACAAAAAATGGGACCGGATTTGGAAGGCATAACTGTGGACGCGACTCTTTTTCCGGATGCCGCAATGACAATTTGCCCTGTTGCCTGTTATGCAAAAGGAAAAACGAAAATCACCGGCATAGCCAGTTGGAAAGTAAAAGAAACAGACAGAATTTCCGCAATGGCAAACGAGCTTCGCAAAATAGGAGCAGAAGTAGCAGATGGCGATGATTTTATAGAAATAACTCCGCCGAATACTATAAAACCCGCTACAATAGAAACCTACAACGACCACAGAATGGCAATGTGTTTCAGTTTGCTTTCCTTGAATTCGCCTCGCAAAAACGGAGCGGAAATCACCATTTTAAATCCCTCGTGCGTAAATAAAACATTTCCGGAATATTTTAAAGAGTTTGAGAGATTACACACTTTCCCAGAG
>WQTK01000326.1 GCA_009786285.1 Candidatus Fibrimonadales bacterium | reverse complement strand
GGCGGGCCGTCGCTAGCTCGCACAATGTCATTTGAAAACCGCCGTCTCCGAGAATCGCGCAAACCGGAAAGCCGGTTTTGTTGCCAATGGCCGCTCCAAGCGATGCCGGCAGTCCAAAGCCCATAGTGCCGGCTCCCCCGGAATTCAAAAGCTGCCCCGGATAATCGCATTTAAAGAACTGCGCAGTCCACATTTGATGTTGGCCAACGTCTGCTACAACTATTGCTTTTCCGCTTGTGACATTATATATAGTTTGAATAACGTGCTGCACCCTGAGGCCTCCTTGCTTCGGATAGCTCAGAGGGTATTTCTTTTTCCATGCAGCCACCGTTTTCAGCCAGCTTGCCGAATCCAGCTTGTCCGTAAGCGGCAGCAACTGCTCCAAAACTATTTTTGCGTCTCCGCATAAAAAATGTCTTGGTTTTATGACTTTGCCGTATTCCGCAGGGTCAATGTCTATGTGCACAACTTCGCATTGCTTTGCGAACTCGGAGAGTTTCGCTGTTATGCGATCGTCAAATCTTGCGCCTATGCTTATTAGCAGGTCGCATTCGTGGATTGCCTTGTTTGCGGCAACCGTTCCGTGCATGCCTGTCATTCCGAGCGAGAGCTCGTGGCTTGCCGGGAAAACTCCAAGCCCAAGCATGGTTGAGCTAACAGGCGAGCCTAGTTTTTCTGCCAGTTCCTTGACCGCTCTGCTTGCGCCGCTTATGGCAGCTCCGTGACCTGCCAAAATCAGAGGCTTTTTGGATTTTCTGATTGTAGCTGCAGCTTGCTCCACAAATTCCTGGTCTGCCTTGCTGGGTATTTTGTAGCCAGGCAAGTCAACTTCATCAACAAACGACGCTGTACAGGGCGCCATGCTTATGTCTTTTGGCAAATCTATCAAAACCGGCCCTTGCCTGCCGGAATGCGCGATGTAAAAAGCCTCTTTTATAACGTGGGGCAAGTCGTTGGCGTTTTTCACCAAATAGGAATGCTTAACTGTGGCAAAGCTCATGCCGCTTATGTCACTTTCTTGAAAAGCGTCTGTTCCCAGCACCGGGCTTATTGTTTGCCCTGTGAAAACCACCAAGGGAATTGAATCCATGCTTGCGGTGTAGATGCCGGTTAGGGTATTTGTGGCGCCTGGGCCGCTTGTTACCAGAACAACGCCTGTTTTTCCGGTAACTCTGGCATAGCCGTCTGCGGCGTGCGTCGCGCCTTGTTCGTGCCTTGAAAGGATCAGTTTTATGTCTGAGTCGTAAAGCGCGTCAAAAATTGGGATAACATTCCCGCCCGGGTAGCCGAAAATGGTATCTACCCCCTCTCTTTTAAGGCACTCTATCATAACTTGAGCACCATTTAATGGTTTTCCTGCCATATTTTTCCTACAACAAAAGTAAAAACTCTGATTTTGAGGGATAATATAGTAAATTTCTGTTGCGGCTATGTAATAGCAATTTTATATATGTTTCCTTCTGCCTGTTCAACTGAAAGCACTTTGTATCCGCTTTCCTGAACAGCGCGAGGAACGTTTTCCAGAGGTTCTCCTGCGCATAAAAGCACTTCCAAAACATCGCCTTTGGAAAGTTCGTGCAAGGCCACCTTTGTTTTCACAAAAGTCATTGGGCATTGCTCATTAGTTATGTCCAAGGTTTTAACCAAGGCTGCAAATCTCCTCCCAAACCAAGCTGGCCAAAGGCTCTATTGTTTTTGGGCTAAAGTCAAACTTTATGCCAGCCGCTTTGAAAAGCTCAGGCAAAGGCTTTGAATTTCCAAGCCGCTCGGCTTTAATCAAATTTTGCACTGCAAGCTCCTTGTCTTTTTTTGCGTTCTCATAAACTTGCAAGGCTCCGAGCTGTGCAATTCCGTATTCCACATAGTAAAACGGAACTTCAAAAATATGCAACTGCTTTTGCCACAAATATGAGCGAGCCTCTTCAAAGCCGCTCCAGTCAACGCCGGAATCAAAGCGTTCCTGCAACGAGAGCCAAATTTCTTTGCGGTCTTTCGCTGTGTGGTTTGGGCGAGAGTAAAGCTCATGCTGAAATGCGTCTATAATCGCTACCCAGGGAAAAAGGGAAATTATGTCTTGCAAAGCGTCCAAACGGCTTCGGCGAAAATCATTTTCATTGTAAAAATCAGATAAATCTTCTGCGCCAAGCAGTTCCATGCTCATACTTGCGACTTCTGCGAATTCGGCAGGAACGTCTCTGTAAGCGAAGAGTTCTTGCCCTGCCATCGCAAACTGGTGGAATGCGTGGCCGCACTCGTGCAAAAGCGTGTAAACATCTTGGTTTGTGCCGGCTGCGTTCATAAATATAAACGGAACTCTCGCCTCGTCAAAGGAAATTTGATAACCGCCCGGTGCCTTCCCCAAACGGCTGTCTGCGTCTATTAAATTCTGCTTTTCCAGAACTAAGTACCACTCTTTCCATTGCGTATTGAGGCGGCTGAACAAATTTCCGCATTTAGAAACAAGCTCTGCTCCTGTTTTGAACGGTTTTAATGCCGGGCGGCCCAGAGGGTCGCAATTTAAATCCCACGGTCGCAATTTTTGAACTGCGAGATTTTTTGCTCTTTGTTTTAGAATTTCTCTTTGCAACGGCAAAATTATTTTTTCAATTGATTCGTGGAAATTTTTGCAGTCTTGCGGGGTGTAGCCAAAGCGATGCTGCTCTTTGAAAATGTAATCCAAATAATTTTCATAGCCGGAGTTTTTTGCTATTTGCATTCGCAGCTTAAACATTTTGTCAAAGGCTGCGTCCAAAGCCTCGGTATCTTGCAAGCGGCGGTTTGTGAGCAAAAGCCACGCTTCTTCGCGCTCTGCCCTGTTTTGGGACTGGAGGTACGGGCTCATTTGCTGCATTGTTTTGGTTTCGCCTTTGTACTGAACGCTCATAGCCCCGGTTATTTTTTGATATTTTTGAACTTCTAAATCCACTTGAGTTTCCAGCGGTATGTTTTCTTCCCTAAAGAGTTCCAAGTCTGTGCGAACAGCTTTGAACCAGTTTCCGTATTCGTTTTCCAAGTTAGCAAGGTTTTTGTGCTGTACCAGTTTTTTTTGCAATTTTTCCGTCTCTTCGGATATTACCGGGTCAATGTTCGAAACAAAGAATTCATAGGCATCTGCAGCTGCCTGGTTCTTGGTGTCAAGGGTCATTGCTACGTAGAGGCGTGAGCTTTTTTCTGCCAATGCGGAAGATAGATTGCTCCAGTCTAGTATCCATTTTTGCAAAGCCTGTGCGTCTGGAATGTCTCTTTGTTCCAGCAGCCTGAATGAGTTTCTGGTTTCTTCCGGAGTCATTTGCGTTCACGCAGTTTTTGCGCCAAGTTGCGTATATCCAGAATTTTATGTTCTTTGTGCTGCAAGGCAGCCTTGTTTTCTATAGCTATTTTTCTGTAAACTTCATCTCTGTGAACGGTTATGTTTTTTGGCGCTTCTATGCCAATTTTAACATAACCTTTGCTATCTGCATCGGCTATCAGAATTTTTATGTTGTCGCCGATTTGAATGCTTTCGCCAACTTTGCGGGAGAGTATTAACACTATGCCTCCTCTGTGAATATGGGTTCATAGTTGGAATATATTCCATCGTCAAGCAAAATTTGAACTGCTTTATAGTCATTTACATTGAACATGAGCGGAGACGCCAGGTTTGCGGTTGACTTTTCGTAGTCTTCGTGCAGGGTGACTATTACCAGAATGCGCAAGTCCTCTTTTTTATTAATATTCAGCGCTTTCATGTGTTCTTTTGTGAGCCGTGGCGCATAGTCGGCTCTGAAAATCATTGGATTAACAACTATAAAACGAACATCCGGGTCTTCTGCGCAAACCAGCCATTCAAGCGGAGTGAGTGACTCGTCCGCTTCCAGCCGAAATTTGCGAAGTCCCGGAAACCCCGGAAACCCGGATTCAAATAAAAAACTTCTGCTTGGATCCATGGAGAGTAATATAGATAAATTTACATTGTAGAGACGCAATGTGCGTCTCTACATAATCAAGAAAATAAATAATTATCCAATCACTTTCGCCATTTCCAGCACTTTGTTGCTGTAGCCCCATTCGTTGTCGTACCAGCTTACCAGCTTGACAAAATTGGAGTCTAGCATAATGCCGGCTTCAGCGTCGAATATGGAGGTCAAGGCACAGGTGCGGAAATCCGTGGAAACCACTTTGTCTTCCGTGTAGCCGAGAACGCCTTTCAATTCACCTTCGCTGGCAGCTTTGACTGCAGCTTTGATTTCATCGTAGCTGGCGGCTGTTTTAAGAACAACGGTCAAGTCCACAACAGAAACATCGGAAGTGGGAACACGGAAAGCCATGCCTGTAAGCTTTTTGTTAAGCTCAGGAATAACTTTGCCAACTGCTTTCGCTGCGCCTGTGCTGGAAGGAATTATGTTTTCCAAAATTCCGCGACCGCCGCGCCAGTCCTTGTTAGAAGGGCCGTCAACAGTTTTCTGAGTTGCGGTTGCGGCGTGAACTGTGGTCATCAAGCCTTTCTCAATGCCGAATTTATCGTTGATAACTTTGGCGAGAGGAGCAAGGCAGTTTGTGGTGCAGCTTGCGTTGGAGATGATTGTTTGCCCTGCGTAGGTTTTGTGGTTTACGCCGTAAACGAACATCGGAGTGTCGTCTTTGGAAGGCGCGCTCATAATGACTTTTTTTGCGCCAGCCTGTATGTGAGCGTCTGCGCCGGGTTTTTTGCCGTCTGATTCCTTTGTGAGGAACAGGCCGGTGGACTCAACCACAACATTTGCGCCAACATCGCCCCACTTCAGGGCTGCAGGGTCTCTTTCTGCGGTTAAGCGGATTTTTTTGCCATTCACCACAAGGTTTGTGCCCTCTACTGAAACTTCGCCTTTGAAACGTCCGTGAACGGAATCGTATTTTAGCATATAAGCCAGATAGTCCGGCTCCAGCAAGTCGTTGATTCCCACGATTTCAATATCGTTGGAGAAATTCTGGACAGCGGCGCGGAAAACCATGCGGCCAATGCGGCCGAATCCGTTGATACCTACTTTAATGGACATAAAAATAACCTCTTGGTTTTGTTGTTTAGGGTAATATAGAAAATATTTTTCGCAGCTTTGCCAAGTAAATTTGCTCGGTTTGGCCCGGAGTGGGAACAAAAATCGCTTTTGCGTTTAATAAATGCAAGTCCATTATGGTTGAATAACCGCTGCGGCAAAGAATTACGCGACTCGCTAAAATTTTCTCCCGCAACTCATCCGCAGGCAAATGGTTGAAAACCTGAAATGGCAAATCCGGAACGGAAGTTTCTTCAGGAAGCCCGCGAACCATGCAATGATTGCCCGGATTCTTTGTCAAAAATTTAATTGCGTATTTCTCAAAAAAACTCCTGTGCGGCTCAGGCCCGGAAATTAGAGCTAATGTATCAATAGTTTTTAGTTGAGAGTTGAGAGTTGAGAGTTGAGAGTTTGCCAAGCGAGATATTGGCCCTATGTATTTTATTTTTTCGCTTTTGTATGAAGGATGGCTGAGCTTGCCGGCAAGCCCTGGGAATTCTTCGTAGTCCGGAACCCATATTTCGTCAAAGTTTTTCATTATGCTTTTATGCAACTTTTCTCCGATTTTTTCAAAAATTGCGAAAGGCGGCGGAAAAGATATTCTGAGCTGATGCGTAATGTAAATTGACTTTACCTTTTTATTAAAAAATCCAAAACGGTTATCGCTTATTATCAAAGTATATTTTTTTCTCTCGCACAAATCGGCAAGCCATTTGTTTTCCTCTTGCATCACACGGCGTATAAATGAAAACTCCCGGCAAAGCCAAAAAAACATTTGCCAACCATATTTTGGGTATTTTGTTTTGTAAGCCGGTGCCTCGTGCCACGCTAAATCCGGAAATTCCTGCGCAAAAAACTTTTTATGAGCCGCCGCGCTCGCTATCTCAACCTCTGCGCCCTGCTCCAAATACGAGCGTATAATAGGAACGCATCTAGTAGCATGCCCCAAGCCCCAGTCCAAAGGAGATATTATTATTTTTTCGATCATTCGCCTTCCAAAATAGAATTAAACTCCGCTCTAAGTTCTGCGTTTTTCGGATATAAAGTTAGAATTATTCGAATGGTTCGCTTGGCTTCGCTCACACGCTTTTTTTGCATATATTCATAGACTATGTTTTGCAAGCCGTAAACCGCCTCGTTGTTTCCTTGGCGGGCTGCTAGCAAATAAGCAGCTTCCGCTCTGTCCAGCCACTGGAGTTCAAAAGCCAAATTCCCAAGAAATATGGCTGCGTCGGTAAAGCCTTTGTCTATTTGCAAAACCTGATTGAGAACATCCATCGCAAGATAGGGCTTTTGGTCTTCTGCAAGGCAGTCTGCCAGCTTGTAAAGCAATTCCTTGTCGTTTGGTTTTATTGCAAGGGCTTCTCTGTAAGCGGCTGCGCTTTCGGAAAAATTTTTATTCATTCGGTAAATATCGCCTAGGTATATTAAAAAATCCGTTTCTTCCGGGTTTTTTGCGTATCCTGTTTTGATTAAATTAGCGGCAGCCTCAAATTCATCCATCGCAATGTGAATTTCGCTTTGCTGATAAAAAAGAGAAAGATCCAAGGAGTCTATTTGCCTGGCTTTTTCAAGAGCGTGCAATGCGCCAACGTTGTCGCCTGTTTTCTGGTAAGCCTCTGCAAGGTAAATCCAGGAAGAGACGTTATCTGGGTCTAAGCTAAGTGCTCTGCGATACACAGCTATGCTTTCCGAGTACTGGCCTATTCTGTACAGCACAGCCGCCAAGTTTGCAAGCGCCGGAGCAAAGGAGCCGTTTGAGAAATTCACCGCTTTGCGATATGCCGCCGCCGCTTCCGGGAATTTGTTTATCTGAAAAAGGCTGTTAGCCGTGTTAAAACTGGTTGCCACAGGGTTTGCTCCCCTCTCTTCCGCCTTGCGATAAAGCAAAATAGCCTGCGCATAGCGGCCATTGCTGTACAATAAATTAGCCTGGTTCAAAATATGCTCCCCAGACTGCACTTGCGCATACAGCGTTGTTGCTGTTAACAATGCAAATATAAAACTCTCAACTCTCAACTCTCAACTCTCCACTTATTCTCTAAATTTAATCTCAAAAGGTTGTTCAAGCCCGCAGAAAGAGACGGCGCTTCCGCCTTTTTTCGCAGGAGCGAATTGCATTCCCATTATCGCCTCTCTGCCTGCGTTTGAAAGACCTTTGCCGGCAGGCGTCTCTTCTATTATGCGAATATCATAAGGTTTTCCGCTTGAATTGACGCAAAAGGAAATCCTGAGGCTTGCGTTTATTTCGCCGTCTCTTATGGCTTGGGGCGCATTAAATCTCGGCGAGCTTTTCAAAGACGGCTTTTCGTCAACATCTCCGCTGCTCAAATTTCCGGTTCCGCTTTTTGCCGCGACAATTTCGGTTGGCACCGCCGCACCGCCGCTTCCGCCCATTACATCCAAATTCATGGCAAACCTTGGCCCTGCCTTTGGCACTCTGCTGTTTGTGTTTTGCCGCTGGGGTCTGTGCGTAACTTCTTTTGGCTTTGGCGGTTCCGGCGGATTTTCCGGGGTTATGGTCTGTACCTCTGTTTTTGAGTAAGTTTTTTCAATCGAAAACCCCCCTTTGACAAATGTGTTTAAAATAGGGATTGAGAAAACCAAAGCTATGCTAGTGATAGCGGCTAGGAGCAAAAGCAACAGTTTTCGAAGAATTTTCATGCCGGAATTGTAAAATAGTAAAGTAAGTACGAGTTGATCAGCGTTTACTATATTATCCTAGTGTTCGGAATAGTTCAAAAAAAAGGCAGCGAGAAGAGGCTTTGCGGAAGAGTGATAGGTTATGTCAAGGTTCCCAAGCCGGAGCCTGGCAGCGGGGAGGAGACTCCTTTTGATTCTCTTGTAAGCCCGGACGGAATTTTAGCCATACAGGGCGATTACTCCAAACATCAGGATTTTGAATCCTTTCGCAATAATTTGCAGCAGACTTTGCCCAAAGGCTTGCAAGACATTTTAAAACAGATATTGGAAGACGACGATATAAAGGATACTTTAGACAAGGCAAAAAAAATAAGTGTTAGCGTTATTCCGCCCAAAAACAGCAGGATCGGGGATTTTTTTCCCGTGCCGGCTCAGCTTGCGCCATACCAATCCGAAGAAATGCTGCTCAACGAAGAATGCGATATTTATTTTTTGGGAGAATTCACAACCTTGGGCAGCGCGCATCTGTTCTTAACGGGTTTTCCCATACTCTACCAAGCAAAGTACAGGGAGCAGTCAGAGCTGGAAAAAGAAAAAGAAGTTGATGCTCTTTTAGCTGAAATAGACGGGCAAAAACCTATGGCGAGAATTGAAACTGAGCGCAATGCGGCAAATTATTTAAGCGGGCAGCTAAGCGATTACAAAGGCAATTTGCTGGAGCTTTTGGGGGCAAAAGTTTTGCCGGAAATAATGTATGCGATAGAAAAAGACGATTTGGAAAATTTTAAAATAAGCGTAAATTCACTTCGTTGTTTTATGCGTGAGTATCCGCATCAGCAAGATATAGAAAAAATGATTTCGATTTTGCAGGGCATAAGCGAGAAAAAACATTCAAGTTCGGAAGATTCCAAGTACTTGGCTTTGTTGTGCCAGAAAATGAGTGCGTTGCATCACGAAGAATTTGAAATTTTGCCGGAAATACAAAAAAAACTAGAGGAATTATGAAATCAGAAAAATGTGAATTGGAAGGTCTTTTAATAATACATCCCGACGTATTTCCGGACTCGCGCGGCTGGTTTTACGAATCCTACAACGCAGACAAATTCAGAGCATTGGGCATAGACACCGTTTTTGTCCAAGACAACCACAGTTGTTCCGCAAAGAACACTTTGCGAGGTTTGCATTATCAGAAGAATCCGGGTCAGGCAAAGCTTGTTCGCTGCACTCATGGCAAAATTTGGGACGTGGCAGTTGACATTCGCAAAGACAGTCCCAGCTTTGGCAAGTGGCATGCAGTGGAGCTTAGCGAGGAGAACAAGAAATTTCTTTACATTCCCATAGGTTTCGCCCACGGTTTTTGCGTTCTCTCGGACTTTGCCGAGGTTCAATACAAATGCAGCTCAGTATACAACGGAGCTGAAGAAGCAGGTTACGCTTGGGATGACCCGAAAATAGCCATAAAATGGCCGGTCACAGAGCCTCTTTTGAGCAAAAGAGACCTGGAAAATCCGAAAATAGCCTGAACCGTCCTGATTCGAGGATTAACAGGATTTCAGAAATGTGCGCAGATTACGTGCGTGTCTACTCGCCGGACGATGGTACTTCGATTATTCCCGCAAAAAATGCAATTGATTTGCGCTCAACCAATGCTGTCACAGTTGAAATTTTCAACATGAAGGGAAACTTAATAAGCAAGCAAGCTTTCAGCGGCGGTGTTTACAATGTGTCGCTTGGGCATTTGCCAAAAGGCTTGTACATTATCAAAGCCTATTTCGGAAATTCCGGCAAAAAAGTGCTGAAAGTTCCGGTTAGGTAACTTTGCATATTCTATTGCCTGTTTAATTACTATATTCCATAAATGGCAAAAAAAGTACAAGATGCGTTAAAAGATTTGGTTTCGCTTTGCAAAAGGCGCGGGATTATTTTTCCCGGTTCGGAAATTTATGATGGATTGGCCAATACTTGGGATTACGGGCCTTATGGCGTTGAACTGAAACGCAATATAAAGGATTTGTGGTGGAAAAAGTTCGTTACAAGCAGAGAAGACATTGTGGGACTGGATTCCTCAATATTGCTGAACCCCAAGGTTTGGGAAGCAAGCGGCCATGTCAAAAGCTTCAGCGACCCGCTGGTGGATTGCAAAGTGTGCAGGGAACGCTCAAGAGCAGACCATTTGCTGGAAGACAAGCTCGGATCCGGAGCGGCAGCAGGCAAAAACTTTACGGAAATTGCGGAAATGATGAAAGAGAACGCAATACAGTGCCCCAAGTGCGGCAGCAAAGACTGGACTGAGCCACGCTCATTCAACCTGATGTTCAAAACGGAAATAGGCGTTGTTGAAGGAACTGGAAACCAAGTGTACTTGCGCCCGGAAACGGCGCAGGGAATTTTTATAAACTTCAAAAACATTGCCGATAACTGCCGGCAAAAAATTCCGTTTGGCGTTGGGCAAATAGGAAAAAGCTTTAGAAACGAGATAACTCCGGGCAACTTTATTTTCCGCACACGTGAGTTTGAACAAATGGAAATGGAGTTCTTTTGCAAACCCGGCACAGAGCAAGAATGGTATGCTTACTGGAAGAGTTTTTGCATGGAATGGCTCGGAGAAATAGGGCTTCGCAAAGAGAAGCTCAGAATAAGAGAACACTCGCAGGAAGAGCTTTCGCATTACTCAAACGGCACAAGCGACATTGAATATGAGTTCCCGTTTGGCTGGGGCGAACTGTGGGGAATAGCCAGCAGAACCAACTATGATTTAACCCAGCACATTGAGCATTCAAAAACAGACTTGCGCTACCATGACAAGGTCGCAAATGAGAAATATGTTCCATTTGTCGTTGAGCCTGCGCTTGGCGCAGACAGATTGCTTTTAGCCCTGCTTTGCGATGCTTATGATGTTGAAAAAACCGATACCGGCGAAGACCGCTCGGTGTTCCGCTTTCACCCAAGCATTGCGCCGGTTAAAGCCGCTATTCTGCCGCTCTCAAAAGATGACGAGCTTATGGCTGTCGCAAAAGACCTTTACAAAAAACTTCTCAAAAAATGGCCGGTTGAATATGACGAAACACAAAGCATTGGCAAACGCTACCGCCGCCAAGATGAAATAGGAACCCCGTATTGCATAACCATAGATTTTGGAACAGTTGGCAGAGACGGCGAAGATAAAAAAGGGTTGGTCACAATCCGTGAAAGAGATTCTATGAAGCAGGACACAGTCAATATAGAAGATGCAGAAGCCTGGCTTGGGAGGCATTTGTAATGTTCCCGTCTTTTCATTCGTTTCACATTCCGGTGATGGGAACATCCTATACGGCAGACACGCCTGTAAGAGTTGCCCCATTTGGAATATCATCTGTTGTGTCTTTGGTGGATGATTTGCTTTTGGAGAGGTTCCGCAAAATGTACGCAGAGGAGTACAAGCTTGAATACGAGCCTATTTCGCAAAGAGAGCCGGACGGCAGAGCAAAGAGAATCACTGCGTATTTAAATACCTTGGCAGAAGCTGTGAAAATACGTTTTGAAACGATAAAAAAAATGCCTTTCTTTTTAAAGAACGATAAAGCAAAATATTTTGAAATACTCCCGACCGGGCATCCCTTAAGAGTTCTTTATCTAAAATTGATGGGCATGAAAAACGCTCCGGAAAAAGAGAGAAAAGAAATAGAAACGGCTTTGAATCTTAGCATGGTTGAAGGCTCCATAGATGTCAACATAATGGTAAAGCTGGACCGTTTGCCGCCCGGCGAAGAATTGTCCGACGCAAAAAGCGCCTTGAAAGGTTATGCGAAATCTTCTTTGAAAAATTCTGCGGTTATTTTTAGCGCAGGCATAAATCAGAGCCTTTACAATTATATGGCGCAATTCAAGGAATTTTACAGAAACGCCGCCGGAGAAATAATAAAAAGAATAGTGGTGAAAGCTTCGGACTTTCGCTCTGCCCTTGTTCAGGGAAAGTTTTTGGCGCGAAAGGGTTTGGAAGTCAGCGAATACAGAATTGAATCCGGGCTTAATTGCGGAGGGCACGCTTTTCCCAGCCAAGGATTTTTGCTGCCAACCATATTAAAGGAAATTCGTTCGCAGCGCGGGCTTTTGCATCAGTTCAGGGAAACCATTGTGAATTTTTACAAATCAAAAGGCTGGAACACGGATGCAGCCATAGAAGCTCCGCCTCCGAAAATCACGGTGCAGGGCGGCATTGGCAACCACGCCGAAGACTTGAGAATGCGGGAGTATTACGGCATAGACGGCACCGGTTGGGGAAGCCCGTTTTTGCTTGTGCCGGAAGTTTCTCCGGTTGATGATGAAACGAGGGAGCTGCTGGAAAAAGCCACGATAAAAGATCTTTACATGAGCGACGCTTCTCCGCTGGACATTTACTTCAACAATTTGAGAGGTTCCGGTTCGGAGAGATGGCATAAAAAACAGATAGAGCTTGGCAAACCCGGAAGCCCTTGCAGAAAAGGTTTTTTGCAGAACAATACGGAATTCAGCGAAACCCCGGTTTGCAAAGCGAGCCGTTTTTACCAGGAGCGCAAGCTAAAACAAATTGAAGAAAGCCCTGCAAGCGAAGCGGAAAAAGAAGTCATGCGAAAGAATGTTTACGCAAAGCAGTGCATTTGCGACCATTTGGGAAACAGCGGGCTTATTTTCTTGGGCATGGAAAAACCCGAAGACGCTCCTCAGTCAGTTTGCCCCGGCCCGAACATTGCTTGGTTCAATCGCAGCTATTCCATGCAGGAGATGGTTGACCACATATATGGCCGCATACCGGATTTGACTCCTCCTGAGCGCCCTCATATGTTCGCAAAGGAAGTTGAGATGTACGGCGACTGGTTTGCCTTGCAGGTTGAAAAATGGAACGGCGATAAGGATTACGCCACATGGCTGAAGACTGCGGCAAAAAATTTCGATGAGGGCATGGATTATTGTCTTGAAGTAGCAAGCACAACATCTTTCCCCGGAGAAAACCTGGGCAGCATTCCGCCAAGAGTGGAAATAGAAAGGGCAAGGTTAAGGGAGAATTTGAGCGTTTTGGAGAGGAAAATCTTCCGAGTGTAGCTTTTGTGTAAACTTTACAGGAAGGCTATTTACGGCTCTCATTTTTAATAAACTTATTCAGCTTGGCGTTTAGCAGGTGTATGTCTATGGGCTTTGGAATAAAATCGTCAAAACCGCTTTTCAGGAAAAGCTCCGCATGGCTTGCCATTACATTTGCCGTAAGCGCTATTATTGGATGCTTATAATCCAACTCACGTATTATTTTTGTCGCCTCAATGCCATCCATTTTAGGCATCATATGATCCATTAATATAATGTCGTAAACAATGCCGTTTTTAACCTTTTCTATAGCATCTGTGCCACTCTCTACCGTGTCAATAGCAGCAAACCCATAAGGTTCCAAAAGTTTTTTGGCAACATATAAATTGGTTTCCACATCGTCAACAACTAAAATCTTGGCATCAGGAAATGAATTGCGGACTAGCTGTATTTTTTTCGAAAGCGCCGAACTGCTTAAATTGAATTTGCCCAAAGCATCTCTTATAACTATTTTTTGCGGCAGGCTAATTGTAAACTCCGAACCTTTACCGAATTCGCTTTCTATGGAAATGCTGCCGCTCATAAGATTTATAAGATTCTGCGTAATGGACATGCCAAGCCCAGTTCCTTCAATCAAGCGGTTCTCTCTCAAATTAAAACGGGCATACTCATCGAATATTCGCCGCTTTTGTTCCGCTGTCATGCCTTGGCCGGTGTCGCTTATGCAAAATACCAGCTTAGCGTTGTCCGAATCTTCACGGGTTTCTGCCATAACAGACATTATCACTTCGCCACGTTTGGTGTATTTGAAGGCGTTTGAGAGTATGTTGTTGAGTATCTGTTTTATTCTGAGTTCGTCTCCGTTAAACTCAGATGGAATATTTTCATCGACATTTAATATAAATTTAATAGGTTTATTTCCTATCCGCGCCATATTCAACTGCACAGCATCGTTAATTACATCGGCGATTTCGTAATTGCCGCACACTATTTCCAGTTTATTTGCCTCTATTTGGGATAAATCCAGCAAATCGTTGACTATCTGCAAAAGCAAATGGCCTGCGTTGTAAATTCTGGCAAATGATTCCTTTAAATCCGGGCTCAAAGTTTCTTCTTGCAACCTGCCTTCGGTAATGCCTATTATCATGTTCATAGGGGTTCTTATTTCATGGCTCATAACAGCAAGGAATTTGCTCTTCGCCTTGTTTGCTTCGTCTGCAAGTTCTGCTCTGCGCATTTCGCGGAGCTTTGCTTTTTGCTCTCTTAAATCCCTTGTGTATCCCGCAACAGCGTAAGTTCCCTGGAACTCAATACGTACAAGCGTTACTTCGCATGGTATCTGCTCGCCGTTAAATTTTTGATGCATCCATTCAAATTTTTGAAACCCTTCCTCAAACGCTTTGTTTATTTTCTCAAACGCCATCTCGCGCGATGTTTTTCCGTTTGGCTGGTATTCTGGCGAAAGATCATAAAATCTGTCAAAATATTCTTTTTTGCTGGACAATTCAAACATTCTGACGGATTCCAGGTTAGTTTCTATGTTTTCATGATTTTTGTTCCAAATGTTAGAGCTGAGCGGCATAGCGTCAAATATGGTACCTATAAGCTTGTTGGAATCTCGTATAAAAAACAGCCTACTAATAAAATTGAGAATAACAAGCCCAACCAATATGCAAATGATTAAAATAATTATCTTGACCACATGGCTGCTTCTGTTGCTTGCGATTATATCTTCTATCACCTTCATGTTTATGCCTATAAACAAAATACCTATAACTTCATTGGTATTAGGCTGGAACAGCGGCTTGTACACTGAAAGATAATTATTGCCGAGAACATCGGCCTCTCCTATATATTTTTCTCCGGATTGAATAAGCGAATACGCTACGCCACTCTCATCCAGAAAAGTATCTATCATTCGGTTTCCTGACCTGTTGATAATGCTGGTCGTAATCCGGCGGTAGCTATTATACTCCTTGGTAAAAATAGTTGCCTCTATGCCAAGGTCTTTTGAAATCCTGTCAACAACGCTGTAATGATATTTGATTGAATTGCCTTGCTCATCCACCAATTCGTTATCTTTAAGTCTCAGCTCGCCGTATTCCCTGAATAGAGCAGACTCAAAAGAAGCCAAATCTCCCTTGAGTTTGTTTTCTCCCATTATCATAGCTGTTTTAAGTCCAAGTGTTTGTATGGCGGAAATGTCAAGAACTACCAGCGTTACAGCCGCTAAAAACGCAAAGACCACCGAAGTGCTTGCTATTTTTTTCCATTTACCATAAAAACCATCTCTCATAGGGTATGATAAATATAGAAATTCACAAGATGAAAGTTCTGTCGTTGTATAAGAACACCCTGTGCTCAAGCCAGAGTTTTAACGCATAAAGCAGCGTACGTTTTTCAACTTCTTTTCCCATTTGAATAAATTGCTCAATGCCCACCGTGTCCACAACCTGCTGAACGCTTTGCCAAATAATAGGGCCTTGGTCTAAGTCTGCTGTCGCAAAATGCGCAGTCGCACCTATAATCTTTACCCCCTTCCTCCATGCCTGATGGTATGGCCTTGCGCCCTTGAACGCCGGCAAAAATCCGTGATGTATGTTGATAATCTTGTACTTCCAAGCCTCGGTGAATTCCTGGCTCAAAATCTGCATATACCTTGCAAGAACAATTCCCTCCGTTTGCGAGGCTCGCAAAATCTCATTGAATTTTTTTTCCTGCTCCGGTTTTGCTGTGTCGCTTGGAATAAGAAAAAACGGCAAATTGAAAGCCCTGGCCAAAGGCTCCAGAACCGTGTGGTTTGAAATTACGCAAGTCCACTGGCAAGGCAGCGCGCCGTCTCTGTGGGAGAGCAAAAGCTCGTAGAAGCAGTGGTCTGTGGTGGAGCCAAACAGCGCAAGCCTTGTTTTATGCTCGGCATCCAGCAGTTGCCATTCCATTGATTTTTTCGCTTGCATTGCGGATAGATGCTCTTTGATTCTCAAAGTGGCATCGCTTGGGCATTCTATAAGAGCACGCAAGAAAAATGTGTTTATGTCTTTTGACGTGTGCTGGGTCAAATCCAAAATGTTTGCGCCGTTTTGCGCAATGCCTTGCGTGAAAGCAGCTATAAGCCCGGTTTGGTCGGGGCACATAACCTGCAAAACAAATTTTCCCGAATTATTCATAAATATCTCCTTGCTCCCATGTATCTGGCCACCCAATGGCGTTCGTCAAGAGAACTCACTATTATGCCCCTTTTAGTGCTGGCATGTATAAAATTTCCCTTGCCAACGTAAATTCCAACATGGCTTACATGGTAGCTTTTTAAATTATTGAAAAAAACCAAATCGCCTATTATCAAATCTTTTCTATCGACGGAAGTTCCAACTTTAAACTGGTCTGCAGATGTTCTTGGCAATGTTTTTTTTTCTTTTTCCATATACACATTGGAGGTAAATCCGCTGCAATCAGTTCCGCTTTTGGTGTTTCCGCCGTATAAATACGGAACTCCAAGCCACGGCGAGAGAATTTTGTCCCATGCGTATATTCCCGTTATGGTTTTGAAATTTTGCGGCTCTGTTTTTTCTGCTTTTTCCTGTTCGGATTGCTTTGGCTTTTGTTCTGTAACTTTTGGCGGCGTTGGCTGGTCCTGAACTTTCTCAGCGCGGTTGCCTTCCGGCGCAATAGGCCTTAAAGGAGCGCATGAGATAAAAAAGAGCGCCAGCATAAATACGGGAATTAAATTCATTGCTTTTCTTTTTCCAACACCGTCTTGTTGTACTCAACTTTTTTTCTCATGTCTGCGGAAGGGTTTTTTGCCAAGCATTTGTTCAGGGCTTCTATTGCCTCGCCCAGCAGAGCATCTGCTTTTGCTTTATTTTTGCGAGACGCGGCGAATTTGTCTGCGGCTATTTTTCTCTGTTCTTCGCAAAAATAATCCGAATTTTCCGTTTGAGACGGCAACTGCCCTCTCAGCCATGCCAAAACGGAATCGCTGGGAGCGAGTGAACGCAAGCTGTCTGCTAGGCTCATTATTAAATCCGGATTTGCGTTTGCGTTTTTCAGGTTGCGAATTTGCGCAGTTAGCGAATTCACGGCTTGCAGCTTGGCAGTATCTACAACTGTGCCATTTTTATTTGCCGATACAATTTTATCGTAAAGCGTGTTTGCGCTGTCTATCCAAAAGTTTATGGCCGGTTTGTAAACTGCAAAGCCTTCTAAAATAGCAAGGGCTTCTGCGCTGTGCCCGGTTTGGTTGAGCAGGCTGGCGAGTTGCAAGGTGCGAAATCCAAGCTGGTCCAGATTGTTGTGGTATTGAACTTGTTGTTTCAGCAGCCCTATTGCTTTTGCGGTTTCTCTGTTTGCCACAAGGGAGTCTATGCTTTTCTGCAAGGCTTTGAATGATTCCGTTTCTTTCACAAAAACGCTATCTGTTATTTTCAGGGTGTCTGTGCGGGTGTTATGCACGGTATCTCTAACTACAACCGGTTCTTTTGGCTGTGTTTGCGGCTCTACTTGTGGCGCGGTGCTTGAGCAAGAGGCCAAAATTATGAAAAAAACAACGATAATTAAGCGTAGCATTGGGTTAATATAGAAAATGCGAGCAAGTGTTTACTATATTTCCCATTAATGGCTAAAATTTTGATTGTTGATGACGAAGAAATTGTGCGCTCTGCGGTAGCGGATATACTTGAGCTTAACGGACACCGATGCACGGTGGCCGCAAACCCGCAAATTGCTTTGGAGCAAATTGCGCTTGTAAACCCGGATTTAATAATCTCAGATTTTAAAATGCCCGGCATGACCGGCCTTGATTTATTGAAAACGGTAAAAAAAGACAGGCCATCGCAACCGTTTTTGATGATGACTGCCTATGGTTCCATTGAAATGGCTGTAGAAGCTTTGCAAGACGGAGCGGACCATTATATAGAAAAAAAAGACCTTCAAGTGGAAATCATAGAACACGCTGTTGGCATGGTGCTGGAAAAATACAAATACAGAACGGAAAATTTCGCATTGAGAAAAAAATTGTGCGAAAAAAATTTCATAGGCTGCGGAGAGAAATTTTTAGCTTTGAATAAATTTGTAGAAACTGTCGCGCCCACAAACGCCTCGGTTTTGATAACAGGAGAATCCGGCGTGGGCAAGGAAGTTTTGGCACGTGCCGTGCATTATCAAAGTTTAAGAGCAGGCGGGCCGTTTGTTAAAATAAATTGCGCTGCCCTTCCCGAGTCATTGATAGAAAGCGAACTTTTTGGGCATGAAAAAGGTGCGTTTACGGGAGCATTAAAAACAAGGCGCGGCAAATTCGAGCTTGCAGACGGGGGTTCTCTTCTGCTGGACGAGATAGGCGAAATGCCGCTTTCTGCCCAGAGCAAGCTTTTGCGTGTTTTGCAGGAGAGAGTGATTGTGCGCATTGGCGGAGATGATGAGATAAAGGTTGATGTTCGCATTATTTGCACAACAAACAGGGACTTGAAAAAAGAAGTTGAAGAAAAGAATTTCAGGGAAGACTTGTATTATCGTTTGAGCGTTGTGCCGGTAAACATTCCGCCTTTAAGGGAGCGCACGGAAGACATTCCGGACTTGCTGAATTATTTTATAAGCAAGTTTAACGAAGAAAACGGTTATGCAGTTGAAGAAGCGAGCGAAGACACAATAGCGATGCTGCAAAAACAACCTTGGCCCGGCAACATTCGTCAATTGGAAAACGCTATTGAGCGGGCTATGGTATTCTGCAAAAGCGGCATTTTAACCCCGAACTTTTTTGAATTACCAATATAAGGAAATCTTTGCGTTTTAACATTTTTATGTTTCCTCTAATGTTATTTTAGTGCCTTTGATTGTATTTAATCGAGGAATACGTTTTACTATTTTTCTAGTCTTGGCATTAAAATCTGAGATATTTGTAGCTTCATTTTTCTTTGAAGACGAGCTGTAAGATTTCCCTTTTGTATAAAAAATTGAGCCTGGTATTTTCTTCTGAGCTTCAACTGCTTTTTTATAATCTTCATCATACTTTCTATTGACATTGCGATCGTCAAGAATAAACGGAGCAACCGCCAAATCTTTAAGAGGACCATCATTAAGATATGTTAAAAGTTCCACTGAAGTAGTACGACATAGCTTACTTTCTGTAGTTTCATTAACAGAATACCAAATCAACGGATGCTCACCATTTTTGATACCTTTGACTTCTGCTGAACCACCAAAACAAAGGCGCAAGCTATTTTCTTTTCCATCTGCATATATAATTGGTTCTTTCATAGGGGATTCACTTACAATTAAGTGAGCTAACGAGGCCGATATTATCAATCTATCTTCCGAAGCAAATTTAGATAACCTGAATCCTAGATCAATTGATGGCCCTAGAAAATCTTTTATAGTTTGATTTTTGACAGGACCAGGGAGGTCAAGCTCAATGTTGGTCACTGGAAACCCAGCAACCCAAGCTGTGCCTTTAAAGCGTAAAATATTATTTTGATCTTCTAAAATAGGTTTATCTGCAAAATTGCAATTGAATTGCTTGATGGTTTCTGCCAAAGCCAACACATGCAATGACGCATGATGCTCTTTGCAAATAAGCTCTGCGACAAGTACAACTTCATCACCAATATACTTCCATACATTAACTGTGTGGCAAGATATCCCTTCTTTCCCTAATTCTGGCACACATGGTTTTTTACAAGTGCTTCGACAGTGTTTATTGATAATCTCAACGAGTTTCTTTCGGTACACAACAACAACTTCGGGTAAAAAAGCCATAAAACTTGCGGCCCATACATCAGGAGTGTGGCCTTTTTCGGCCAAAGACGATTTAAGCTTGGTAGAACCAATGGTGTCAATGCTTAAAAAAATGCGTTTTTTAGGATGGTGACTCAGTTCTTCTGAGGTCCATGGTCTTTTGTTATTAGCCAAGATTTACCATCCTTTGCCGTGCAACAGGCTCTGGCACCATAAAATATGCGGCTACCTTGATAGTGTCATAATCAAAGCATTTTGCAATTCGACTCAATAATTTTGTTGGCATTAAAAACTCGCAAGCAAATTCGTGAGCTTCCTCTTCGACTAATTCATTTTCGCCTTCAGTATCGTGATAGGCTTGAAGTGCTACCTCGCCATAACTGGAATGCAAAAATAAATGCCCCAACTCATGAGCTATTGACATACGCTTTTGCAATGGGAAAAGAATTGGAGCAAGCCGGACAGTGAACTTGCCTCCTTTCTCTACGGTTATTGAAGCCTGTTTCGAACTTCTTTCAGCAAATGGCAGGTATTCAATCTTTCCATTTAAGTGTTCAATAATAGGTTCAAGCTCAAAGCCTGGTTGGAAATTCAAAACCTTGGCAATTTTTTCTGCTAAAACAGATATTTCTTTTGCAGTAGCTCCACATGGCTTAGGCAACTCATATGTTTCAATACTTCTCATAAAAGAAAATATAGTAAACTCAATCTTTTAAACAAAGTCATCCGTGCCAATGGAGCTTGAGTTGGTGGTTTACCAATCGCAATATACATTTCTCGCAATTGCGCCAAGTTCACTGGTTCTCGCTTTGTAAGCATCTTTTAGGCATTTTACATCTGAGAAACAAGTGCTAAGTTCGTTAAGCCATTTTCTTTGGTCTTGCTTTATGATTTCGTTTTCCTCGAAGCCGCAAAGAACATATAAATAAATCATATTGAGCTTGATATCTAAACCTGTTAGATCTGAATTTAGGCATACAGTTTCTTTCGTTGGGGTGTTGGGGTTGGCGCAATCAAAGGATAGCTTTGGCCTTTTTGCGTTAAGTTCTTTTATTCTAGCTTTATATGCATCTTTTAGGCATTTTACATCTGAGAAACAAGAGCTAAGTCCGTTGATCCATTTTTTTTGTTTTACATTTGAGCCTTGCCCAAAAGTGTGAAAAACTATTGAATATGCTTTTTCAAGCTGTACATCCAAATTCGCCAGCTCTGCATCTGAGCATACGGCTTTTTCAGTTGGGGTGCTTGCGCTGTCGCAGTTAAAAGAAGCTTTTATGGGCTTGTTGTACGCAAAAGCAACAACGCTGAGAAGTGCTAATAGCAATGTGAATTTTTTCATGGGTTTTTTGGATTTATTCCGTACTCATTTTCTGCCGATCCTCCTTCAAGACACAAAAGAATAAGCAGCACAATCCAGCCAATGATTGGCACAAGCATCAACAGTGCATATTTACCACTGCGATTAACATCATGCAAACGCCGAACAAGCACTCCCAAACAAGGTAAAAACATTACGAGACAATACGAAAAAGATAATGTAATTATACAATCCAATGTATGATATCTAGTCCATTCATAAAAAAAGAATGCTAATGGATGGTATACACATAAATAGCCATCACCATATGATGATGTATTCACTGAAATATGAATCACCGCAAAGACAATGTATAAAATAGCAAAAGGCCAAAATTCTTTTCTTTGTGCTCTGCCTTTGAAATTTATGCCAATGCTTTTAGCATAACATTTCCAGAAAGAAGTATTTGGCTTTGGGGCTGGATGTGGCGACTTTTCTATTAACTTTGAGCCGTCATTTGCGCAGAATATCTCTCCATCAGCGTATTCCCTGCCACATTCTTTGCATTTTAACATTTTTATGTTCCTCTAATGTTATTTTTCATAAGAGAAAATATAGTAAATTCAATCTTTCAAGCAGCGAATGGAAAATAAATTCTTCGCATCACCGAGACCATAAGATACACCGCTAAAGTCATGTAAAATAGCCCTGCGCCAAACACCATCAGCACCGTCACTCATTGTGCTCCACCAATAACCAATTTTACCAACTTTAAGAAAGCCATACCCGACACAAAAGCAACCGCCCGGCAAAGCCGAAAAACCATAATCATCCGTGCCATTGCCAGAAATCTTATCCCAATTATTCGAATCCCAACCATTAGTTACTTTTAATTTAGTTACGGCAACATCAAAACCGCCTCCGAAAATCACAAGTACCTGCCATTCATCATCGCTTGGCAAATGCCAACCCAGAGGAACAGCTTTCTTCGCCGTCTCCCAGTCATAAAGCCTGCCGTATTTTTTTGCGTTCTCTGGGTTATCATTGTAACATTTACTACCAGATGCATTGTAATTCAAATTCTGCGTCATCCAAGTTTGATTGCCTATTTTTACTGTCCTGTAAACTTGGCTATCTCTGGGGTCGGTGAAGGTATTTTCACTTGGCTGTACTACTTTTTCAGCTATTAGGGTAACTATAGATGCTGTTGAAATTGGCACAGGAGCTTCCAACGCATTGCCAAACATAACGTGGCACAAGCAATTCAGTACTTCTTCGCCAAGCTTGATTTCCACTCCATCATCATCGTACCAAATTTGTGCCAAAAATTTCTTGTCTAAATCTCTATTGTTACTACTACGCAACTTCTTGGACTAGTCCTTCAAGAGACGAACGGAAAAAAGATAAGACTTAAAGAAGTTGTACAGGTACACGTCGCTGCCGTAGCTGCCCATGTACCGACCCCAAGCGTCGCCAGCATCGTCTTCCGTGGCGCTCCACCAACGGCCGTAGTCGCCAACATCGTAGAAACGGCCATCGGAATTGCAGAAGCCGCCAGGCAGGGCCGAAAATCCGTAATCATCCGTGCCGTCCCAACCATTCTTTGCCTTTAGCTTGGTTCCTTCACCGCCTCCAATAAAATCAACAAGCGTATGCCATTCTGCATCGCTTGGCAAATGCCAGCCAGGAGGAGCAACATTCTTTGCAATTTCCCAGTTGTAAAGCCTGCCGTATTTTTCTGCGTTCTTTGGGTCATTGTCGTAACATTTGCAACCGGGTGCGTTGTAATTCAAATTCTGTGCCATCCAAATTTGATTGCCTATTTTTACTGTTCTGTAAACTTGGCCGTCTCTGGGGTCGGCGAAAGTATTATTATTATACCCCTCCAGCTTCACACGATAACCCGTATCAGCAAAACGCAAAGCCTTTTTGTAATGCGGAAGATTATCCACCGGCTTTGTATGGTTCGCTAAATCAGCTTCATCTTTGATTTTCAATTCTGCGCATAACTTTCCAATATAAGCCTTGGCATTCTCTGGGTCAATATCTAGTACTCGTTCACAATACTCATCTGCCCGCTCCCATTCGCCATCTTCTAAAAATATAGCGACACGCTTCAATAACGCATCTGTTGCTGCTAAAGGCACTGGCTGAACTTGCGGCTCTGGAATAGACTCTAGCTTTTTTATTAGCCTTGACCCGTCTTCTGAACAAAATAACTCGTTATCGGCAAATTCCCTGCCGCATTCTTTGCACTTTAACATTTTTATGTTCCTCTAATGTTATTTTTCATAAGAGAAAATATAGTAAACTCAATCTTTCAAGCAGCGAATGGAAAATAAATTC
>WQTK01000325.1 GCA_009786285.1 Candidatus Fibrimonadales bacterium | reverse complement strand
AAACGGAAATATTGAAATTCACAACAGCACAGTGATGAATTATTTTGGGCAAACAAATGTAAACCGCCTTGATTTGCAAAAAACCGTAGAAGAGGAAATTCAATGCTCTTTGGCAGACAGAACTCGTGGCAAAGCTCGCACGCTTGCCGGAGTGATGATGTTTGAGGGCGACAACGCTTTGAAAAAAATTTCCGTCCTTTCCGGCGGCGAACGTTCCAGAGTTTTGCTAGCAAAAATTTTAGGCAAGCCATGCAACTTGCTTTTGCTGGACGAACCCACAAACCATTTAGACATGGACAGCGTTGACAGTTTAATAGAAGCGCTTGATGAATTCAGCGGCGCAGCCATTTTAGTGAGCCATGACGAAGAAATTCTGCATGCCTTTGCCAAGCGATTGATAATTTTCGACGGTGGCCGCGCCAGTTTTTTCGATGGCACATACCAAGATTTTTTGGACCGTGTAGGATGGACATCCGAATCGCAAACCAACGTCGTAGGGGCAACCCCTCGTGGTTGCCCCGATGCGAATAACCGTTGCCCCGATGCGAATAACCGCCCCGATACACGCCGTGCCCGTGCGGAGCAAATTTTGCAAAAATCCCGTGCGATTCGCCCATTGGAGCAAAAAATCAAGCAAATTGAAGAGGAAATTCACAAAAACGAAGATTTTGCCATTAAATGCGAAAAAGACATAATAACCGCCGCAGAGAGCGGCGATGGCTTAAAAATCGCGGAAATTTCAAAGGAAATGGAAGCTGCAAAGGGCAAAATCGCCGATTTATACGCAAATTGGGAGAAAACGCACGCAGAGTTGGAAAGGATTACTATATTACGTTTATGAGCAAGTTATTTAAATTCATTTTGCTGCTGCTCGCATTGAGCATAGTTGGTTGCAAAGAGGATAAGGCACAGTCTTGGAGCCCGGGAAAGCCTATAGATAAAGAATTCATTAAAATCGGCATTATGTACCTTGACAAAGCCGAAGGCGGGTATGCTTATGCGCATGATTTTGGCATAAAAGCGGCACAGCGGGAATTGAACCTTCGTGATGACCAGATTATACGGAAATACGATGTGAACGACGCAGATGTAGTTTTGATTGAGCACAAAATAAGCGAGGCAATAGCAGAAGGCGCCAATATAATATTTGCTACCAGTTGGGGGCAAATGGACATTTGCGAAAAGCTCTCCGAGAAATATCCGAATGTTATTTTTGCCCACGCATCCGGTTATAAAAGCAATGACAGAAATTTCACGAACTATTTTGGGCGCATCTATCAAGCGCGTTACTTGGCCGGCATTGTTGCGGGCCTTAAAACAAAAACCGACAAAATAGGTTTTGTGGCGGCGCAAGACAAATCCAACAGCGAAGTTACAGGAGGCTTGAACGCATTCGCTATGGGAGTTGAAAGCGTAAACCAGAGTGCTAAAATATATGTAAGCGTAACTCACAGTTGGTTTGACCCTTCCAGCGAAAGATTGGTTGCCCAGCGTTTGATAAAAGAAGGAAGCGATGTGATTGCGCAGCACTGCGACACCTCTATTCCGCAAGTTGAGGCGGAAAAAGCAGGAGTGTGGAGCATAGGCTACAACACCGACATGAGCAGAGACGCGCCTGATGCGGTGCTAACATCTGTAATTTGGAATTGGGGTATATACTATTCCGCTTTGATAAAAAGCGTGATAGACGGGAGCTTCACCACCAAGCCCTACTTTGGAGGTCTTGCTGATGGCTTGGTTGACATTTCTCCTATCAACAAAACGCTTGCCACTCCGGAAATGGAAGGAGCAGTTGCCGATGCGAAAAAACGTATGCTAACCGAGAACTTCAAAATTTTCGGCTCTCTCTCCGATGACGAAATAGCCAAGGGGATTGATTGGTATCACCACAATATCATAGAGCTTAAGTAGCATTCTATGGAATGGAAGAAACTATTTAAAATTAACCGCGCTCAAATATTTTTTGTGTGTGCGGCATTCATTTTAATGGTGGCTATTGGGAGCTTTTACGTAAGCGACGTTATACGAAAAGTATCCATATCAACAATAACTGTGGCCCTCAATGAAACCGAAAAAACAATGAAGGCCTATTTGCGGGAACCCAAAGTTGCGTTTGACAATATTTATACGGCTTTGCAAAGCATGCTAGACAAAGGCGATTCGCAAGAAGCGGTGCTTCAATATTTAATGCGCACTACAAATTTGTTGGCCCAGGAAAAAGGAATATCCGGATTCAACAGCGTTTACGGATACATTCGCGGCGAATTTATAAGCGGGCTCGGAATAAATCCACAAAATGAATATATTCCGCAAACGCGCCCTTGGTATCAAATGGCAATCAGAAACAAAACTGCCGAATACACGCCCCCGTACACAGATGAAAAAACCAATCGAACCATTATATCTTTGGCACAGGAGATACACGGAAGAAACGGCGATTATTACGGTGTGCTGTCTATGGATATTGACATATCATGGCTCGTTGAATACACAAAGAACCTGCAATTTGCCGAAGGCGGCTACGGCATGATTACAAACCAGTATTTATTTATAATAGCCCATCCGCAGGAACAGTATAGAAATATGTTGCTTGATGACATTGGCGGCGATTACGTCCAAGTATCCAAAAAACTGCGCAAAGACAAGAGCATATACGCAAAACAAATAAAAGATTTCAATAATGACAACGCGATAATATTTTTTAAAGAATTATACAACGGATGGTTTGTGGGAGTTATAATGCCGGCCCAAAGCTATTATTCCGATTTGTACACGTGCATTTTCACGCTGTCTATTTTGGGATTTGTATTTGCGATTACTTTAAACTATATTCTTCTTCGCCTTTCAAAAGCCAAGCTTCAATCGGAAGAAGAGAGCAAGTATAAATCTTCGTTTATGGCCAGCATGAGCCATGAGATTCGTACACCTATGAATGCCATTATAGGAATGGCCGAACTCGCTTTGAGGGAGAACATACCAACTACCGCAAAGGAGCAAATTCTCACAATTAAACGGGCTGGCACAAATCTTTTGTCTATTATCAATGATATTTTGGATTTTTCAAAAATAGAAAGCGGAAAACTTACGATTTCTCCTGGCAATTACCAACTTTCATCTTTGATAAACGATGTGATAAACATAATCAAAGTGAGAATTTCGAGTTCCGGATTGCAATTTAAAGTGAACATAGACCATGATATGCCAAACGAGCTTTTTGGAGATGAGGCAAGAGTTCGGCAAGTGCTGCTCAATGTTTTGGGCAACGCCGTAAAATACACAAAAGAGGGATTCGTATCTTTTTCCGTTTCCGGAAAAATGGAAAATGACGTGGTTTTTCTTGACATTGAAGTCGCAGACAGCGGCATAGGCATAAAGCAAGAAGACATCAAGAATTTGTTCAACGATTTTGTTCGTGTGAATTTAACAGTCAACAAAAACATTGAAGGCACAGGGCTTGGCCTTACCATAACTAAAAGCCTTGTAAATGCGATGGGCGGAAGCATAGAAGTTTATTCCGAATACGGCAAAGGCAGCACTTTTACAATTAAACTGCCGCAGAAAATTCGCTCGCTTGAGCCTATAGCGGAGATTAGCAGCACGGAAGAAGAAGTTCGCATTGAGGAAAGATTTATAGCTCCGGCCGCAAGAATTCTTGTTGTTGATGATATGAAAGTGAACTTGATGGTAGCCGAGGGTTTGCTTAAGCCTTATAAAATGCAAATTGAGTTGTGCGAGAGCGGCGCTGAAGCTATTGACAGGATAGCTGCTAGAAATTATGATTTAGTGTTTATGGATCACATGATGCCGGAAATGGACGGAGTGGAAGCTACAAAGCGCCTAAGAGAATTGGGTCATGGCTTGCCGGTAATAGCGCTCACGGCGAATGCGATTTCTGGCATGAAGGAAATGTTTTTATCAAATGGCTTCAATGATTTTTTGTCAAAGCCAATTGACTTGTCTAAATTGAATATCCTTTTGAAAAAGTGGATTCCAAAAGGGAAACAGGAAAGTTATTGAGGAAAAGATATGAGTAAAAGCAAAATTAGTTTCAAGACAAAAGTATTGATTCCAATACTGGCAATATTTATATTGTCGGTCTTGATAATTGCGGTTATTAACTACAGGCTGCTCGGCTCGTCGGTAAAAGCTAAAAATGATGCCAATCTGGATATTTTCACCGAAGGTATATTTATGAATGCCAATCATTTGGACTTGATACTTAGCAATACCAAGCAAATGCTCAATGTGAAGCATTTGGCAACTGCCAAAGCTGTTATGCGCATACTAGACAGCAGCATTACCGGTACTTTGACTTCTGAAGTTTTGCAAAATATTACCGAACCCTTGGATATTATTGAGATAAACGTTGTGGATGTGAATGGAATTGTCATCTACAGCAGTATTCCGAAATTTATAGGGTTTGACTATAAATTGAAAGAGACTACGCGGAGCTATATGGATTTAGCGTCAAAACATATTCTCGAAATAACCGAGGATCCGCGCCAAGCTATGCAGGAAAACGGCTCGTTCGGCATTGTTACCCACTACGTAGGCATTGCCGGCGGCCCAAGCAAAGGGTTTGTCCAAGTTGGCTTCAATGCCAACGAGATAGGCAAACTGTATGAAGAAATAAATATAACCAAGGCGATAAAGAAAGCGAAAATAGGAGAAAACGGATATGGCATGGTATTGTCTGACGGCAAAATTTATTCCCATCCTAATGAAAACATGCAGGGCAGGGATGTTGTTGGAGAAGCGTGGTATCAAGCCATAAGCCGGGGCAGCGGTTATGAATGGATTGATATGGATGGCAAAAAATACTATGTGAGTTACAAAAACGCAAATGGCAACACCATTGTTGGGCTTGTGCCAAAAAGCGATTATTATAAGGAACTTAACAAGTCGCTTGCCATAACGGTTGTTCTAATTTTAATTGCGATTACCGTAATAATTGCCATTACTTATATGTTTCTGGGGAAAATGCTCCGGCCTATCAAGCATTTGGTGCATGGGCTTGAAAAAATAGCTGCCGGCGATTTGGATGCGAGAATAGAAGGAAATTTTAACGATGAGTTTGACGAAATTAAAGATTCCGTGAACAAAATGGCGAAAGATATTAAAACCAATTTGGCGGATAAGCTTGCCGCAGAGCGTACTGCGTATGAAGAGGCGAGCAATGCCAAGAATCAATTCCTTACCACTATGTCGCACGAAATTCGCACTCCGATGAACGTGGTAATTGGGGTTACGCAGATGTTGTTGCAAAAGGAGGATATGCCGGACGAGTACGCAGATGCTTTTGAAAAAATATACAACTCCGGCAAAAGCATGCTAAGAATTATCAATGACATTCTAGGCTTGTCAAAAATAGAAATGGGCAAGCTGGAACTTTACCCTGTGGAATATGATATGCCGGGTCTGATAAACGATGTCATGCAGCTTAATACCATGAGAACAAGGTCTAAACAGATTGAGTTTAAGCTTGACATAGATGAAAATTTGCCGTCAAAACTTTACGGAGACGGGCTGAGACTGAAGCAAATTTTGAGCAATCTGCTATCTAACGCCTTTAAATACACGGAAAAAGGGTTTGTGAAGCTATCGGTTAGCAGTACGGCTAAGGACGATGATGTAACGCTGAATTTCACTGTTGAAGACACAGGGCAGGGAATAAAGCCGGAAGACAAAAAGCAATTGTTTTACCACGTTACAGACGGAGCGAATCGTGGCCTTGGCACAACCAAGCTGCTTGTTGACATAATGGACGGCACAATAGACGTGAAGAGCCAGATAGGCAAAGGCAGCATATTCATTGTGACAGTAAAACAGAAAGCTGTGGAATGCATGCCTATAGGCATGGAAACTATGAGGAACCTTCGCAATTTCACCTATACCAAAGATGTAAAGAAAGAGCAACTGAAGCTGGTTCATAGCATAATGTCTCTTGTGAACATTTTGATTGTGGATGACTTGGAAACCAATTTATACGTTGCGAAAGGCTTGCTATCGCCATATAAACTGAACATAGATACGGTTTGTAGCGGCCAAGAGGCAATCAAAAAAATTGAAAACGGCAAAACATACGACATTATATTTATGGATCACATGATGCCGGAAATGGATGGGATTGAAGCGACAAAGCACATTAGGGATTTGGGCTATGGCTTGCCGATAGTAGCGCTCACGGCAAACGTGATTTCCGGTATGAAAGAGATGTTTTTGTCAAATGGCTTCAATGATTTTTTGCCCAAGCCTGTTGACCAAGCTAAATTGAATGCTATTTTGGAAAAATGGATTCCAAAAGAAAAGCAAAAAGATTTCTTCTCGGAGTTTTCTATAGCTAGTACTGATTAAGTGGCTAGCAGCCATATGGAGCAAATCGCATTTACTATATTACCCCATTATGCCTAAAATTTATGCTGCGAAATTTTTAGATGGAACCCACTGGTTGGGTTTCAGTTGGCTTGAATGCGAAAAACGCATCAAGGGAAAAGCCGGTGTTAAATACAAGTCTTTTGCGCAAATGGAAGACGCAAAAGCTTGGATCTCCGGGGAAAGGCCGGTACGCAAAGGTCTCCGCATTTATGTGGACGGCTCTTTTATACCTACAAACGAATATGCCGGATGGTCATGGGTTGCCGTGCAAGACGGGGTTGAAATAGCCTACGACTTTGGGACTACCCCGCATCCAGCCGCGAGCCGGAACATAGACGGCGAGCTTTACGCTGCTTGGAAAGCCATGGAATATCTGGCAAAAATCCAGCGAAAAGGAACCATTTGCTACGACTACCAAGGCGTTGAAAGCTGGGCCACAGGCGAATGGAACGCCGGCAGCTCTGTTTCGCAGATATACGTTAAAAGAATATCCGAAATAAAGATATGGGCAGACTTTGAAAAAGTGGTCGGACATGGCGGAGACGAATGGAACGAAAGGGCAGACGACCTAGCGAAAGGGGTTTTGATTGGAAAACACGTAAAAACCAAACGCGGAGAGATAATAATCCCTTCTAAAAAAGCAGTGAAAAAAAAAGTGACTAAAGGCAGCACCAAAAAAAAGAAGCCTGCACCGCAAGCTAAGAAAAAAACAAAGCCGGTAAAGAAAAAAGCTGTCAAGCCAGCAAAAAAGAAGGTTGTGAAGAAGCCAGTAAAGAAGCTTGTGAAGAAACCGGTGAAGAAGGTTGCGAAGAAACCCGTAAAGAAGCTTGTGAAGAAACCGGTGAAGAAGGTTGCGAAGAAGCCAGTAAAGAAGCTTGTGAAGAAACCGGTGAAGAAGGTTGCGAAAAAGCTTGTAAAGAAAAAAGCGAAGAAGCGATAATACCTGCCACATGAAGGTAGTTTTGGATGTAAACAATTTTTGGTCACCTAGCGGCGGCGGAGTTAGGCATTATCATTTGCAAAAAATGGAGTATTACCAGAAAAAGCAAGACGAATTCAAACTCGTTTTTCTGATGCAGGACAGCTATAACAAAACAGAAGAAATTTCGCCCACGCTTACAATAGAACATGTAAAGGCATTCAAAGTTCCGGGCAAATGGTGGGAATATCGCTTTATTTACAACGCAGGGCATATTAAGCCTTATATCAAAAAATTTAATGCTGATATTATAGAAGTCGGTTCGCCGTATGTTTTGCCGGCAGCGGTGCGTAGAGCTTGCGATGGCTTGGAAAAGAAGCCTGTGCTGGCGGGTTTTTGGCATGCGGATTTTCCGGTGACCTACATACGCCGGCCATTTGAAAACATAAATTCATTTTTGGCGAAAAGGCTTGAAACCCTGGCTTGGGCTTACGCAAGACATGAATTCAAAAATTACAAGGGTATTCAAGTTTCCTGCAAAGAAGTTATGCAAAGAATGCAAAACAGGGGCTTGCAAAATCTACATTGGCAGCCTCTTGGCATAGATTGCGAACTGTTTGCTCCAAACCGCAAAGACAACTCTTTGGCAGAAGAACTAAAGGCCAAAGAGCCAAATCGGTTAACCATGTTTTTTCCGCACCGTTCCTGTGAAGAAAAGGGACTGTCGCTTTTGCTAAACGCATATCCTATTATATGCGAAAAATTGGGCTTGGAACCCAAGCTCGTTTTTGCCGGAACAGGAAATAAAATTCATCTTGTAAAGCAGGCGGTGAAAAAATATGAGCATATAGAATATCTGGGTTTTGTAAAAAGCAAAGAAGAAATGGCAAAATGGAACGCTACCTGCGAAATAGGCTTTGCCCTTAGCGGCTGGGAAACGTTTGGTTTTTCTATTTTGGAAGGCATGGCAAGCGGTCAATGTTTAATAGGAGCAAACACCGGTGCGG
The DNA here is from genome assembly GCA_009786285.1 of Candidatus Fibrimonadales bacterium. GTDB lineage: Bacteria > Fibrobacterota > Fibrobacteria > Fibrobacterales > Fibrobacteraceae > Fibrimonas. The sequence continues at coordinate 14,758 of WQTK01000325.1, read as the reverse complement.
CGGCAGAACACGTTGGCGAATCCGGCGGCGGAATTATTTTACAAGAAATGACGCCTGCGGCTTTGGCCTTTGCGATTTGTGAAATAGCGAAAAACAGAGATGAAATGCGAGCTATGGGAGCAAGGGGCAGAGCTTATGCCGAAAGATTTTCATGGAATGCCTGTTTTGAAAAGCAGCGTGAATTTTACAGAGGACTTTTAAATTGAGTTTGGCCTCTACAAGTATCAGAAGGCCTGTATTAACAATAGTGTTGTCTGCGCTTATTGTGCTTTTTGGAACTGTGGGCTTGTATCAGGTTGGAGTTCGCGAATATCCCGCCATAGACCCGCCAATAGTAGATGTTCGCACAACATATACGGGCGCAAACGCAGAAGTTATCGCTAATCAAATCACGGAGCCTTTGGAATCTGCGATTAACGGCATAGACGGAATTCGCACGCTAACATCAACCTCGCGCGAGGAACAGTCCAACATAACCGTGGAATTTAATTTAGGCGCAAATATGGAGCAGGCGGCAAATGACGTGCGGGACAAGGTTTCACGTGCGCAACGCTCCCTTCCTGAAAATGCCGATGTTCCCATTGTTTCAAAAGCAGACGCAAATTCTTCTCCGATAATCGTGCTTTCGCTGGCCAGCAACACTCTTGGCTTATTGGAACTTACAGAGCAGGGCACAAGAATGCAGGAGAGAATCCAAACAGTGCCCGGAGTAGCGGAAGTTAGAATATGGGGCATAAAAAGATATGCCATGCGAATTTACATAGATCCCGTGAGAATGGCAGGAGCAAACTTAACCATAGATGCAATTAAAACTGCGCTTGACAAGGAAGATACCGAGCTTCCCGCCGGGCAACTGGAAGGAACGGCTGCTATTGTGAACTTGCGCTCGCATTCAAAGCTGAAAACGGAAGAGGATTTTCGAAGCGTTATTTTGAAGGCAGACGGAGATAAATTTATTCGCTTGGGCGATGTTGCAGACGTTGTGCTTGGCGCGGAGAACGAAAGAAACACGGTTAGAATGAACACAAAGCCAATGGTTTCTCTGGCCGTGATTCCGCAACCCGGCGCAGACCAAATAAAAATAGCAGACGAAGTTCTCAGCCGCTTGGATGAATTCCGCAGAGACTTGCCCGAATCAGTCGATATTCAGCCTTCTTTTGACAACACGAAGTTTGTGCGGGATGCTCTTTCTGAAGTGAAAGATACCATTGCCATAGCTTTTGTGCTGGTGATTGCAATTATATTTCTGTTTCTGAGGGATTTTAAAACAACGCTCATTCCAATGCTCACAATTCCCATTTCCTTGATAGGCGTGTTTTTCGTCATTTGGATTTTGGGTTTTTCCATTAACATTTTAACGCTTTTGGGGGTAGTGCTTGCGATAAGCATTGTTGTTGACGATGCCATTGTTGTTTTGGAAAATATATTTGCAAAAGTTGAGGAAGGGCTTCCTGCCAGAGAGGCTGCGGTTAAAGGCGTTAATGAAATTTTCACGGCAGTTATTTCAACAACTCTTGTTTTGTGCGCCGTATTTTTGCCTCTATTTTTTATGCAGGGGTTCACAGGTAGGCTTTTCAGGGAATTTTCCGTTGTAATAGGCGGTTCCACTATAATTTCGTCTTTTGTGGCGCTTACTTTGGGCAGCATGCTTTCCAGCCGCTTTCTTAAAAAAGGAGAAAAGCACAATTGGTTTTACACAGCGACTGCGCCGTTTTTTGAAAAGCTCTCTTCCACTTATGCCAGGTTTTTAGGAAAAATTTTAAAGCGTCCGCTTTTTGCGATTCCGATTATTCTGGTGTGCGCGGCTATCGCAATTTTTGCGTTTATGAATTTGCCGAGCGAGCTTGCTCCGTTGGAGGATCGCTCTCGTGTTAATGTTCAGGTTGCGGCTCACGAGGGCGCGCCGTTTTTATTCATAAGCGATAAAATGAAAATAATTGAAAATTTGATTTTGGACAATGTGCCGGAGATTGACCGGGTTCTTGTGCAAACGGCTCCGGGCCTTGCCGGTTCTGTGAACAACGGCAGTGCGGCGATAATGCTTGTTGATCCTTCAAAGCGCAAAAGAAGCCAGCAGGAAATAGCGAACAGTTTAAGGAAAATTTTGTCTCAAGTTGAGGGAGTTAGAATTTCAATTCAGCAGGAGCAAACAATTCGTGTCGGTTCACGGAGCGGCTTGCCGGTGCAAGTGGTGGTTCAGGCTTCGGAACTGGATTCTTTGAAAAGATATTTGCCTGGTCTTATGGATAAAATTCAACAGAGCAATCTTTTAACTATGGCAGATGTGAATTTGAAATTCACAAGGCCGCAACTCGATGTTGAAATGGACAGGGATAATTTGCGTGCTTCCGGCATTGCTCCTCGTGAGGTTGCCGGTGCGTTGCAGCTTGCGTATAGCGGAATGCGTTATGGATATTTTTTGAAAGACGGGAAGCAGTATCAGATTATGGGGGAGATAAATTCTCAAAACCGTTCCACGCCTGCGTCTTTGCAAACTCTTTATTTAAGGAACAGTAGGGGAGATTTGGTTTCGCTGGACCAGCTTGTTAATTTGAATGAGCGAGCTGTTCCGCCGTCAATTTTCAACTACAACCGTTATGTTTCTGCGACAATTTCGGCAAGCCCGGCGCAGGGCGTTGCGCTTGGAGATGCGATAAGCGAGATGCAGGGCATTATAAAAAAGGAATTGCCGGATAATTTCAGAACTGCGTTGACTGGAACTTCACGTGATTTTATGGAAGCGAGCGGAAGCCTTGCGATGGTTTTCTGTTTGGCTTTGCTAATTGTATATATGTTGCTGGCTGCCCAGTTTGAAAGCTTCAGGCATCCGTTCACAATAATGCTTACAGTTCCGCTTGCCCTTTCGGGCGCGCTTGCCGCTCTTTATTTTGGCGGCCACACGCTTAACATATTCAGCCAGATAGGTTTGGTTATGCTTGTTGGCCTTGTCACCAAAAACGGAATTTTAATAGTTGAGTTCGCAAACCAGCGCCGTGCAGCCGGCATGGATCTTCGCCACGCAGTGGCAGGCGCATCCGGCGCGCGCCTTCGCCCTATTTTAATGACTTCTCTAACGAGTATTTGTGGGTTCATGCCAATAGCTCTTGCGCTTGGCGCAGGCGCAGAGAGCCGTGTTCCTATGGGTGTGGCGGTGATAGGCGGCATAGCAGTATCTTTGGTGTTCAGCCTACTGGTAGTGCCTGCGGCGTATTTGCTCATGAGCAATAAGGATGACTAGGCATTAGTGGGGAGTAACTTTGTCTGTTGATATTTTGTATCTTCCTTGCTCGTTGTTGGGGCTGAAAATTTTCAGCCCTTACTTCAATGTATATCCCCGGCGCAGCAGGTTTTTGTGAAAAAAAATCATTTCCCATTTCCCGTGTCCCATGTCCCAAACCACTAAATCCAATTTTCTATCTTATTCCTATATTAGATTTCACGGAGAATAGTCATGAACAGAGCGAAATACATTCTTGCGGCAGCTATATCCATAGCTTTTGCGTTAATTTTTTCCTGTTCGCAGGAAGGCGTGGATGGCGCAAATGGCATTGACGGCAAAAACGGCGCAGACGGCACAAGTTGCTTGATTGAAGCGACCACTGGCGAGGAGCTTGCGAGTGGCGATTTCAAGGTAATTTGCGGCGGCGTGGTTGTGGGGTATTTGAACAATGGCGCAACGGGTGCTGATGGCAAAGATGGTGTGGATGGAAAAGATGGCACAGATGGTGCTGATGGCGCAGATGGTGTAGATGGCAAGGACGGTTCTGATGGCGAGCCTGGTGAGCAGGGTCCTAAAGGTGATACGGGGGATAAAGGCGATGATGGCAAAGACGGCGTGGATGGGGAGAGTTGTAGTTTGGAACAGCCGGATGCATTAGCACCTTTGGATGCGGCGTTTGCGGTGTTTTGCGGGACGGAATTCAAGGGTTATATTTACAATGGTGCGCAGGGTGCGTCTTGTTCTGCGGTGCAGAAGACGGGCTTTGGGGTTATGATTCAATGCGGAAATGATGATTGGGTAGATCTTTACAATGGCATAAATGGTGCGTCTTGTAGTGCGACGCAGGAGGGCTTTGGGGTTATGATTCAATGTGGAAATGATGATAGGGTAGATCTTTACAATGGTGCATCTTGTTCTGCGGTGCAGGAGGAGGGCTATGGGGTTAGGATTCAATGCGGAAGTTCGTCAGTATATATTCGAGAAGGAGATATATCTTGTTCTGCGGTGGATGTTGATACTCATATTGAGATTAGGTGTGGAAGTAGTGCGCCAGTAATTATAGCAAAGATTGAGTTGTGCAATGCGACTTTGTATGATAGAGCAACGCATTTTTGCTACAACAATGCGTTGTATTCTTGCAATAACAAGCCTTACAATCCGTCAACGCAGTTCTGTTCCAGCAATGCAATTTATAGCAAATGCAATGGCGCAGATTACAATCCGTCAACACAGTTCTGTTCCAGTAATGCAATTTATAACAAATGTGATGGTGCTGATTATAATCCATCAACGCATTTTTGCTACAATGATGAGTTGTATTCTTGCGGCAATAAAGCTTACAATCCGTCAACTCAGTTCTGCTCTGGTGATGGAATTTATAATAAATGTGCCGGTACAAAGGATTATAATCCAGCAACGCAATATTGTTCTAACGGTGCCGTAACAATATATGGTTCACTCGAAGATGATGGTGGAAATGTTTATAAGACTGTTGTTATTGGCACGCAAACTTGGATGGCAGAGAATTTGAATTACAACGCAACCGGCAGCAAATGTAATGCTAATGCTGATTCCAACTGTGTCAAATATGGTCGTTTGTACAATTGGGCAACGGCAATGAATATAGACGCATTCTATAACAGCAGCCTTTACACTGCATCAGCGAAACATCGTGGCATTTGCCCGGATGGTTGGCATTTGCCGAGCGACGCAGAATGGGATGCGTTAATAACGGCTGTGGGCGGTATATCAACGGCAGGGACCAAGTTGAAGGCAACGAGTAGCTGGAATACAGGTAGCGGCATTGCCGGCACGGATAACTACGGTTTTTCGGCTCTGCCGGGCGGTGGCGGCAACTCGGATGGCAGTTTCTACGGCGCTGGCAACAACGGCTACTGGTGGTCTGCTAGCGAGTACAATGCTTCCTACGCCAACTACCGGAATATGTACTACAGCAGCAGCAATGTGTTCTGGTACAGCACCGATAAGACGGACTTACGTTCTTTGCGTTGCTCGCAAGACTAAGGTGCGCCAGTGAATTTTGGTGCGTGTAACATAGCACGGTGCAATTCCGTGTCCGGCAAAGTCTAGCAAACAGCCGGTACCGAGTCCTTGGAGCCGAAGTCGCGAAACGAATTTTAAAACGTCTGAACCATGATTTTCAGGATTAAGAGATTTGCATGATTGTTAAGTACAATTCTGTGAATCCTGTAACTTGGATTTAGAATTTTGTATATTAACAACATGACTACAGCCACCGTTGAGATTAGGAATAATATTGCTCTTGATTTGTTGCAATATTTGGAAAACATTGGAATGTTGCGATTGCTAAATTCCAAGCCAAAAGCTATAGGTCAAAAGCTCTCAGAGAGATTCGCTGGCTCTCTTTCTAAAGAAACTGTGAATGAAATGCAAAAAGAATTAAGCAGTATGAGGAACGAATGGGAACGAAATACCTTTTAGATACTAATGTTATATTGGATTTTATGGGAAAAAAATTTTCCGAAAACGTTCAAAGTGTAATTGCTGAAATTATTGATGAAGAAATAAATATGTCTTTAATAACAAAGATTGAATTGCTTGGTTTCCCCGATGTAAAGCAAGATTTAATAGACTTTGTTTCTTTTGCTAATGTACTTCCTTTGAATGACGAAGTTGTTAATAAAACAATAGAATTAAGACGCAAACATAAGAAAAAAATGCCTGACATTATAATAGCTGCAACTGCAATTGTTCATAATTTAACTATAGCAACAAGAAATGTTGACGATTTTAAAAACATTGAAAACTTATCCGTTTGGAATCCGTGGGATTGATTAAGGGATTTGCATGATTACGTCTCTTTGCATTGCGTCTCTACAAGGAAAAATCGGGAAAATTCTAAAACATATGTTGGCAAAATGCGTTATTTTAACTTTTTTTGTACTCTTTTGCAAAAAAAATTGTATATTTATGATGTAAATGCTGATTTTCTTTCGGTATTTATTTTTATTAGATTACTTTTAGAAGTTAAGAGCCTAACTTTGTCTGTTGATATTTTGTATCTTTTATAGGAGAAATGCATTATGGTCGAAAAAAGCGACTACGGAACAAGAATGGATGATGTCATCTTGGAATCTCTTAAGCCTCAGGTGGAGGAGATAAAGAAAAAGCTTGCGAGCGGCGGCAGCCTCTCGCACGAGGACATTATTACCCTGACCCTCTACACGCAGGGCAATCACATAAACCACATTGATTTGCGAATGGATGCATTGGATGAAAAATTCAATGCGATTAGCGTAAGTTTCGAAAAACTGCGAGCTGATGTTAGCGACAAGATGTCGGAATTTGGGGTTAAGCTGGAGAAGTTTCGAGGAGATTCTTCACGAATGACCGCTGTAATAGGCAGCATATGCGCAGCCTCTATAGCCATAGCAACGGTGATTACGAATATTTTTGGCAGGTAGCCGCAATCACCTCACCACAATCTTCCTCGCATATTTGCCGTACTTTTCAATGTATATCCCCGGCGCAGCAGGTTTTTGCGTGCCTAGCGGCGTGCCTTTGAGGGTGCAGGGGCGTAATGCATAAATGCTATGCACTTTTCTTATCTTTTGCAGCAAAAGGCGGTTAAATTTTCTATAGTAAACGCTGATTAACTTCTCTAGGCTAGTGGTCAGTGGCTAGTGGTTAGCAAAATCAAAACGGTGAATTTGAACAAATTTCAGTGTTTTTTTCCACTAGCCACTCCCCACTAGCTACTAGCCAAGCAACGAAATCCGAGTTAATCATTGCTTACTATATTCCTATTTGGAGATTTTATGAAAAAAGAGACATTTCGCAAGGCAGAGCCTGTAGTTGAATCCAAAAGGCTTTCAAAAGCCGGGAAATGGAGATTAAAGCACCCTAATGGACTTGGAGTTATAATTCATGATATGCGTGCTGTAATGAGGTGATATGCGTTATAGACTATGTTAAAAAAGAACATATTCAATCTATGGGTAATTTAGTTATGGCAAATGAGCATAAAGACCCGGCAGATCATATGATTATCGCACATGCCATCACCAATAAAATTCCAATAATCAGCAGTGACACCCAGTTTAGGCATTACAAGAGTCAAGGGTTAAACCTTGTTTTCAATAAGGTTCGTGAGAAGAATAAAATTGCGAACAATAGCCTACAGCAAACCAAGTTAAGCAAAAAACGTCTGAACCATGATTTTCAGGATTAAGGGATTTGCATGATTGTTAAGTGCAACGATGTTCATCGTCTATTTATTTTGAACATTAAGCTGCTTTATCGATTCCAAATATGATTTTTCCACTTCACTTAACGTTTTTTGCTGGTATTTCTTGTATTCTGCTGTTGCCTTGCCAACTGCTTGTTCATGGCTTATGCTGCCGGAATCTGTCAAAAGATTTTCTCCGCCCATCGTCAGGATGTTATCCAAATGCTTTGCCCAATCTCCCATTGTCATTGCTTGTTCCCGCTCGGCTTGCCGCTCGGCGAAATCCAAATAACCAGATACAACTTGCCCAAGAGAGCGCAATTCTTTTTCATTCAAATAATTTTTTGCTATAACAGCATCTTTCAAGTGCGGGCGGTTTCCGGAAAATGTCATCAAACCCATAAATTCCTTTTCCGCATCGGCACGGTTGAAAATTACTTCGGCAGCAGTTTGCCCGTGAATAGCATAATGAATTTTATTTTGCACTTTTTTGAAAAATTCAATGGAAATTTGTGATTTTGGGTCATAATCAATGCTTGTAGCATAAATATCCAAAACTTGACGATAAAAAACCTTTTCGGAGGCACGAATATCACGAATTCTGAGCAAAAGCTCTTTCCAGTAGCCACCACCGCCAAGATTTTTCAGTCGTTCATCGTCCATAGCAAAGCCTTTCTTAATATATTCTTTCAAAATTTTGTTCGCCCAAATGCGAAACTGTGTCCCTCTGATAGATTTTACACGATAGCCAACGGAAATAATCACGTCTAGATTGTAAAAATTAGTTGGCTTGGTAGAAAAATCGGAATTTCCGATTTTTCTCACTGTATCTTCCTCGTTAAGCTCTTTTTCCGAATAAACATTTAAAATATGCTCATTTATTGTAGAACGGGATTTTTCAAATAATTTTGCCATATTATCTATTGTAAGCCAAACCGTTTCGTCTTCAAAACGCACATCTACCGATATGTTTCCATCATCTGTTTTGAAAATAACAATTTCATCAGAATCAACTTTTACATTCTGCTTTTTACAAACTTTCTTTTGCATATTTAAAAAATAGAAAAAAGCAGCCGGTCGTTATTATTTTAAACTTGCGAGATGCTTGCGAATTTTAAAACGTCTGAACCGTGATTCTCAGGATTAAGGGATTTGCATGATTGTTAAGTACAACGATGTTCATCGTTATTTTTACCGAGAGTTAAAACTATCTGAAAGCTTATTGCCTGCATAATTTTCCAGCCATTTTTCAAGCTCTGAAATAATAGAATTGCGTTCTATCTTGCTAATTTCCTTGGCTTTTCGTATATTCTCAATTATTTTTAACATATCGCCGTACTTAATATCGCCAACCCTTTGAACAATTTCATCTTCGCTGAATTCAAAAATCTGTGAGCATGCCACATAACGATCTACTCCGTTTAAGAACTCATAATCTGACGAATTTATCTTAATTTCATCGTATATTTTACGATTTTGAGTATTTATAAAAAGACATTTACCTTTTGCCACAGAAATACAAACGCAGTGCTTTGTGTTGCGATATGGTATTTTTTTTGAGACATTTATAATAAGCACATCTGATATTGCAGTCATCACAATACCATTTTATGAGCTACGTATGCTAAGTCTTCTTTAAGCCATTCCTCTTCAATAATATCTTCAAAAGGAATGATTGCCGCACTGTCTTGTACATAATTCTTTTTCCACGCAGGTTCTTCGTGATTTTTATTCATAACCGACTTAAAATCCAAATTTGCATATTCGTTAAAGCCATATTCCAAACATTCTATATCCGACTCCGAAAGATATTCGGTCTTAGGAGCTCGCTCGGCATACAATGAGTTATCATCTCGATAAAATGCTATTTCTCCACGTTTAATTTTAGTTGCGTCATACAGCCATCCGGGGACAGTTCCAAATTCCATTGCAATGTACCTATCGCCTGTTATTGGACGCCCATGATTGTTAAGGTGATTTTTTTCCGCAGAAAAGAGGATTTTCCAAATATTATACATATTGGATTCGCCCCGCTGGATAATCCAAAGAACGCACTCAATCGCTTTTTGCGTATTCATGTTAAACCGAATTGACATTTTTCTGCCTAAACCTCCATTAGGAATATAGAAAAAAGTAGCCGCAATCACCTCACCACAATCTTCCTCGCTCGTTGTTGGGGCTGAAAATTTTCAGCCCTTACGGTGCTTACTTCTATGTATATCCCCGGCGCAGCAGGTTTTTGCGTGCCCAGTAGGGTACCCTTCAAAGTATAATATTTTGGAAGTTGAGAGTTGAGAGTGGAGAGTTGAGAGTTAAGAATCGGAGTTTCGTCGCAGGTTTGCGCCACTGTGCCGCCTAGGAACCAGCAGATTTCCTCGTTAAGTGCTATGCACTTTTCTTCTCTTTTGCAGAACGTCGCAGGGCCACCTTCGTCGTCTTCCATTTCAACTACTGTTATGGAGCGGGTTAATGGCGCATAGTTGTCTGCGGAGACATCGTCGGTGATGATGGTAGCGGTGGCTTTCTGGGTGGTTTCTACTCTTTTTGCCAACGCATAATTGGGCGTATGCGATACGCCCTTACCAGCATCATATTTCAGTGCTATTTTTGCTTTGCCTTTCAGGACGGATTTGTCGTCTTTTATGCCGCTGGAATCGGCGAAGCCTTCATAAGCGACTATTGAATCCAGTATTTGCCGGAGAGCGGCGGAGTCTTGGTACACTTCGCTTGGAACTCGGAGCGTGTCGTTTTTGTAAGTGAATTCGGGTAGTGTTGTTTCGAATTTGGGCGTTAGGTCTTTTTTCAGGATTTCGTAGTCCACAGAGTTGTTCCGCAGTTCGTAGTTGCCTGCGTTGGAGGAGATTATTTCCACATATGGAGCGAGGTGATTTGCTTCGGTGTATTTGCCTGCGCCGCTGTATATGCCCACAATGCGCCAATTTATGGCTGGGTTGTCATCGTCTATTGTGGCGGTTGGGCCTTGTGTGGTTTTGTTGTAAACATATTTGGCTTCTTTGCTCCAGGTGACGGTTACTGGTTTTTTGGATATTGTGTAAGGCATGGTGGAGTTAGTTAGGATAATTTTTGGGTTGTCTAAGTATGCTGTTGCGGCGTATCCATCGTTGGCATTGCTTTGCCTGCCAAGAGTTTGAAGCGTTAATTCTCCGGCTGTCGCTATTGGACCTTGTATTTCGCCGTTGTATTCAAATGCAGTTCCTCCGTTCCAAGTAACGGGAACTATTACGGCGTTTGCGACCGGGATTGTATAGTTATTGCCTATTTGGATGGAGTAGTTGTCTGCGCTGATTCCGCTCGTGTTTATTTGCACGAGATATTTTTCGTAGATATGGTTTCCTGTGGTGTCTGTAGGGGAGCTCATTTTTGTTATTGACATGCCGAGTGTTCCGTTAAGGGTGGATGCATCGTCTGACTGGCCGGCGGTGTCTGTGGCGAATCCGTTGTAGCTTATGAGTTGGCGGAGGTATGCTTCAATGCTGGCGATGTTGGCGGTGTAGGATGTGTCAAGTGTTATGGAGCTTGCGTTGCTTATTACGGCATCGAGTGGCTTTTTTGTGATTGTGTAGGTTAAAGTGTCGTCGGTGAGAGTGTAGTTGTTTTTTAGGGGATAATTGTTTAGTATTTCTGCTTGAAGAAAGTGTTCTCCTACGTAGCCCTGTTTGCCGTTTATGAACAGCGGGATTTCAGAGCCGTTGTCATTAGCTGTGGCATTGGGATTTTGAACGTTTTTGTTGTAAACAAATTCTATCTCGGATGTCCATTTAACTTTCAATGGTTTTGGCAGGATTGTGTAAGGGCAGACTGTGTTTAGCAGTGATACGCCCATGATGGATTTTCCTTCGTTTTCTATTTGCGCAGTGTCAAGTTGGGCGATTGCGGTATGGTTGCCGGCATTGGTTTGTATTTCGGTTACTTTTAGCGCATAATCTCCTGCTTTTGCGGTGATGTTTGGTGCTGTTCCATTGTATATGGATGTGAGAAGGGTATCTCCGTTGCATTTTGGCGTCCATGCTATGTCTATTTTATTGTCTTGGTGGATGGTGAAGGTGCTATCTTGGGTATAGCATTTTTCATAGTTAGCAACTTGTCCGAATATGGCTCTTATTATGTAATTGCCTGCGTTGGCGGGTAATGCTTGGCTTTCGGGGTAGCTGTTGATGGGTGAGTCATCGCTTCTGTATAAGAATGTTATTTCTGCGTCTGTATGAAAAGGACTTTCATATATGGGGCTTGGCGGTGTTGTGCCAGCTACAAAATCGGCCATAGATGCGCTGCATTCGTTAGTTGTAGCTCTTTCTATTGTAACTTTTGTGTTTGTTGTAAATTCGGAGTAGTTTTTGTTTGCATTTAATGTTACTGATACTTCATATGTTCCTGCCTCTGTTGGAGCTACAGTAGAACTGTCATATTTGGTAATATTATCATTGGCAGTACCTGAATAATAGTATGTGTAATCAGTAGTATTATCATGGGTATCTGATTTTATTGATGGAGCATTCGGATTATCATTATATGTCCAACCATTAATAATTATTGAACCTTTGCCCTGACCCATAGCTACATTTACAGTTATTTTACCTTCTACTGACTTGACATAGTTTGAGTCTCTATATATTGCGTCAAATGTTTGTATGCCCTTGTTAGATATTTTAGTTACAGAATCACTCCATTCATAGGAATATCCGTTTGGCAGCGATGGCAGAGGAACGCTTGCTAGGGTTAAAGTTGGTGTAAGGGTGTCGCTTGTTGTTATTAGAGTATCGTCTGTGGGAAAAGTTGGTTTTTTTGTTGAATCTGGAGTAATGTTGAAATAAACTCTTTTCTTTCCGAAAGATCCATTTTTGCCAACTATTATAACTGCATTTGAATCAAATACATTTATGTTAGCATAGTGTGTATAATCATAATCAAAATGTGTTGGCGGCGTTAGGTTTGTGTCTTCAATAGATACTAATGGAGCGGGTTTAATTGTGTCACCAGTGTACATTGTGTCCTTTATTGTTTCTACATCCGCATTGTATATCGGGCTTTGCCATTGTAGGTAGGGCATGCCTTCGTTTATCGGGCCGTTTATTCCCCAAGGATAGACAAAATCCCAGTTTTCAAAACTTGCCGAATCTATCATTTCGATTGAAGTTATGTCTGTGCCGTGTGAATTTGATAAGGCAATTGTGCCATCATTTATCGCTTTTTCTAAATCGTAGTAACTATTTTCTATAATTATGTTACTGCTATTGTCATAGTTAATACCAATCAGCCCTCCTTTAGTCACATCTTCTTTTAATACAATAGCCGAATAACTGTTAGTTATTTTCAAAGTGTTGTTTTGTAATCCTCCAACAAATCCACCGAGGCTAGCATAGCCATTTATTATCCCTAATGCATAGCTATCGTTTATGCTGACATTACTGCTTGCATAGCCAATAAATCCACCTATTGCTGAGCCGGTTGCATCTATTTTGCCGTTTGTATAAGCATTGCTTATTACAATAGGTCCAGATGAAACTCCAATAAGACCACCGGAATTAGCATTGCATTTGATATAAAAGGCATTTACGCCTAAATTCTTTATTGTTCCGCTAAAACTACCGAATAGACCAAGTCCATCAGAATATTTATTTATATACATTCCGTTGATTGTATGCCCTCTGCCGTCAAATGTGCCTTCAAAAGTATGTCCTTGACTGCCTATAGAAGTCCATAAATTTAAACCTGTTGTGTTATCCTTCCATTTTGCCCAACTATTTATATCGTTTAAAAATATGTTCGTATCAAGGGCTACATATTGGTTTATGAATTTTGTTTGCTTTGTATTTACAAACATGGCAAAATTTAACAATTGTAATTTGGTGTTAATTAAATAAGGATTGGTGTCAGAACCATCTCCAAAGTCAAAATAATTAGGAATAGAACTGGTTTTAAATGTTAAAGCAGCAGTATCAGGAATTAATGTAGGATAGTCACTATAGTTATATTTCCATTTTTTAATTTCTAATTCGATATGTTCCGATTCATTAATTTTAGTTTCAATTTCGGCATAAAGATTCATGTGGTTTGTGAATTCATGTGATTGTATTTCGTTTTTTGTCAAGCCAATACCATGATTGTTAGATGTTCCAGCACTTTTGTCTGTTAAAATCTTTTCTTTATCATAATAACTGTTTATTGTAGTAATAAAGTTATCGCTCGTTAGACGTCCTACCAAGCCACCTTTAGTATATCCGTTCAATTCAACCGCAGAATAGCTATTTATTATTTTGAAATTATTTCCAGAACCAGAGCCAACAAGCCCGCCAACCCAATCAGAAGAACCATTGGATGTTCCATCTACGCTTCCAAGCGCATAACTATTGGTTATAGTAAAATTTGAACCACTGGCATAACCAACCAATCCTCCTACACGACTTCCTCCTATCACATCGCTATTTACCCAAACATTTCTTATGGAAACATTTTGTACATTAATATCGCCAATCAAACCTCCCACATGACTGCCTCCAGTTGTAGGTCCATTTTCTAAATTACCACGTACAAAGCCACTTGCCCAAGCATAATTTATGGAAGCATTCTCTCCATCGATTCTGCCAATCAATCCACCTGTAGAAATTGAAGATGTTACTCCAGATACATTACCATTTGCCCAAACGCTATCTATGGAGGTATTCATGCCATAGATAATACCGAGCAATCCGCCTATATAATTTTTTCCGCAGACATAAAAAGAATCTACACCCAAATTTCTTATTTTTCCATTAGTGCCAAGAGAACCAAATAAGCCTTGTATAGGATCAGTAATTTTACTGATATACATACCGCTGATTGTATACCCTTTGCCATCAAAAGTTCCTCTGAAAGAGCGAGTTGTTGTGTCTCCTATTGGAATCCAAGCATTTAAGCCTCCTGTTAAGGTGCTATCCCAATTTTTCCAACTTGTTGCTGTATTTAAAGATATATTCGATTCAAGTTCTATTATTTTCCCGTTAAAATTATTCCCCCCATTCACAAGCTTCGCCAGCCCCGCCAACTCCGCCGCTGTGGAAATTCTGAAAGTACTTACGCTTGAGCTATCTGTGTACCAAGTAATATCTTTTGTCGTGCCATCCCAAACATCTGAGGCTGTAGCTTCCTGTGCCAGCAGCAACAAAGCTGCCAAAGCAAAGAGGGGAAAGATCTGTTTCATAGTTAATCTCCAGTTTAAAGAGTTGATAGTTCAGTAATAATATAGTAAACGCTGATTAACCCGATGCAGTTTTCCAAGACTTCAACGAATATTTTCAGAATCAGTTTTCAGGAAAAATTTTCACCCAATC
>WQTK01000324.1 GCA_009786285.1 Candidatus Fibrimonadales bacterium | reverse complement strand
CGGAGTGCGTGTGGACATAATGGACAAAAGCATAGCGGACAACTACATTCTTGCAAACCGCATAAAAAACTACGAAATCCTCAAAAAAGACCTAACCCCCTACTTCGCCGCCGTCTATCCGGACGACTTCCCGCCAAACGCAGATACATTGTGGGTATCCCACGAAGTGTTCGCAGACTCAACCCTCTTGTTGGAAGTTCTGGAAGACCTCATAGACTACGACGGCTTCGCCACAGACACCGTGAAAAAAGAAACAGACGACGCAACAGTCCTCAAAGGCAAAGCAAAAGTCAAAATCAAATACGATGACGACGAAGACGGCAACTCCCAAGGCAACAAGTCCTTCCTCGCAAAACGTGTGGAGACAACGCAAAAAGCCACCGCCACCATAATCACCGATGGCGTTTCCGCAGACAACTACACGCCTCTGGTTCGTCCCACAGCCATAGTCATCCTTGCCACCGTTGTGGAAGACGACAACGCTCCTCAAATATACTGCAAAAGAAATTCCAAGTACGCCGAAATTGGCAGAAACACCTGCGGAGCGATAGGCGGCGAAATATTTGAAGAACTGTTCTGCGTAATAGACGCAACCTGCACCCAAATAACCGCAAGCTTCTCGCTCAACGCCTGCACATCCCTAGACGGCGAACCTGTCCCAACCTGCAACGAAACGCCAATTCCCCATACCCCAAACCCTATACCCTATACCCCAGTAACCCCGCACTACTACACCCTCAAAGGCACGTCGCTAGGCACAACCAAACCAACTGCACCGGGAATATACATAGCAAAAATAGGCAAACAAACGTTAAAAATAATGGTAAAATGATTGCAAACGTAGAGACGCAATGCTTGCGTCTCTTTGCTTCTCGCAGCCCTATCCCTGCGAATCGTTAGTTTTTTTCCTTAAAATCAACAAAATTTCCTTGCTATTATCGGGTTCGCCGCTGTTTTCCCAATTTCCAACTTTAACATATTTGCTTTCTACAATTTCAAAATATTCTTTAAACATACTCTCAATCTCTTCTTTTAAATAACGCCTGTCTCTAACCAACAGTTCTTCCGGTATTTGGGATGGATTTTTAATGTCTTTAAATATCTCTCTGCGATAAACAATTTTTTCTTCAGCATCCAAAAGAATATTCTTTACATTAAACACTTCGCCCGTTTTGCTCATTGCGTCTGATAGTGGTATTTCATAGATTTTATCGGGATCATTCTTAAAAGAAAATGACTTAACGCCTTTTGCCAGAATATATTGTAAATTCATTACGGATATTACGGCAAACCCATTTGAATTTAAATGAGAATAAACTTGTTTTATCATTTTTCTATCATCTTCAGCGTTAACAAAACTGCCCAATACATCATAAAGCAATAAAATTACATCAAATTTTCCTATATCATCCGTATCTTTTTCATTGCGGAAATCAACAACGCTAAAATATGCATCAGAATGTTTTTCTTTTGCAATTTTAATCAATTCAGGAGAATAGTCAATACCATATGCTTTATATCCAAGTTCTGTCAGCCTAGCTGTGTGACGTCCGGTGGCACAGCCAACATCCAATATTCTATCCGTAAAACTTAACTTGATTTTTTTTAAAATATAATCTATTTCATAATCGGTTTTCTCAGTCCATTTATTGGAATCAAACTGCATTTTAGAGTACGCTTTTTGCGTAATTTGGTCAGAAATTTTCAGCATTTTCACAATATGCCATTTTTGCGCTTTTTGATTCAATCCATTTTTTTATTCTGTTTACCGAAAGTTTTATGTTGCCAGTTCGCTTTTGCGGATCGTGCTTGCTCCATAAGCCATAATGTTCCGAATACAAAACGGAACACCTTGCTAATAAGGCTTCTGTTATTTCATAACCATGCAGCCAGTTGAAAATTAGGGCCATTGGCGGTAATATAGTAAACAATGAAGCTGAAAATTTCTATATTACAAACAGGTAACCATTTAAAAAGCGAGGTATTCTATGAGAACTCCCCTATTTGTTTGCGCCACTGTGGCTTCGTTTATGCTTTTGGCTTGCGACGGTGCCATAGTTTCTAACCAATGTGGAATCAAAGGCAAAGCAAAAGCCCTTAGCAAAACTTGCCCTACAGATGGCGGCTACTGTTATTATGATGACAGTGACAGCGCATTTTTTCTCCCCCATGACCCCAATTGGTTTAGAATAGAGGCTCCGGTAAAGGAATGGATGGAAGAGCAGCTTGCTACCGGAGACAATGAAGTTAGGCTAATTATAATTGTTGATTCTTATGTGCATGAAAACGCCATGAACCTTCTTGGCATTCAAGGCAAAACGGAATATGAGTATTATGTGGACGGCAGAAGAGTCAGCTTTGAAGAATACACGGATAGTACAAAGAAAATGGAAGAATATGCAAAGGAAAGAGCCGAGCGAGGCAAAAGAGACTTGCCTATTCCAGAGGCTATGATGTATGAAACCGACTATTCTTGGGTTGGGGTGCCAATGACAGCGAAGGAAATTGCCGATTTGACAGAAAATTATAAAGAACTTATAATTGAGTTTTACACGGAAGCTGGCAACGCAACCGATACTGATGACGCAGGAGATTATGAATACGATGGACCGGTTTGTTGATTCCACAACCGGTTTTTGAATTTTCTATATTCATCCTGAAATTATGCTTAGAAGTTGGTATTTAAAATTTTGCATTTATTTTTGGAAATTTCGAGAGCCGCCGCTAGAGGGTCTTTTTTCTAAAATATTCAAAAAAAATAATGGGGGGCAAATGAAAATTTGCCCTTTTTTATTTGCGTTTCCTTTTGTGATTTATGCCTTTGCTGAGTTATGCCTTAGAATAAATTATGAACTTACGGGAGTATATACTTGGGATACCACTATTTATTGGGCTGTTGGCAGAGGAATGCTTAACGGCGTAGCTCCTTGGAATGGTTTGTTTGAAACTAAACCAATCGGAATTTTTCTTTTAAGCGCAATTTCTTTCAAGTTTTTTGACAGCCCGGTTTTCACCCACTACTTCCAAGCGTTTGTTTTGATTTTAACCGCTATAGTTCCCATTGCCGCTTATTTTTTACTCTCTAAACACCGCTCTGTTTATAAATTGGCATTTTCGTGTTTAGCGGGCTTGCTGCTGACCTTGTATTCCGCAGAACGTTCCGGTGAGGTTCAGGTGGAGTCATTTGGCGCAGCTTTCGCTTGCATAGCTGCGCTTGCAATGGCTATGCCTAATTTTGAAAAGAAGAAAGCATTATGGGTATCTCTTGCTGCCATTGGAATGTTAGGCGCTTGCGGATTTAAGGAACCTTTTTTATTTCCGCTTTTTGGCATTTCTTTGATTTTGTGCAAAAATATAAAGGATTGGCTTTGGCGCTTTGTTTTGCCTTTGGAGCTAGCAGTTGTAGCTGGAATATTTATTCTCTTAATTTGCGGCTGGTTTAATGACTTTTTAAGTTATCTTAATTTTATGGCTTCTACTCACGTCTCCAGATATGGCTCTCCGTTTCGCAGAGCTATGGAACTTCAGCGTTTATACCAAGATATGAACGGTTTTTCTTGGGGACTTGCCATTGCCATATTTGCTCTTTTAACCATGCCGCTGCTTCGTATTATAAAATCAAAAACAGAAGAATATGCCGCATTTTCTAAGACTTTATTCTTTGGCGTAGCACTCTTTTTAGCAGCTTATTCTGTTGGCTTGGGCGGCGAATATTGGAACCACCATCATGTATTTGCTTTACCATTTTACATGGCTTTGGTTTTATTTTTGCTTAAAAATTGGACAGGAGAAAATTCCGCTGCTGCCAAATTGGGCATGGTAAGTTTTGTTTTCTTGGCAATAGCTACGCTTAATTTGCCAAATTTGAATTTAAATCAGCGAAGCGAAAATTTGAACAACATGAGCTTAGAACCCATACAGGCGGCTGCTTATCTGGATGGGAAAATGGATTCGCTTGGCATAGAGAGGTACACCTTTATCGGTTTCAATGGTCCTGAAATTTATGGATGGACCAAGCATTCGCCAATGGGTCCGTATTTTATTCAGGATGGCCGATGGTTGAATGAAATCCCTGGGTTTGCAGATTCTGTAATAAACATGGTAGAAAGAGCAGATGCGGTGGTAGTTTCCAGCATATTAGGCGAACTTGCTCCGCAAGTTAATCTTATTTTGGATAAGCATTTTAAAAGAGAGCAAGTATATCGATGGAAAATGTATTTTCGTTCGCAATAAACTGGAATTTACTCAATGGCACGGCCAAGCATAAGAGATAGAGAAAGAAATACAAAAATGACTATGCTGAAATACCCTGCCATTTTCAAGCGGCCTATGCTTAGAATGTGTATCCCTTTTATAGAGAAATAAGATAAAGGCAAAAGCGCTGGCACAATAAAACGGAAATCATTTGTGCATGAATACGGATATTGAATGCGTGCAAACATTAAAGCGGCAAATAATGCCAATAAAAATAAAGCAATCGGAAATTCTTTTATATTCAAATGAAGCAATCCCCACAAGGAGAAGGCTATGGAAATCAACGCAAAAAAACTGATTAAAGTTGACAATGCTCTGCCTGCGGCAGAATCCCAAACTCTAAACTCGCCAAAAAGCGAAGTCTTGAACGCATAGTTCCAAAAATACTGCCTTCCCTGTTTATCATCCCAGGGACTTGTATATGGCTCCGTTAAAAAATTTTCCACATCAAAATATAAATAACTGCTAGGTTCATTTTTAACCTTTAATCCGCCATTCAGGCCGGTAGCATTCCCTATTAAAGCAGCTTTTTCTCCGTTTAAAACATTCACTATAACTCTATGCTGCGAAACAGCGGCAAAAGCTAAAACAATCATTATGCCAAGCAATGCGGCTTTCAATGAGCATATCCTGAAGCTACTGGCTAAATGCACGAAAATTCCGCAAACAAAAATAATTGCCCAAGCCCCAAGCACAACAAAGCCAGTGGATTTAAAAGCAAAAGCCAATGAAGCCCCAAGTGTGGCAAAAATAAAATGCGAATTTCCAGGTTTTTTCCACCAAAGGCTGGCAAAATATATGCAAAGCATTGTTCCAAAATAAAATGGAATTTCATTGCTTATTCTATCTGACGCAATGATAAAGCCGGGCCAAACAACCCAAAGCAAGCTAGCTATAAACGCAATGCCCTTGCTTTCAAAAGTTTTGAACAGTAAAGCTACGCCAAAAGCAAGAGTGGCAAAAGAAAATAACAATTGCATTTGCCGCAGAATATTATAAAATATGCTTCCATCGTAAACATTAGAAATCTCTTTCACAACTGCGCTTGCGGCATAATAAACCGGAGAGTGATAGCATACCCAACATTCATTTAAATCAGGTATTCTTTTTTCTTCTGCTACCATTTGAATATATTTAATATGTTCATTAAAATCGTGGCCAAAATCTGCCGCAGAAGTTCCATTGTAAAAAATTAGCCTTATCGCAATTCCAAGCAAAACTGCGGCACAAGCCCTGAATCCGAATTTTAATTTTCGCAAAAGGAAAAAAACAACTGTAAGCAAAACAATTGCAAACCCTATTTTTGGCACATAACTCAAATCCTTTACACGCTCAAACGTTAATCCGCCAGGACCCCAACTGTTATAAATTACAAATTCAATTTTATTGTCTCCAAGTGAAAGATATTCACAGAAATCAATCTCTATCCCTCGCAAATCGCAAAGCCCGTTTATTCCATCTAATGGCATGTCTTTTCCGTTTATGGTTATTTTTCTTATGCAATCATCCGGAACTACCATATACTTGCAGGCTCCGTTTTTTAACAATTGCAAATCAAAAGATACGGTAAAAATGTTGTCTGCTGGCAAGTTTTTGAAAATTGGAAATTTTGCGTATTCCGTATTGCCATTGTATCTTACTTCAATGTTATTTACAGTCATTTGCCTTGGATTTATCAAAAACCAAGACAAAACCAAAATTGGCACAAGATAAAGCAATGGCTCTTTAAAGACTCTCATTTAAGATGGTAATTTAGAAATTTTGTATATTAGCTTTATGAAAAACGTACTGATTACCGGCGGCGCAGGCTTTTTTGGCGGTTTATTGAAACAAGCCCTGCTTGATAAAGGAATCCAATGCGTAAGCATTGATCTGGAAAAGGATAACGCATCGCACGAAAATTTAACCGCAATACAAGGTGATATCCGAAATATGGATACAATGCGAGATTTATTCAAAAACCACAATTTTGATGTTGTTTTTCATTGCGCTGCGATTCTTGCGCATGCGGTTAAAGACAAGAATTTTTTGTGGACATCCAATGTTGACGGCACTAAAAATGTTGCAGAGCTGGCTTTGGAGCATAAAGTTAAAAATATTGTATTTCTTTCTTCAAACTGCTTATGGGCGCAAAATTTCCATCGTCCTGTTACAGAAGAAGATACCCCGGCTCCCGTTGAAATTTACGGAAAATCAAAGTTGGAAGGAGAAAAAATACTGGAACAATGCAGCAATTCCATAAACACGGTTATCTTTCGCTGCCCAACCATCATTGATTGCGGCAGGCTTGGGTTGCTTTCAATTTTATTTGAATTTATAGATGAGGGTCGCAAGGTATGGGTTGTTGGCGGAGGCGAAAATTGCTATCAGTTCATTTACGCCCAAGATTTAATTGATGCTTGCATAAAAGCCGCAAGTTATGAAAAATCCAACATATTTAATATCGGTTCTGAAAATGTGAAATCATTCAGGGAAGTTTATGATTATGTAATTCATAAATCCGGAACAAAAGCCCGTGTTGCAAGCTTGCCAAAGAAGTTGTCAATTTTTGGAATGAAGCTAGCTTATGCGCTTAATATGTCGCCGCTGGGACCGTATCAATATAAAATGATAGCAGAAGATTTTGAATTTGATATTTCAAAAATAAAGCGGGAATTGAATTGGGCACCAACCATGACCAATGAGGATATGCTATACAAATCGTATAAATACTATCACGACAATCGCGCTGAAATCAATAGCAGAAAAGATGTTTCTGCGCACAAGCAGTCCGCAAAAATGGGAATAATAAGGTTGTTAAAATGGCTATCGTGAAAAAGCCTGGCCTGCTATAAAAATCCAAGACAGCAGAGAGAAGAAAATTATAACGCAATAGGATGTTACTCTAAGCGGATAATATGGAATTTTTTGCGCTCCGTGCGTGATAAAAACACTTAAAGGAAGCAATATTGGCATTATATACCTAACATCTTGCAAGCAAGAGTACGGGTACATTGCTTTCATGCCAACAAGAGACGCAAATAGGGCGAAGAAAAATAATATGATTGGGAACATATTATTGTTGGGCGCAAAAAGCCCTACAACAGATAAAGCAAGCAAAAAAAGCGTTGTAAATGCAATCAGCAGAGCCAAATTATTTCCAAATTCCGAGCTCCAAACTCTATATTCGCCAAACAATGAGCTTTTTATGGCAAAGTTTAAAAAATATTGCCGTCCGCCTCTATCATCGTAGGTATTCAAATAAGGTACGGTTAAATATTCTTTGCTGTCAAAATATATGAAATTACCCAATGAATTGTTGACTCTTAGTGCCTGATTGCCAGTCTCGTGGGTTAGGTAAACATTCTTTGCCAGTATCATTCTGCTCTGGGAAGCAAAAACCGCTGCCAAAGCCATTACCAAACAAATAATTATTGTTTTCACCGGAGCTAATTTTAAAGTTCGCAATGTTCCTATAATCCAAATAAAAACCCATACGCCGGCCACAGCAACACCAGAAGCTTTGAGCATTATTCCAATAGCTGCGCCAAGGCTTGCCAAAATCATATACTTTGCGGTTTGATTTTCCCACCATTTTTGCGCATAATAAATGCAGATAAACATTCCTAAATATGCCGGAACATCATTGCCCACCCTTGTTGAGCTTATGACAAAACCAGGCCATGAAACGAAAAGCAATCCGGATAAAAACAGAAAACGTCGCCGAGTATTCAAATTTTGCAGAAGGGCAACCCCAAAAGCTATGGAAACAAATGAGATTAACATAGCAAAAGTCACAAGAGCAACTTGGTAATTGCCGGGAAAAGCTTTTTTTATCAATGCGCCTATCAAATAATACAAAGGCGGGTGATATGAACTCCAAGTTTCGCCGGTGGCAGGAATGCGCGATTCGTCTGCTATTATTTTTATATATTCCAAATGCCCGTGAAGATCATAAACTCTATCGAACATATCGGTATAAGATGAATATATGAGCCTTATGGAAATACCCAGAATAACTAGAAATGTGGCCGTTGCTGAGAATTTTAATTTTAGCAAAATTACTGCGGCGGTGATTAGCAATAAAATTGAAAACAAAATATGCTTGAATTGAACGGTAGAAAGCCCGGTGCTATCGTGATTAAATCTCAATCCTCCAGGACCGCCATGATTTTTGACTCGAATCTCAAATTTATTTAAGCCTTCTTGCATATATTCGGAAAAGTTCAAAGTAGAGCCATAAGTAAAATCGCAGGGATTTTTTATTCGCTCTTGCGGAAAATTTTTTCCGTTTATTTCAATGCTTAAAATACAGTCATCCGCAATAATTTTATAGGTAGTTGACGCATCTTTTTTTAAATCAAAATTAAAAAACACCGAAAATTCCGTGTTTCCGGGTATATTTGCTTTTGTTGGAAGTGTTTCTGCATAAGAAACTCCATTCATAGCCAGCGTAATATCACTGATTATTGCTTTTTTCTGGAAGGCCCAAAAACCTGCTAACACAAGCAATGGCAGCAAGTATAACAGTGGGTTGCGAATAATTTTTTTCATTCTTAGATTCTCCTAAATAGAATTTCCTGCAACAAATGCAAAAGATAAAACGGCAAAAGACAACAAAGCCATATAGACAAATTTTCTCACACGGGAGTCCGGCAAAATTTGCGTTCCTCGCATGGCAAAATAAGCCAAAGGAAACAATACCGGCATAATATGGCGGAACTCATTTGAACTTGCAAACGGAATGCTGACTCGCAAATAAATAAGCGCAGCAAACAAAGAGAGCGTGAAGAACAATGCCGGAAATTCTTTGGCTTTTGCATGCATCATTCCCCACAGGGCAAGCGCAAATATGAGCAAAGCAAGAATGTTCAGCATAGTTGCCAAAGTACGGCCAGCATAAGAATTCATCAAGCTTATGTTGCTGTAAAAAGCCAGAGATGTTTTTAATGCGTAATTCCAAAAATATTGCCGCCCGCCATCATCGCTCCAAGCAGTTATATAAGGCACGGTTATGTGTTCTTTCAGGTCAAAATACATATAGTTGCCGGCGAAATTTTTAAGTGCCATGCCTCCGTTTAAGCCACTGCTGTTTGCAACAAGCTCGAATTTTTTCCCTTCAAAAATATCAGCAATTGTCCTATAGTTTGAAAGACCGGCAAATAATGCAATTACAAATATTGACGCAAATAATGCTCGCAAAGAAGCAATTTTAAGCAAGCGCAGAGCGTTAAAAATGTAAATAATAATCCAAGCGGCTAAAATAACAAAACCACTGGATTTTGCAGCTAAAGCAATTGAAGCGCCAAGCGAGGCAAGAAATACATCTAAATTTTTACGCAAATTCCAATATCTTTGCGCAAAAAACATACAGAATAAAGCTCCCAGGTAAAATAAGCCATCGTTGCCAATTCTCGGAGCCGCTAAAACAAAGCCGGGCCAAAGCACGGAAATAAAAGCCGCTAAATAAGCCAGCCAACAGTTCCCAAACAGGCTAATGATCAATGCTACTCCAAAAGCAATGCTAGCAAAAGAAATCAGCACTTGCCCTTGCTGCAAAATTCTGTAAGCAGAATCAGGAGCAAAAAGATCCGCTGTGTTTTTTATTGCCGCAGAGACAATATAGTATAAGGGGGGGTGAAAAGAACTCCATGTTTCATTGATTTTTGGCACGCGCTTTTCTTCGGAAACTATCTGTATGTATTCCAAATGAGCTTCTGCGTCAAATGAAAATTGCGTTGGCCCCATATATGTATATGCAATCAAGCGTATTGCAGCTCCAACTAATATAATGGCTATGGCAATAGATTTGAATTTAAATTTTCTTAAAATTAAAGCAAGAGAAATCAAAAGGAGCAAAGCAAAAAAATAATGCATTGTAGAGAGCGATTTAAATTCGTTGTAAGGAGCTTCAATTCGCAAGCCGCCAGGGCCGCCATGATTTATTATGTAAATTTCAAAATCATTCAAGCCTTTTTGAGCATATCCGGAAAAATCAAAATATGCTCCTTTTCCGTAATCGCAAAGCCCTTCAATGCCATCAAGCGGAAAAGGCTTTCCATTGATTAAAATGTACTCTATGCAATTATCCGGTATCAAATTGAACTTTGCTTCTCTTGTATTTTCAACAGATAACTTAAAGGATATAAGAAATGGCTCTTGAGGAAGCATTTCAACCGAATATGGCAGTTTTATATTTTCCGTTTTATTGTTTCTCGTTATTTTTGTGTCTGAAAATTCAATTTTACCCGGAATAGTGGCCAAATATATTACCGCAAGAAGCGGCAACACATAAAGCAATGGCTCACGTAGTATCTTTTTCATAACAATTCATATAAATATAGTATTTTCTAAGTCCACAAGAGCCTCCACATGAGCCTCCACCTGAGCGTCTTGTGTCGAAAAATAAATTTGTATATTTCCCAAAATGTCAACGTGGAATAATGAATTATGGCAATAATAGACCTTGTAAGCTGGCAGCCCCAAAGTGAAGAGCATATTTATGCTTATAAATTCCCTCATCAGAATTTAAGCACTTACACTCAGCTAATTGTGCATGAAAGCCAAGAAGCCGTGCTCTTTTCGAAAGGTAAAATGATAGCGAAATTCGGACCAGGCAAACATACCCTGGATACCGAGAATATACCTGTTTTGCGCTCACTGTTCGGCATACCTTTCGGCGGACAAAACCCATTTTTCGCAGAAGTTTGGTTTGTGAACAAAACCGAGCCATACGACCTGAATTGGGAAGTGAACAGAATAAACATAAACGATGCCGTTTACAACTATATGCCGTTGATTGCTTATGGGCAATACGGCTTGAAAATAGAAGACGCTGAGAAATTTCTGGTTAAGCTAGTTGGAACAGACACCATATTCACAAAAGATGATTTGACAAAACATTTTGCCGGGGAATTTGCGACAAAGGTAAAAAGTTTAGTTGTGAGCTTCATGTCTCAGCAAAAAATCAGTTTTATGGATATACAAGGCCATTTAGACGAGATGTCTGAGCATTTAAAGCAAAGAACGTTTGCTTTTTGGGCTGAATTTGGCTTTAATCTGAAGAAATTTTATGTCTCCAGCATAGAAATTGACGAAACTACCGAAGATGGCAGAAAAATTAAAAATGCAATTTCAGAGCAGCAAACCCAGAGAATCATGGGCAAAACATGGCAACAAGACCAAGCGTTCAAAACTGCGAACAACGCCATAAACCAAATTGGCGGCGGTTCCGGTAGCGGAGATACGAGCATACTCGGCGCAATGATGGCCATGAGCATGATGGGCGGAATGGGCGGAGGCGCTGGCGGCGCAATGGGAGCTGGAATGATGGCTCCGGCTTACGGGCAGCCTGCGTTTGGAGCAAGCCCAACGGGCGCGCAACCTGTTCCCGGACAGCAAGGCACAGCAACAATGCCGGCGGTAAAGATGATTTATTGTGATAAATGCTCAAAGAAATTTCCAAGCTCAATGAAATTCTGCCCAAATTGCGGAGATTCATACAATCCGTGCCCAAATTGCGGAACAGATAACGACCCAAAGTCAAAAAGATGCATAAGCTGCGGCATGGCACTGGCAGAATTCTCGGCACCGGCAGGCGGAGGAAGCAATTGCAGCCGTTGCGGAACGGAAATCCCTGGAAACTCAAAATTCTGCCCGGTGTGCGGACAAAAAAGGCAAGGATAGCGAATTATGAAACTTTCAACCGCCTCAATACTGCTTACCGTTTTCGGCGAAGCTATAATAGTCACCGCATTTTTGCTATTTGGAGAACCCACGGAAACGAAGTATCTTTGCATGATAGTGGCTTCCGTTATATATTTTCTGTGGTTTGGGCAAGGATTTATCCCTTGGCTGAATTTAAAAGACAAAACTAACAGAGAAGTGGGTTCCATTGGCATTCAGTGGTGGGGCCTTACTCTCTATTCAATTGCTGCCATAGCTACAATGCTTGCCGGCGCATTTTATGAAATACCCTTTAATACGCAACTGATTATACATTTGATCTTATTTTTCTTTCTCCTTGCAACTTTAATAATGGGCAAGGGTGTAGAAAATCAAGTGGCAAAGGTTCACCAAAGAGAAGAAGCTTTAACTGCAGCTAGGGATGTTCTAAAGATTGGGCTTAACAATTTAAGGCGCAAACTGTCTGTGAAAGCCGATTTTCCTCCTTGGATACTTGAACGCATAGCAAAGATGGAAGACGAAGCCAGATATATAACCCCAAATAACACTCCGCCGGCTCAGTCCTTAGACTGTTCTTTTATGGAATCTTTGAAAAAAGTGGAAAATGCTTTGGATTTTGGCGATTTAGAGCAAACAAAAATTGATGAATTATTAAAGATGTGTGAAATAACCTTAGCCGAACGCAAAAGAGTTCTTAATTAAAAGGAGCAAGCAATGGCTGCAAAAATTTTTAAAGATTCAGATAGCATTTATCAGGATCAGGCAAAAGTTCTGTTCAACTTCTATTCAAAGGCTGCTGAGAAAATAGTTGCCGAAGAAGAGAAAATAGAAGGAGAAATAAAATCCCAAGAAGATTCAATTCCCGATTGGGAACGGATTAAAAGCAAAGCCGCTACTATGAAGATAGTGTTCTTGGCGCTCGGCATTGTGGGCTTGGTAGTTGGAATAGCTTTGCTTGCAACTCAAGGGCAGCCATTTGGTCTTTTGCTTGCAACATTCGTAATAGGTTTTTTCACAAACAATTCCAAAATGAAGGTATGCGACAGAACAATAGCTTCCATCGCAGAGAAAATTGAAAGCTTGAAGAAAGAACATGAAAATGTGTTCAGAGATTACAAGGTTACAAAACTGGGCGTTGCTTATGTTCCCGTAGCAGAGCAAATTAAATACGGAGAACAGAGCTTTATAATTGATTACACAGGCGATGTCCAAGATTCCAAAATAGAGCTTCAAATTCCCAAGAACAGCGATTTGCTCTCGGAGTCTGTCAACAAGCTGGAAAAACTCTCTGAAGAAGCTCCAATTGTTGAAACAAGCGAAGAAATAGAAGAAATAGCCACAGACGAATATTCGCGCTCAATTCAGTTCCTGAACCAGCATGATTACTTTGGAAATCTGGACCGCACTTTGAGGACAATCTCCTTTTGCGTTGGCGATTTGAATATGAACTCCGTGGAATTGCCGCTTGTTGCCACAAAGAGCCAATACGCAAGTTTTTTGAAGGAATTTGCCACCAGCGAGATACCGGAAAATGCGCCTATTTTTGAGGTTTTTGACAAGGAAAAGCACCGCCAGTCCATAGAAAAATTCAAAGACATAAATAAAATGAAAGAAAGCATATCAGATGAAACCGCAGAGTTTGAAGAGGTGCTGAAGAGGCTGATGCTCTCAGTCGCAAATTCAGTTCAAAACATCACCGCCATAAAAATTTCATCCACAGACAAGATTGTCAGCGAGTCCAACAGAACTCTGTTTAAAATATTAAAGGCTCCGTACAACCACTATTCGCCGAGCATGGAATTTGAAGAAATTGAAAGAATAAAGCAGGAAAGCTTCAATTACGGTAAAGATAACAATGACTATCAGCCTTTCCAGCTCAAGGACAGTTCAAAGGTACGCTACGACTTGTTCAGCGACGTGTGGCGCGCAGAAGACGGTTCCCAAGTAAATGCTCCGTTTGGCGTGCACCAGCTTTACCAAGAAATTGTTGCTCCAATGGTTCAAAGCCTTATGGAAGAAACCAGAATGGAGAGATTGAAAGTATATAACCATATTCGCGACAAGAAAATGGATTACTTAACGCAGTGGCACAGAGACGTTGAAGATTTCTACGGAAGGAATCGCGCGGAAGCTGCGGATTTGCGCAATATAATGTCTGAGAGCTTCAGAAATTTCTCGGCTGCGCTCAACACTTTGAATTCCCTGAAAGAAACGGCGAGAAAAATGGAAACGGCCGGGGACCTGAAAGCCGCAGTTGTGAAGAACAAGCAAAATGTCGCAGAAACATTTGCAGGTTATGAAATGCAAACCGCTCAGTTTAAAAAGACACAAGACGACTTTGATGCGTATATGGATATGCTCAAAGATGATATAGACGAGAAAGCGCAAAGATTTGACCACGTGGAATATTACGATGCATCTTTGAGAGACAAGAACTTTAAGGATGCCGCAGTTGCGGAAAGCGAAAAACAGAATTTGGATTTGAGAAGAAAACAACTTTTAGCGGTAGATCCTCTGTTTGCAAAATCTTCGGAATTGCTGCCAGAACCTTCTATTGAAGAAGTTACAATGGAACACGTTGCTCTGAATTTGCCGGCTATTGCAAAAAATGCGTTGAATGAATTGCTGGAAAAATCCATATACCAAGACAATGCTCCAGCAAACCCAGCGCCTGAAGAAACAGAAGAAGAAGTTGAAGAAGAGGCGGAAGAAGAAATTGAAGACGAAACGGAAGAGGAAATTGAAGAGGAAGCTGTAGAGGAAACGGAAGAGGAAGCTGTAGAGGAAGAGGAGGGCAAATGAGTTCAAATTTCAGTTTTACCGTAGATACGCACCCTATGGCAAACGAAGTAAAGGGAATATCCCGCCATGTGGTTTTAACAACCACAGCGGTCACTGCAATGCAAATGGCTGTTGTATCTGCGGAAAAAGAAGCTGCGAACAAAATTTGCCATAATGTGAATGTTGGCTTTTACACTCTTATGCAAAGCCAAATTTCCCAAAAAATCGCAAAAGGCCAAAGCGATGTGGATAGTTACGCAATGCACATGGCATCGCAAATGAAGCAACTTTTAGCGATAAAAAATAAAATGGAACACGATTACCGCATGATAACTGCCCGTTACACAAAGCTGTTCAATTCGCTGAACCAAAATCTGAAAAAGAGAATTTTTGAAATAGACAAGGCTGTGGTAGATTTTGCGGTTAAAGAAGTTGGAAAAATTGCAAACCGACCTCTTAATTTAGCGGCAGTCTCACCATTTATGCAAATAGAATCCCTTACCGTAAGCCAGCGAATTCTCGGTTCGTATATAAAAAATCGTAGCCTGAAAATGTTGACTTTTATATATAAATTTTTAACAGATGCCAAAAGGCAAAAAGAAATATCAGAAAATGTTATGGACAGGCAAAAGATGGAATTTGAAACTTCGCAAATAAAACTTCCCGCTATTGTTTGCGAAAATATCGTAGATTCTGCGGAGAATAAGAACATATCTGTTTCAATTCCGCAGGAAACTCTGAGCAACGTGCCTAAGAGCGAAATGAAAAATTCCATATATTCGCAGATGTCTAATATACAGTGGCAAGACGAATCCGTAAAAGACGAGGTGAAAAACGAATTTTCCAAATTGAATACGGAAAGCTCAAGCTCGGAGCGTGTAAAAAAACTTGCGTTGGAGTTGTTTGGCAAAAACAGCTACCAAACTGCAACCGGAGCAAGCCTATGAGTTACACAAGAACATACAGCGGAAGCGTCTATTGCAGCGGCACCGAAAGATATCCGGCATCTCAACACGGAGGAACTGTCAGTTGGAGCCACAACGAGCCGGTTCACATAACAATATATGTGGATACTGACGCATTTGACAGCAGCGTTTCTTCTTGCGAAAACTCGGTTGATGTTTTAACAACATCTGTAGTTGCTACCAAAGCGGCCCAAATAGCGGAAATCAAAAGCAGCGCAGACAAAGTTTCTTCCTCAATCATAAAGGGATTTTTCAGCACGGTGAGCAGCGAGATAAGCCAACAAATAGCAGCTCTTGAAAATGAGAAAAATTCTACTCTTTTGCACTTAACGCAAATAGCGAAAAAAGTCATTGCGTTAAAAACGCAGATGGAAGGTGACTATCACAGAATTACAGAAAGATATGTCAAAGTGTTTGAAGATTTAAATAATGAGCTTGAAAACAGAATTTTGCATTTGGACAGCAAAATTTTTGAATTTGAAAAAATAGCCGCAGAAAATATAAATCGTATTTTCGGTTCGGATTTATCAACCACGGTCAGTGTTTTTGGCAAAGAGAATGCCTCGCTTTCTGCAAGAATAAGCTCTGGCTCGGCAAAAGAAAAAGCGCTGATTGCCATAAACAAGGCAAAGGAATTTCTGTTTGTTCGAAACAAGATGAATCAAACTATCAAAGATGCAACGATAAGCGAGGCAAAAGAAAAGGTTTTTTATGTTCCAAGCTGCTTTATGGAAACGCATGATAAAAACACAAGCGTCAATGATAATTTGAAAGAGAATGTGGCAGACAAATTTAAATCCGATAATTTGAATTGGGAACAGATTTCCGAAACTGAGCGCAAATATATATCAATTCAACTCAACGGCTATATAAATGAGGCGTATAATTCAACTGAACCCAAAGTGAAAAGAGTTAGGGATACGTTACAAAAACTGGTAAACTTGCAAGGAGTACAAATATGCAGGAATTAAAAGAAGTTCGTTTTAATGAAACAGAGGTTTTGCTAAAGGATTCAAGGGTTAAAAGCCCTATTTTGCCAGAGAAGCGAGACCAGATGAACAGAACCGTGACTATTCAGGGAAATGCGGTAATTGAAGGTGCTGTTTATGCGCAGCGCCTTGCCATTCAAACAGGTGATGCGGAGTTTATGGGAGCTGTTTTCGCAAATCTTGAATTGCATGTGAACACCGATGCCACGGGAAAAATTATTTTCAGGAAATCGGTTGGTTCGGCAGATTCCGTTGTTTCCAGAGCGAGCAATGCGAATTTGCTTTTTGCAAATGACATAAATGCGAAAAAAGTCACTCTTTACAACGCTTTTGTTGCCGGCAGCATTTACGCAGACGACATTGTTCTGGAAAATTGCGTTGTGATTGGCGGCGTGTTCGCCACGCAAAAAATTGACATGAAAGATTCCATAGTTGGAACTTTCAACGGGGCTTCCGTTTCGGTTTCGTCTTTTGCGGGAATTCTTTTGCCAAGCGCATTCTCCATTGAAAAACTGTATGCAACGCCGGATATTAAATTTTACAACTACAGCCTTGCGGACTTTGGTGCTCTATTCAAAGGGCAGCCGCAATCACAGAAGTCCGGAAAGATAAAAATGAATATTGAGGCTGTTGAAATAAAAACTACGCTTTCAACGGAAGAATATCAAAAAACGCTTTTGAGCTATACGGTCATTGGCAAAGTGCTGGCTGCTGATCTGCTGGATACGGACAGGTTTCAAAATCATTTTCTATTAACCGCAGCGAGCTTGAACTCCCAACTTTTGAGAGTTTATGATTTTGGCAGAGATGCAAAAGGGAATCCCATTGAGCTGAGTTTGGAAAAAATAAAGGATTTCTTTTTTGATGTATTGCACGGCAAAATTGAAGTGCAAGATATGGATGGAAATTTTGACATTAAACAATTAACCAAGGAGTTTAACTGATGGCCAAAATATTTTATGTTAACGCACCTTCTTCCGAAGGTCTTTTCTCCGCCGCAGATGCTATTTTCACCGACGAATACAAAAAAGGCGTTTCGCTTTTCAGATTCGTTCAAAAGGATGATAATACTGCTGAGTTCGGCTTGTCAAAAAAGGAATCTGCTACAAAGCTGGCAATGACAACGCCTGCGTTTTTCTTCGCATGCAGCGCAGCCAATGCGGAAAAGATTAGCAATGCAACAAGCATAACGGTTGTAAAACCGGGAATTGTTGAGCTTCAGCCAAATGGCGACTGGAAAGTGGTAGAAAAATCCATAGTCCGAATAGAGAATGTACCAGTTGCAACAGCGCCCGCTGCGGCAACGACAGCAGCGCCCGTTGCCGCAGCAACAACCGTATCCGTTGAAACCGAAGGCGAGCCTGAAACAAAATTTGAACCGGAAAATTTTACGCTGTGGGAATATTTTACAAGGTGCTACACAAAGAAATACGCAACTTTCAGCGGCAGAGCAAGAAGAAGAGAATATTGGGGATATGTCCTTTTTTATTTTTTAATTGGCATTGGTATTTCCATTGTAGATTCCGTTTTAGGTTTAGCTGACGATTTTGGGGACTTCGGAATACTCTATACTCTATTCGTTCTCGCGTCTATTATTCCCAATTTTGCGTTATCGTTCCGACGTTTGCATGATGTTGGGCATAGCGGCTGGTATTTGCTGTGGAGTTTTGTGCCTATTTTAGGATGGATATTGTTGTTTATCGCAGTGCTATCTGACAGCGTTGCTTGCGAGAATGAATACGGGCCAAGCCCCAAACAATAAGTTTTCTGAGTTCCTCTTCGGAAGATTGCTCAAATAAACTCCCTCAGCGCAGTCCACCTGTGCCTTTCTTTGTTGTTGCGAACAGCGGTTTCCAAAGAACCGTGGCTTGCCAAAACCCATATATTTTCCTTTGCCCTTGTGACTGCGGTGTACAACAGGTTTCTTTGCAGCATAATGGAATGCGAAAAATCCAGCATAACAGCTACGTTTTTGTATTCGCTGCCCTGGCTTTTATGCACGGTGCAGGCGTAGGCAAGGGTCAACTGCTCAAATTCATCGCCTTCAACAGTTATTGCTTTGCCGTCAAAATCCGCCTCTATTTTTTTCGCCGTAGGCATTACTTTTGTTATTCTGCCCAAATCGCCGTTGAAAATATCTTTGTCATAGTTGTTTTTGAGTTGCATAACAGGATCGCCTATTTGCCATCGAGAGCCTCTGTATTCAAAACCGTAAGCATTAAAGTTCATAATTTTCTGCAAAAAGGCGTTCAAGGCTATTGTACCCAAAGCTCCCTTGTGCATTGGAGTTAAAACTTGAAGTTCTGTGTTTTTTGAGAGTTCGCTTAAAAGCGAAAGAGCTTCTTCCGAATTCCTGTAAGACAAATAATGAAAATGCGAACCGTTTTTCATATTGGGCAAATGCCCCGCCAAAATACAATGCGCGTTTTCCGCAATATCGCTTGAATCGTTGTGCCTGTATATTTTTGAAAGTTTTATAAAATGGACTTCCGGGCAAGAGAGAATTTCTCTGAGCACGTTGCCTGGGCCAACGCTTGGCAACTGGTCTGCGTCGCCTATTAAAATCAATTGCGTACCCGGATTCAAAGCGCGCATTAAATCTGCGGCAAGTTCATTGTCTATCATTGAGCTTTCGTCTATTATAACGCAGTCTGCCGAAAGCGGGTTCATTTCGTTTTTCATAAAAAGCCCCGACTTCGGATCAATTTCCAGCAAGCGATGAATGGTACTCGCTTTGAACTGGCAAACTTCTGCCATGCGGCGAGCAGCGCGTCCGGTGGGCGCTGCGAGCATAACTTTTTTCCTCTTTAAATTCAAAATATGCAAAATGCCTTTTAATATGGTGGTTTTTCCTGTTCCCGGCCCTCCGGTAATCACAAAGAAATTGCTTGAAACAGCGTTTTTAATCGCTCTCAGTTGCTCCTCGCTGTATTCTATTCCTTGCATGCTTGCTGCGTAATTTGCGTCTGCGTCCAAGTGCGAAGAATTTTCGCTGAATTCAAAAGATTGCCGAATAAAAGCTCCTGCGAATTTTTCCGCTTCGTAAAGTTCCGGCAACCAGACTCTTTCTTTTTGAATAAGCACTTTTGCGCTTTTTTGCAGAGCGGCAAGCGCTGCGTAAAGATTGTCAAAGATGTCATCGTCCGGGCCGTAGGGGTTTATTCGTAAAAAATCCATTGTTTTTTGCAAAAGATTTTCCTTTGGCATAAAGGCGTGGCCGCCATCGTATTTTGCCTCTCTAAGAGTATATATTATTGCGGCTCGCAGCCTTAAATTCGCATTTTCTTCAAATCCGATTTTTTTTGCGGCGTTGTCCGCTATTTCAAAACTGTATGCAAAAGGTTCTTCGCACAAAGCATATGGATTTTCATTGACTATGCCTTCCGTGTTTCCTTTGTGTATGCTCCAAACGCTCATGGCTTTTGCGCCTGTGAATCCAAGCTTGTAAAGAAACAGCAAAGTTTTTCTGCTCTCCTGCTGCAAGCTCCAGTCATCTATAAATTTTTCCAGTCTTTTACCGCTCAGTCCTCTAACCGCTCCACGCAGCTTGCCCGGATCTTTATCCAAAACGCTTGGCAATTCTTCGCCGAAAATTCCCACCAGTTTTTCCGCTGTTTTTTCCCCAACGCCGGCAAAAATTCCGCTTGCCAAGTAAGCTATCAACCCGCTTTCGCCTTGCGGCTGCAAAATTTCGCATCCGGTGACCACAAACTGCTTTCCAAACTTAGGATGTTCACCCCAGTCCCCGGTCAAGCGTACTCTTTCCCCGGCATGCACAGGCGGAAAATTCCCCGCTGCAGTTTCGCTGAGTTTGTCGTTTTTTATTCGAGCAACGGTAAAACCACTTCTTTCGTTAGCGAAGACTACGGATGATATTGTGCATTCCAAAATTTGTGGCATGAAGGGAAAGGTAGAAAACTCAATTTCCTATCTTTCCCTAGTGTTTCACACTCTTATTTTAGCTGCCGGCTTGGGAACAAGGCTTCGCCCGTTAACGGACAAAATCGCAAAGCCCCTGATTCCCATCGCAAACAATTCGCCGCTTGCAAGGCAAGCCGCGCTCGCAAAACAACTTGGCTCGGAAAAAATCCACGCAAACGCACATCACTTAGCGCATCAAGTGCAAGCCGCAGCTTCTGAAGCAGGCATAGACAGGGTTTGGGTGGAAGAGGAGCTCTTGGGCACAGGCGGCCCAATACGGAGAATGTGGAGTGAAGGCGAGAGAGGCGAGCTTTTGGTGCTCAACGGAGACTGCGAGCACAATTTGGATGTGGAAGGTTTTTTACAAAAAGCGAGAAGCTCAGGGGCAAACTGTGCCCTTTTAGCCATTGACAATCCAAGTGTAAACACGCTCTGCATAAACGAAAACGATATGCTGTGCGGCATAAAAAACAAATTCGGAAACCCAGGCAAAAGCAACGCAACCTTCACGGGCATATCATGGTATAGCGCAAAAGCTTGGGAAAAAGTAAAAGAAAAAGACATAAGAGATTTCTGGCAAAACGAAATTCCATTCGTTTTCACAACAAAAGGCAACTGGATAGACATAGGCAGCCCCGAAGGATTGATGGCAGCAATCAACTCGGAGCTCTCAACTCGGAGCTCTCAACTCGAATCAGCAGGTTCCGCAGGTTCTGGAAGAAAATATTTCAGAATGAAGGCTTGCGGGCATTCTCTGATTTTGCAACAGTCGCACAGCGAAGACAAGGATTTTGAGCGTTTTGTTCGTTATGGAAGGCTGTTCAGCGGCCTTGGGCTTCCAACGCCGGAAATTTATGCGGTAGATGAAAGCGAGAGGCGTGTTGTTATGCAGGACTTGGGTTCTACCCGGCTTTGCGACGCAGCGCAGCCAATGCTGTATTACCCAAGGGTTTTGGAAAAGCTGATTGTTTGGCAAGAGGCGAGCGAAAAAGTTTTTACGGCAGACGAGGAGCTTGCGGGCAGAATTTTTGGCGAAAGCGATTATATTTGGGAGCAGAAGTATTACAGCGAAAACTATCTTGGCGAGAAAAAAGTTATGCAAGACTTGGCAAAGCGAGCCGCTGCGCAGCCAAGAGTTTTGATGCACCGTGATTTCCAGTCTCAAAACGTGATGGTTAATAATTCTGAAATATCGTTTGTGGATTTTCAGGGTGCGAGGAACGGTTCCATTTATTACGACGTAGCATCTCTTTTATGGGATCCATACATGATGCTCCCAAGAGAAACAGTTAAACAACTATTTGCGCTATGGCACTCCGCAAACCCGTTGTTGAAAAACATCTCTTTTGAAACGGCCTGGGAAGATTTTTTGGCAGCAAGCCAGCAACGCATTATGCAAGCAATCGGCGCATACTGCTTTTTAAGTAAAAAGAAGGGGCTCAAGGATTTTGAGCGCTACATTGAGCCGGGAGTGCAGAGATTGGAGGAGATTTATAGAAAATAATAGCAATTATTTCTATATTCCCAAATATGTGCAGATTTCTCTTGTTTTTTGCGATTTCCTTCGCATTTGCCCAGGTTGATATCTTGGTAAACGTGGTTGGATATGAGAAAAGCGGCGCAAAGCGCGCTGTTATCCAGTCATCTTCTGCCATTTCAGCCACTGAAGCTGAGCTGGTTAATTCAGGAGGAACAGTTGTCCATACCATTAGCCTTAAAGCCCAAACTAACGTAAAAGGATGGAGCGGCAGGGTTTTCAAAGTAGCGGATTTCAGTGATTTTGAGCAAAACGGCGAATATAGGCTTAAGGTAGGTTCTGCGCAATCCCCCTTATTTTCAATTGGGGAAAAAATTTTACAGGCAAAAACCGGAGCTTCTCAAGTGAGTTTCTTTAAAGGAATGAGAAATACCGATGAAGGCGACCGCAATTTGGCAATTCGAGGCGGTGGAACCCACAATATTTACGGCGGCTGGTGGGATGCAACAGGAGATCCGGGCAAACACCTGTCGCATTTATCTTATGCTAATTACTTCAACCCTCAGCAAATACCTTTGGTCGTATGGGCATTGCTCCATGCAAATGAATTCCAGCCAAACGTTTTTGGCACGGCTGCTAAAGAGGAGGCTGCATGGGGAGCAGATTATCTATTGCGCTCTCTTTCTGCGCAAGGTTATTTCTATATGTCCGTATTTGACAACTGGGGTGGCTGGGGCGAAGGAACCCGCCAGATTTGCGCATGGAGCGGCCAAGATGGAACACGTTCAACCGATTATCAATCTGCAATGCGCGAAGGCGGAGGCGTGTCTATAGCAGCCCTTGCCAGAGCAAGCAAAGCCGGCATAAGCGGAGACAGCAGCTCTGCGCAATACCTTGCGGCGGCAAAACGAGCATACGCTCATCTCAAAGCCAATCCCACCGCATACCAAGACAACAAAAAGGAAAACATTATTGATGACTACACCGGTTTGCTTGCGGCTAC
>WQTK01000323.1 GCA_009786285.1 Candidatus Fibrimonadales bacterium | reverse complement strand
AAGAGAATTGCAGAACCTGTTGGGATATTCCAAGTGGGAAAATTTCTCAAAAGTTATTGAAAAAGCTAAAGAAGCTTGTACTAACGCAGGCGAGAAAGTCAAAAACCATTTTCCTGAAGTCAGGAAGATGGTCGAAATAGGTTCAGGTGCCGAAAAAGAAATTGACGACATTCTCCTTACGCGCTATGCCTGCTATCTGATTGCGCAAAACGGCGATAGCCGCAAGGAACCTATCGCTTTTGCCCAAAATTATTGAACAACGTATTTTGGATTATGAACGTGTGGAAGCAAGGGCAAAATTGGCTGAAACGGAGAAAATACTTTCCGGCATATTATATGAAAGGGGCGTAAACGACAAGGATTTTGCGATTATCCAAAGGAGATCAAGCTTTGTTCAAGCTGAGCACCGCAATGCTAAACGGAAATTAGGCATCCCCGACAACCGCCCGGTCGCTGATTTTCTCCCGACTATCAATATAAAAGCAAAAGATTTAAAAAAGGCGAACTTTCGTTCACCCTCCTAATATTGTTTTTTAGATTTTTTGAATTTTTGGGAAAAAGAGCCTACAGCGGCGGCTTTTTTTGCAAAAATTGCCAAAAACTTTTGTGTATTTATGGAAATTGAAAGATTTCGACACGCAAGAACGTTTTTCCCATGAATAATGTAATTTAACGTACATTTTTCCCATGAATAATGTAAATTTTTCTACATTATAAGCATGAAAAGGTCAGTTTACAGAGAAATGCTCGCTTGGAAGAATTCCGAGGATAGAAAGCCATTGCTTCTGCTTGGCGCAAGGCAGGTGGGCAAAACTTGGCTTATGCAGGAATTTGGCAGGAATGAATACGAAAACGTGCTTTATGCGAACTTTGAGACCGCAAAGGGGCTTTCCAAGTATTTTGAACAGTCATTGGAGCCTTCGCTTATAATACCTGGATTACAAGCCGAATTTAAAATGGAAATTCAACCGCACAAAACTCTTATAATATTTGATGAAGTTCAGCATTCGGAACACGCTCTGAATTCATTGAAATATTTTTGTGAAAAAGCGCCTGAATATCATATAATGGCCGCAGGAAGCTTTTTGGGCGTAGCTACGCATGGAGGCTTTCCGGTTGGCAAAGTGAACAGAATCACGCTCTACCCGCTCTCTTTTTACGAATTCCTAGACGCTCTTGGCTACGAAAGCATGCCTAAAGCGGTATATGAAAAAAACTTGCCGTTGATCCAAACTCTGTCTTCAAAATTTGAGGAATTGCTAAAGATATACTTTTATGTGGGCGGAATGCCGGACGCTGTGCTTTCTTATTCCAAGTTCAATGATATTGCAAAGGTGAGGAAAATCCAAAAAGATATTCTGGAAGATTATGAAGCGGATTTCTCCAAGCACGTAAGCCCGGTAAATGTACCAAAGGTTAAAATGATTTGGAATTCTATTCCGGTTCATTTGGCAAAAGAAAAAAAGAAATTCATGTATAAGGAAATAAAAGAAGGCGCAAGGGCTCACGCCTACGAAGATGCCATGACTTGGCTTTTTGATACAAAACTCGTGTACAAGGTCAGCCAAATTGCCACACCTGTTTTGCCTCTTTCTCGTACTGCGCAAAGAGATGCTTTTAAGTTATATATGGTGGATATTGGCCTTTTGTGCGCACAAACAGATTTAAGCATAAAAACTTTTTTTGAACCGGACAATAGGATTTTCGGTGAATTCAAGGGAGCTTTAACTGAGCAGTTTGTGTTTCAGGAATTAAAGGCAAATTCCGATTATCCAGTGTTTTATTGGGCAAATGACAGTGGGCAGGCTGAGGTGGATTTTCTTTTGCAATACGAAAACGAGCTTATTCCTTTGGAGGTAAAATCCGGCATTCAAACAAAAGCTAAGAGTTTGAATGTATATATGGAGAAATATAATCCCAGCTTAGCCATAAAATCTTCACTCAAAAACTACGGCAAAACAGGAAATTTGCTTTCGATTCCGCTTTATTTGCTGGGGCATTTTTTGAATACAGCAACTCGTTCAACTCACCGGAAAGCCGGGCTGCGAGACATGGCTTTGGGCTTGGTTTTTGGGGAAGCTATGGAAAGCATCAACAAGAAATCGCCTTGGCCGCCTATTGTGGCCTCTTGAATCATAAAATCATCTGCGCTGTCGTAAAATACTGCGCCGGCTGTGCTGAATTTGTCTAAAGGCGTGTGCGCCATAAAGCTCTCAAAATACTTTTTTATATCATTGTGCATAGCCCTGTCACCAGGCCCTTCGGAAAGCGCGCCAAGCGGAAAATTGCCGGTTAAACGGTAAATTCCGTTGTAAATATTGCGAATGCTGTTTGGAAGATTGTGCGAAGCAACCATCGCCACGCCCCAATTGTTGCGCCCAAACACATAATCCAAAACCCCTAAAAAAGGCGCAGTCAAATCTTTATGCGCCCTTGAATGCGCGTTTGCCATGCCAATCCAGCGATGCAAAGTACCCCATGTATAATCGCCGGGAGCGTTCCACGCATTGTCCTTCTCATAACGGCTTACCTCAAAAAGCAAGCGATTTTTGGCCGCCTCATTGCCTTGCTCCGCCAAAACATGATTGGCAAAGGAATTCCATTCGCTCCAGCTTACCCAGTATCCGGGCACAGGCGCATATTTGCTGCCTTCGCCAAGATAAGCTGCGGCGAGCGCCATGTTGTCGTCATCGGTTTGGTCAAAGTAAAAATCGTTGGTTGGGCCACGTTCAAACGCTGAGGGCTGCGCATCGTTTTTCTTTGCCCGTTCATAAATGGCTTTTGCCTTGCTTGCGTAAAGCGTAGCGGCGGAAGAATCTATTTTTTGAAACACCTGAGATCCCAAAGCGAGGGCGGCGGCGGTGCTTCCCATGTGCGCTCTGGAAATGGCGCACAGAGCCGGTCTTTTGCCGTTCAAAGCATCGTTTTCAGGCAGGCGCCAGCCTTGTTTGTGGTCGTTTGCATCGCCCACTTGTATTATAAAAGTGTTTTCATCCGGAAATGTTTTCAACAAATAATCCAAGCTGTATTTTGCTTCGTCAAGCATTTCGGGCGCGAAATACGGATTTTCCTGATATGCGGCGAGAATGTGCCAGGCAAGGTACGCTTCGTTCAGGGTGAATTTTATGTAATCTCCGGCATCGTAATGCCCGCCGCTCATATCCACAGTTCTTCGAGGCGCAACTTCTTGCCAAGCCCCAGCCTGCCACGCTCCTTTCGCTGTGTGAACTATTGCAGCAGAGTCTCCCGAATGCCTGCTGCGCATAGCCTTCAAGTGCGCAAGCGCTTGTTTGGCAAACAGAGAATAAGGATCTGCCGAGATGCGTATTTGCTCTGACTCTCCGGAGAGTTCCAATGTGTATGTTCCTATTGTTTTTGCCGATGTGAAATCTATTGTATAATAAAAAGGTTGCGCAACATAATAGTTATCGCCTTTTTTTGCAACGCCAAGCTTGCCGCTCAAAACAGTTTTACCGCCGGATTTGAGTTCCCAAATTTGCCCCGTGATGTTGGAATCAGACAGCACCACTGCAATTTTTGCACGGTCTGGCGTGTAGCCGGCCTGATTGATTCGCAGCCAAACTGCAGAGTGCGCGTTTAGAGATAAAAGCATAATAAAGAGAATTGGTTTCGCATATGGCACAAATAGTAATATAGTAAATGGCAAGGAGCTAACGAAACATGATTTTCGCAAGATATTTTCCCGGCACAGAAGTAACCGCCGCCATTGCTTCCTCTTGAGTGAACGCTTTTGGATACCGCCTGAACAAAGTCTTTATTTGCTCCATTAAATCCAAAGAATCTGCTGAAGCCAAACTGTCCGTGGCAATGCAAATATCCACACCGCTTTTTTTCCACATTTCAAAATCTGGGTCCTTATGGCCAAACCACTCGTGGCTTTGCGGGCAATGCACAAGAGCAATGTCATTCTTCGCCATAAAATCCAAATCGCTCTCAGTCAAAAAATTGCCGTGAATAATAAACCCGTTTTTAACAAGCAAAGGCTCGTCTTTAAAAATATCCAAAAAATCGCTGAACCTGTCGCTATCATCAAATTCTGCCAAGTGAATGCTCCAAGGGATTCCGGCTTTAGCGCAAGATTTAATCGATTGCTTAACAAGCTCAGGAGGCGTTGCGTAAAGCGAATGCGGAGTGCAAGGCTCCGGCATGGGCTGCTTGATTACTTCGTGCATTGCTATGAAGCGGTTGGTGGCTAGTGGTGAGTGGCTAGTTGGTTCGGATAACTGGTTTCCTACGTCATATACGAAAGTATTTTTGGAGAGTTCAAGGCCTTTTATGTAACTTGCTTGGTAGTCTTCTTTTGTCCAATTTTCCACGTGCTTGCGAAGGCAGGAGAGCCACTCAAAAAATGGTTTATTGCGTGGGAGTTTGCCTGCTAGGTTTGTAAGCTCCAAATGGCAGTGAGCGTTTATGAATCGTATTTCTGGA
Organism: Candidatus Fibrimonadales bacterium; assembly: GCA_009786285.1. Taxonomy (GTDB): domain Bacteria; phylum Fibrobacterota; class Fibrobacteria; order Fibrobacterales; family Fibrobacteraceae; genus Fibrimonas. Next base: position 18,399 of record WQTK01000323.1, on the reverse strand, counting down.
AAATCCATTTTCTAAAACCTTCCAAATTTTCACCATTTGGATTCTTTTTCGCAAGCCGCGAACCGCGCCACAAAACAAAAGCCAAAATAGCAAATTCGTAAATTAAGCCAAGCATATAAAAGAGGAAATGAAAAAAGCCCGTTTTAAAAATCACTTCTCCTTTTGCGCTCCACCCATCGTTTTTATTTTCAAAATCCGGAATATAGCTGCCGCCGGACATTCCCATTGCTATCGCATCGTAAAAAGGATCGCCCAAGGTTCCCTTTATTTCAACCTCCTCAAACTCTACGGAAAAAAGCGTTCTCGTTTTGTCAGTCAATTTCGCCATAGCGTGCAAAATTCTTTTTTCAACTTTTTGGTCAAAAAGAGCTTGGAAATACGGATTTTTCTTTTTTATATAGGGTTTAGCGGCATCTGAGCCGGCAGTGCTTGCCTTCTTTGGTTCCTTTGCTTTAGGGTTCAAGTCGAATATGTTCTTTTTTCCCAAACGCACTTTCAATTCGCGCTCAGTTTTGGAAAAAGAAAAAATAAACCTAAATTTCATAATTATTTCACATATTCATCCGCTTTATCTTTTACAATTTGAATCAACTCTTTGAAAGTTTTTTTATCCGTTTCCAAAATGCTTTTGAACTGGTCCTGGTAGTTGCGGGTTGTGGAAAGGTCGTCCACAACCAAATCCCAAACGCGCCACGAGTCGCCGGTTTTATCCATTTTATAAACCATCAGCATATCTTTGCCTTTGCTCCACGAATGTATGGTAACCCAAACTTCATCATTATTCTTTCTGTATTTTGGTTCCTCGTAAATAGTGGAATCAGATGGGGTGAATTTTGTGGTTTTGAATTTGTGCACACTGGAATTCTCGATCATTCTCTGGAATTCCTTTGAAAATTCCGCTTTGAGTTCTGCGGATGCCGTGTCCAGGGTTTTCTTGGGCAAACTGCGTTCCGCCATTTTCGCAAAGTCGAAAAGGCCGCTGCTCAGATATTTGATTCTTTCAATATCTTTGGCAGTGTGTGTCTTTTTTTTAAGCTCTTTTTGCAGCTCAGTATCGTTTTGCTTCAACAAAGCAACGGGGTCTTGCGCAGCCAAAGAAAGCGAAGCGCACAAGAAAAGGGCGGTAAACAGTATTTTTTTCATAGGGATAATTTAGAAAAATCCTAAAACCCTGTTAATCGGAGCTTAAGACAATTAATCTTTTAGGCATCTCACGGAAAGCAAGTAAGTCTTATTGCCAATGTTCCAGGAGGTGTCCTTGCGGTCGATATTCATACTCCAGTCGTAAGCAGGGGAAGCATTGGGCGTTTTGACCAAAGTGGAGAGTGCAACTCCGCATTTACTATTTTACAAGTGATGCTTAAATTGTTAATGCTATTTTGTTTGCTTTTTGTGGCTTGCGGCGGGCTCGCTGGCGATGTTGGCGGCTCTTTGAACGAATCGTCTTCCGATTCGCAGGGCAAAGCAAGCTCTTCTTCCAAAAATGAAGCTAGCAGTTCCAGCAGCGAGTGCTTAAGCTTAGATTACATAGTTTGGAGCGAAGCTCCCGGAAATTCATATATGCACTCGAATGAGAACGGCGGCAACACGCAAATAGGAATGGATGCCTATTATATTTCTGCGTTTCTTATTAAGCAAGGGCAGTATAAAACCATTATGGGGGGAGAAAATCCGTCTAAAGGAACTAAAAACGATACTCTTCCGGTAGAAGGGGTTACTTGGTTCAAGGCAGAGGAATTTTGCAAAAAGCTATCTGTGCGAATGTGCTTGGACTCAAATGCCGTGAGAATACCTACGGAAGCTCAATGGGAATATGCTGAGGTTGCAAGCGTTATATTGAGGGATGAAAAATATTGGGAATGGACAAATGATTGCTTTGATAGCCGGTTTCCCTGGACTGATTATGACCCAAGCGGCCCTCCTAACTGCTCCCGCAATTTTGTTAAAGTTCGCAAAGGCTTGAATTTCTATTATAATGTCCGTTATTCAACAGACCCTTATTCGACTGATATAAGCGGTGGCCATATAAGTTTTAGGGTTGCGGTTAAAAATAAGGATTTGTAAGAATTTGAATTTCTAGATTACTTCTACTTATGGGCATCACAAATATCGCGCCGAAAATTTTAGACCCTATTCCGGGCGGCAAATACCTGGTAAATGCCATGGACTGGGTTATAAACTGGGCAAGAGCCAATTCGCTGTGGCCGCTGACCTACGGCACCAGTTGCTGCGCCATAGAGATGATGTCTAGCTCAATGGCCCGCTACGATATAGCGCGTTTTGGCAGCGAAGTGTTCAGGGCAAGCCCAAGGCAAGCGGATTTATTCATTATAGCCGGTACGGTGACAAGAAAAATGGCCCCTGCGCTGGTGGCTCTGTGGGAGCAAATTCCCGGTCCAAAATATGCTATAGCTATGGGAGCCTGCACCATAAGCGGCGGCCCTTTTGTGTACAACAATTACAGCGTGGTTCGCGGCGCAGACCTGCTGATTCCGGTTGATGTTTTTGTGCCAGGCTGCCCGCCTCGCCCGGAGGCTCTGTTCCACGGAATCTTGGAACTCAGAAAAAAAATCTGCAAAACAGAATCCAGCCGAACCCCGTGGCAAGAAGGCAAGCCCAGAGAAAAAGACGAAGGCGACCGTTGGGAAGCCGCAAGAAAAACCTGGGAAGACCTTGAAAAAATAAAAGACGAAGAGATGGCAGAGGCAAGGGCGCAGTTCAAAGAAAAAAATCCCGAATACAAATCAGCATTCAAGCCCACAAGACCCCCAAAAGAAGATTTCCCGGATGTACCATATGTTGCAACGTCCATTGCAAATGTCGCATTGCAAACCATCCAACAAAAATACCCATACGTCGCAGATGCCGCAGAAAACGTATGCATAAAAAAAGAAGATTGGATTGAATTCGCAAATTTTTTAAAAACGGAATTAAATTACGATTATCTTATAGACATCACAGCAATAGACTGGAATGACCATTTTGATGTTGTGTTGCAAGTGATGAATTTAAGCGACGGGAACAAGATTTTTGCCTATTGCTCAATACCGCGCGATGTACCTGAGATCCAAAGCTTAACCGCAATTTATCCGGCGGCGGAGTGGAAGGAGCGCGAAGTTTATGATATGTTCGGGATTTCTTTTGAAGGGCATCCCGATTTGCGCCGAATTTTTACGGAAGAAAACTTTGAAGGCTGGCCGTTGCGCAAAGATTTTGCGCATCCGCATATTTTGAAAAGGGATTAAAATGAATAATTATAGTTGGCTTATATTGCTCTTTCCCCTGCTTTCGTTTTTAATCAACGGAACAATTTTCAGCCCGTTGAACAGGAAAAAACTTGCCGGATACACTTCCATATTCATGGCCTTTCTTTCAATGGCATTCGCAGTGCTTCTTGCGCTTGAATACAGTACGCCCGGAGTGCTTTGGTCTTGGGAATGGCTGCCTCTTGGCGCAATGACCCTTAAAATTTCTTTTTACTGTGACCCGATTTCCGTGATGATGCTCGTGGTTATCAGCGTTGTCGCATTTTTTGTGAACATATACAGCGTTGGCTACATGAAGGATGACCCTTCGGCGGCACGTTTCTTTGCGTTGCTCAGCTTGTTCGCTTTTTCAATGCTTGGCCTGGTGGCTGCCGCAAATGCTATTCAAATGTACATTTTCTGGGAGCTTGTTGGCGTTTCAAGCTATTTGCTCATTGGCTTTTGGTATCACAAGCCGTCTGCTGTTTCCGCTTCAAAGCAAGCGTTTATTTTAACCCGTTTCGCAGACAGTTTCTTTTTGCTTGGCATTATTTTAACAGGGGCAATGCTTGGCACATATGATTTCTTGGAATGGAATGATGCAGCCTCTCATGGGCAATGGCTGGCCGTTGCATCGGTATTTATATTTATGGGAGCTTGGGGCAAAAGCGCTATGTTCCCTTTGCATATTTGGCTTCCGAATGCGATGGAAGGCCCAACTCCTGTGAGTTCAATTATACATAGCGCGACAATGGTTGTTGCTGGCGTGTATTTGACGGCTAGGCTGTTTCCGTTTTTTGGGAGCGTTGGGCCTGTGCTTGAAGTTGCGGCGTTTATCGGAGCGTTTACGGCGTTGTTTGCCGCTATTATCGCTTGTACGCAAAAAGACATAAAGCGAATTTTGGCATATTCAACTTTGAGCCAGCTAGGTTATATGATGTTTGCGCTGGGCGTTGGCGGTTATATAGCATCGATGTTCCATGTTTTCACCCATGCGTTTTTCAAGTGCATGCTGTTTTTGATTGCCGGCGCGGTTATTCACGCTGTGCACAGCAATAGCTTGGATGCGATGGGCGGCCTTCGCAAAAAAATGCCTTTTGCGTATTTTAGCTGTTTGATAGGTTGCTTGGCTATTGCGGGCATTCCTCCGTTTTCCGGTTTTTGGAGCAAGGATGAGATTTTGCTCTCTGCATGGGCGGCCGGCAATTACGGGGTGTTTTTCGCCGGGTTGTTGACCGGTGGATTGACGGCGTTTTATATGTTCAGAATGTTCTTTTTGACTTTTCACGGCAAGCAGAGATGCGAGCATGTTGCTGCGCATGAGGACCCGTGGATGACTGTTCCGATTGTTATTTTGGCTATTCCTGCGGCGTGCGCAGGGTATATTGGGCATTGCATATTGAGCGGGCTAACGGCGCAACATGTGGAATGGCTGCCGATTGCTGCGTCTTTGATGGGCATTCTCGGCGTTGCAGTCGCATGGTTTTTATATGCGCGCAAAAATGCGGATGTGAACAGAGCTTTGGAATCTGACATTCGCTCGCCGTGGTATAGAATAATTTACCATAAATTTTATTTTGATGAAATGTATTATTCAATAACCCGTAATTTTCTAATCAAAGGCGTTGCCGGTTTTTTGAAGGCTTTTGACCACTATGTTATAGATGCTTTTGGCGACTTTATCGCCGGTGTTTTGCAGTGGCTTGGCCGAGGCGTTCGCTTGGCGCAAAACGGCTCTTTCGCAGTTTACGCAGCGTTGTTTGTGACAGGCGTTGTGTTTGGAATGCTGCTGCTGGCAGGGATTTAATAAGTTTTTCCATTAACCATTCAAAAAACTACTGAACATTTGTTCAGTAGTTTTGTATATTTTTGTTAATTCGTTGTTGATATTATTGGATAACTTTTTTGTTTAGGGGTTAAAAAGGGTAAAAAAAAAATAAAACAATGAAAAAAGGGTTAATTCCCTGAAAAAATAACTATATTTAAGAACATGAATATCATTTCCTTTGTTGGAGAAGCAAATGCGGTCGTAGATGCCAATGGCAGAGTGTCGTTGCCTTCCACGTTTCGTGATATTCTGCCCGAAGGCGAAAAAAAATTCTATTTAGCCACCGGCAAAGGCAGCGCTCTTATGCTTTTCAGGGAAAGTTACTACAATGAAGTGATTGGGCCAAAAATAATGGCCATGTCAACGGAAGATCGCATTAACGCCGCAAAAAGCGCTCAATTTGTTGTTCTGGACGAAAAACAGAACAGGTTTTTGCTCCCGAAAAAATTCAAAGAACACGCTAAAATGGAAAAAGATGTGGTTTTTGTCGGGGCTATAGACAAAATTCTCATATACGCTTCGGAAATATATGACCATTCCGGGAGATTTGAATATGACCTATAATCATACTTCTGTGCTCCTTAACGAATGCGTGGAGAGCTTGCAGGTGAGGCTCGATTTTGATTATGCAGACTGTACGCTCGGCGGCGGCGGGCATTCGGAAAAAATTGCCGAGCTTATGGGCGAGGGTCGGCGGCTTCATTGCTTTGACAGGGATATAGACGCTATAAATGCGGTAAAACCAAGGCTTGCAAGGTTTGGAGAAAAAATAGTCTATCACCATATGCCGTTTTCAAATTTGGGAACAGAGCTTGCACCGGAGACTCTTGGCGGCGTACTTTACGATTTGGGAATTAGCTTTCACCACCTATCCGGCAACAGAGGCTTCTCCTTTGCCGGCAACGAGCCGCTGGATATGCGGATGGATGCGACTCAGGGAGAAAATGCGCTTGATTATTTGAGACGGGTTTCGGAAGATGAATTGGCAAAAGCGCTCAGGGAAAACTCAGATTTGGAAATGTCCAGACGCCTAGCAAAGCGCATTTTATCGAAGGCGTTGGCAACTGCGCAAGATTTGAACAACGCTATTGAAGATGTTTACGGCAACAGAAGAAAAGATTTAAATAGCTTGAAGGCGAGGGTGTATCAAGCAATTCGCATGGAAATTAATGGCGAGATTGAGGAAATTAAAAAAAGCGTTGCTGCTGCCGTGCTATGCCTTAAAAGCGGCGGGCGGCTTTGCGTAATAACTTATCATTCCAAAGAAGCAAGGGCGGTAAAAGATGTTCTTTCTTTCTTTGAAAAAAACTGCCTGTGCAATGTAAATATGCCTGTTTGCGTTTGCGGCGGTAACAACAGGAAAATCAGAAAAGTTAACAAGAAACCATTAACGCCAAGCGCAGACGAATTGAAAAAAAATTCCTGTTCGCGCTCTGCGGCGTTGAGAGTTTATGAGAGAATTTAGGAGATTGCCATGAAGCTAATTATAATAACTGTTTTGCTGTTTTTCATGATTTTTGCCTTGGCAGTTCCCATGAAAATGGAAAATGAAAAATTTGCGGATTTGATTTTGCAGGAAAAAATTCTGAAAGATTCCGTTTCTGTTTTGCGCCATGAATTGTCTTTGGTGAAAAAGGATATAGACAGTTTGTCTTCGAGAAGCAGAATAAATAAAGTTGCTATGCAAATGGGGCTTGGAATGAATGGAGTAGCAACCAAAATAACCGGGAGCGCAGAATGAAAGCCAGGCTTATAATCATAGGGATTCTTCTCTCTTTGGCAACCGTCGCTTTTATCGCTAGGCTTGTTCAAATTCAAGTTATTGGCGGCAAAATTTATTATGTGGACAAAACACAAAAGAGAAATTACGGAGAGGCAAAATCCGGGAGAGTTTTTGACCGCAATGGCATAATGCTTTGGGACAGATTGCTTATTGGCAAAGAGTCTGAAAAATGGAAGGATATTTATTACCATAAGCACCTTGAAGGTTTGTCTGCGATTTTGAAAGGAGTGGTGAACTCAAAGACCAGAGAACTTAGCGGGCAAAAGGGAGTTTTTAACGAAACAGTCAGGCCCAAGAGAAGCATTCCAATAAATGAAATTGAGATAATTCCGCCGGTTCCCGGCAAAGACGTGTATCTTTCGCTGGACTTGCGGATTCAGGAAATAGTTGAAAACGTTGTTCAGGAATATGTGCCGAAATTCGGTGCGGCGGGCGCGTCAGTTTTAGTTATGGATCCTCGCACAGGGCAAATACTTGCCATTACCAGTTTTAATCCAAGTAAAGGGAAATACGATGCTGATCTGTATTCTTTTGAACCAGGTTCAATTTTTAAGCCGATCACCGCCGTTATAGCTTTGGAAAACGGAGTGAATCCAAATAAGCGAATAAATACCGAGAACGGCAAATGGCAAGTTACTAAAGGTGCGAAAGAAAAGATGATAGAAGACACGCATAAGGAAAAAAGCTGCAATATGCAAGAGGCTATGGTGTATTCATCGAATATAGCTTTTGGAAAATATGTGCTGGAAGAAATTGGCTACGAAAAGTTCTTTTATGGGGTAAGGAATTTTGCAATAAACGAGAATTCTTCTGATTTTCCGCTTGGAGTTACGCACAAGGGTTTCAACAGGGTTCCTTATTCGAGAACGCGAGCAGCTCAAGGATTTGGGCATTCCATAGACATGACTTCTTTGGATGTTGCAAAAGCTTTCAGCTCAATAGCAAACGGCGGAATATTGTATAACCCCAAATTGATACTCAAATACGGAACGGATTCCGCAGATACGGAAAGGGATTCCGTGCGCAGAGTTATTTCCACTACAGAAAACACAAGGCTTTTAAGAGATATGCTGAAAGGCGTTGTGGACTTGGGAGGAACTGCGGAAAACGTGAAATCAAAATACGCTTTCTTTGAATTTGCCGGCAAAACAGGAACAGCGCAAATTATGGACAGCACCGGAAAATACAAATCCAAAGTTTACAATTCCTCTTTTATAGGGCTTGAAAGAGCATCTGATCCGCATTTTGTGTGCCTCGTCACCATGTATCACACTGCCAGTTCCGGCGCAACGGTAGCAGGCCCTGTGTTCCAAAAAATAATGGAACTCATATATTTGCATCCGGAACTGTCTCCGGTAACTTTTGCCAGGGAATACGCTCCGGCAGACAGCTTGTGCAACGATGCGTCTTTTATTGGGCATACAAAATCCGCTGCTTTAGACAAAGCAAACACCATGCGCTGCAACATACGTTTTGACGATGAGAGCAGAACCGGGGGCTATGTTGTTGCGCAAACTATAAAAAGAGATTCTGTAGGAGGATATTTGGAGCTTTCTTTAAGAGATGGACAAAGAAACACAGGCATTATGCCGAATGTTATGGGCCTTACTTTGAAAGACGCGCTAGGCATGCTTGAACACGTTAATGTTACTTACGATGGTGTTGGAAAAGTGTATATGCAAATTCCTGAGCCGGGCGGATACGCAGGCAGAAAAAGCACTGTGCATATAAAATTAAAGGAGAACATATGAGCCGTTTAACAGACAATTCCAAAAAAGTGATGCCCGGCGATGTGTTCTTCGCCATTCCCTGCGCAGACGGCTCGGAAATGGCTCACGCTATGGAAGCGCTGGAGCGCGGAGCGTCTTCTGTTGTTTCTGCATTGCCGCCGCCAAAAGGCTTTGAAGACAGATGGGCGCATGTGAACGACGTTGTTTTTACAAGATATTTATTTGCGAAAGAGAAATTCGGAAATCCGTTTTCAAAATTGAACTGCCATGCGGTAACAGGTTCAAACGGAAAAACAAGCTGTGCGTTTATGATGAATGCGATATTGAGAGATGCCGGTAAAAAAACAGCCATGCTTAGCACAATTTACAATTTGCTTGGCGATGAAAAAGAAGCGGCAAGCCTTACGACTCCCGGTTTTTTGGAGCTTTATGAATTTGCGGCAAAAGCGGTTAAAGCAGGATGCACGGAGCTTGTTATGGAGGTTTCCAGCCATGCTTTGGCTCAAGGGCGTGTGATGGGAATTCCTTACAAAACCGCTTTGTTCACAAATTTGAGCCACGATCATCTTGATTATCATCTAGTAATGGAAAATTATTACCAGGCAAAAAAATTGCTGTTTGCTTCTGAGCTTTTGGGCACAGGCATAGGATTTATAAACATAGATAATTCTTATGGCAATCGCTTGTATGGAGAATTATTTTTCAGAGACAGGGTAGGCATTTCAAAAAAACAATTCAAAGTTGAAAATACCGAAACAGGAATAAAAATAGACAACGTAAATGTGTCTCTTTTTGGCGAGCACAATGTTGAGAATGCGATGCTCATAATAGAGTGGGCAAAGGAAATGGGCTTGCCAACAGAAGCTTTGGAAAAAATTTCCGTTCCCGGACGTTTTGAAGTTGTGTTAAACAAAGACGGCAAACGAGCCATAGTGGACTATGCCCACACCCCGGATGCTTTGGAGAGAACCCTGATAGCGGCTCGCAAAATTTGCGAAGGCGATTTGCTGCTGGTATTTGGCTGCGGCGGAGACCGGGACAAAACCAAGCGTCCTGAAATGGGTGCTGTAGCGGAAAAACTTGCAGACAAAATTTGGCTAACCTCAGACAATCCCCGCACGGAAAACCCGGAGCAAATATTAAATGATGTAGAAGCCGGAATGCCGGCAGGCAAACACAAAAGGCAGATAGACCGCAAAAAAGCCATAAAAGAAGCCGCCGCAGCGCTGCAAAAGAGAGATGTTCTGGTAGTAGCGGGCAAGGGTCACGAAACGTACCAGATAATAGGAAAGGAAAAGATTCATTTTAGCGACCAGGAACAATTAACCGAGGCATTGCAACCCGTAGGGGCAACCCCCCGTGGTTGCCCATAGACGGTTGCCCATAAACGGTTGCCCAATGGAAACAAACAGGAGAATTGAACATTGAGAATAAAATTGCCAATAAACGTATCAGGATTCCTGCAAATTTTTTTGCAGCAAAACCCCACGTCGATTATAGCGGATATCCCGCAAAAAATAAATATGCAAAAAGCGTGCCTAAATTTCGATTCCAGAGAAATAAAAAAGGGAGATATTTTTTGGGCATTGGTTGGAAAAAATTTCAATCCGCACAAAGGCGGGTTTATTGAAGAAGCATTTAAAAAAGGAGCAATTATGGCAGTTGTGAATATGACGGAAGCAGAAATAGGGAAAATTCCGCTTGCGCTCGCTACGGAAGACACGACCAAGGCATTGCTGAAGTTCGCCAGAGGCTACAGAAAAACATTCCCGAACCTGAAAGTTGTTGGCATAACTGGCAGCGCAGGCAAAACATCTACAAAAGAGATGATAGCCGCTGTGCTTTCCAAACATTGCAACACGCTTGTCACAAAGGGAAACCTGAACAACCTGTTTGGCGTTCCGATGACGCTATTGGGCTTGAAAAAAGAGCATGAGGCTGCTGTTATAGAAATGGGAACCAGCCTTCCCGGCGAAATTCGCCAATTAACCCAGGCGGCTGTTCCGGACATCGCAGTGATTACAAATGTGGGGCCTGCTCACTTGGAGGGCCTTGGAAGCTTGGAAGGCGTGCTCAAAGAGAAAAAGTCAATAGCGGAAGGCATTGAAAAAAGCGGGTATCTAATAATAAACGCAGACGATAAAATGCTTTCAAAAATTCGCAGTTCTTCAAAATACAGCGTGATAACTTACGGTGTGAATAGAGGGATGGTTAAGCCGGATGAAATTTTATGGGAAAATGGCTGCGCAAGCTTTCGCATAGCGCGCACATGGTTCAAGCTTTCTGTTCCCGGTATGCACAACGTGTACAACGCTCTTTCTGCGATTGCCGTTGGCGAACTTTTCAAAATGCCAAAAAGCATGATTGCCGAAGCCCTATCTAAAGTAAAAGCGTACGACATGAGAATGCAGATTCTCAAAAAAAACGGAATTACCGTTATATCAGATTGCTACAACGCAAACCCTCATTCCATGAAAATGTCTTTGCAAACGCTCTCCAATATGCCTGGCAAAGGCCGCAAAATCGCAATTTTGGGCGATATGAAGGAACTTGGCTTGCATAGCGAAAAGTACCACAGGGAAATAGGCTCAGTGCTGCCGGAACTATCCATTGATTGCTTGATTGCGATAGGAAAAGACGCAGAAGAGTATTGCAGAGGAGCGGAGCAGGCCGGGCTTAAGCCGGCCAGAATAAAATATTTTGAAGACAAGCAAAACGCTATAGACGCTATGAAATTTTTAATCCGTGAAAATGACACGGTTTTGGTAAAGGCATCTCGTTCTATGAAACTTGAAGAGGTTTGCGATGGTTTACTTGCTTGATTATTTCAATAATGTGTGGGAAAGAATGAAGTTTGGCAAGTGGTCGCTTTTGATGCTTCCTGTTTTATTTTCAATTATTGGAATTTACATAAGCATCAGCACTTTAGATAGAAACCATATTCCATTCAAGAGCTTTGCGGTTGAAAACGTGCTTATGCCGCTTGTTTTTTTTGTAATAGGCTTTTTAGTGCCTGTGTCTATGTGGCGGCGTTATGCGATTCGTTTTTCGCAGGGTCAAAAAATACTGTGGAACAAGGATGGTTTTAGTTTCGCTTTTCTTCTTTTGCTGTTTGCCATGTTTTTGCAAATTTTCGCAATATGGGGAGACGGTTCATGGGAAAAAATAGGGCCTGCGATGGATGGCAATGCCATAACTCAGATGCGGCGGCAACTGTCTGTTTTTTCAAGGCCTTTTCAGGTTGGGGAATTTGTGAAAATTTTTCTTATGATTTTTACGGCAAAGCTTATGGTTGACATGAAGATTAACGGGCAAATGAGATTGTGCAGGGAATTTTTCGGGTTTCCGCTTTTGGCTTTTATATCCGTTGGTTTTTTCACGTTTCTTATGCCTAATTATTCCATGATGATAATTTATATGCTGCTGATATTTTTTATGCTGTTTCTGCAAGAGATGAGCATAAAGCCTCGCATTGTGATGATTGCCGCTTTGGTAATTCCGGCTGTTATAATGTATTCCATAGCAAATTTGGATAAGGGCAGCTCTATTGCAGGAATTCACGGCATTAACAGAATTTGGAGTTTTTTCAATGAAGGCGGCACTGGCAATGAGCAGCAAAACGAAGCTTTGCAGGCTATGGCAGACGGCGGAATTATAGGCAAGGGCTTGGACAGGGGAACAATAAAATACCGTTTGTTCGGGGCACGTAACGATTTTGCCTACAGCGTTTTGGGCGAGGAGCTTGGAATGTGGCTAATGCTTCCTATTACGCTTGCTATGGCTGGATTTTTATTTGCCTGCTTCTTAATTGCGGCTAAAATAAATGCGAAAGACAGGGATTCGATGTTTGCTCAAAATATAGCTTGGGGCATTGCGATTATTTTCACTATGAATATACTTTTTCATATAGGGGTTAATTTGAGACTGCTTCCCAATACCGGGCAGCCCTTGCCTTTTGTAAGCTCAGGCGGAGCGAATTTGGCTATGAATTTTTTCCTTTTGGGAATGCTGGTGCAATTGTCTTCTTTAACCGGAGATAAAACAAAATGAAAACTGCTCTTTTTGCGTGTGGCGGCACAGGCGGCCACATATTCCCGGCTGTCGCCGTTGCGGAGAATCTCGCCGGTGAATACAATATCATTTTCGCGGGCCGCGCCGCCCCTTCCATGGAAGAGAAATTACTCTCCTCCAAGTTTGATTATCGGCATATTAATGCGGTTCCTTTAACGAGAAACAGCGTAATTAAAAATTTGATGCTGCCGCTTAAACTGCTCTCTTGCGTGCGGGAGGCGTCAAAGCTGCTGAAAAAGGAAAAACCCGAATTCGTAGTGGGAACCGGCGGCTATGTTGCTTTGCCTGTTATGCTTGCGGCTATTTTTAACAAGGTGCCGTTTTACGTTATAGAGCCCAATGCCGTTATGGGAGTGGCGAATAAAATATGCGCTAAATACGCAAAAAAAGTTTATGTTGCGTCTCCGGTTCGCAAAATGCCGGAGAATTTGCCGGTGCCGGAAGCTTTTGCAGACTGCAAAAAATTTCGCATTTTGATTACCGGCGGAAGCCAGGGCGCTCTTGGCATAAACAAAAAGATAGAGCAAATTATCGATAAATTAAAAGATGTATCCGTTGTTTGGCAAGTGGGCGCAAAGAATATCGACAAGTACAAATACCCTTGCGCTGTTGCTTTTTTGGATAACATTTACGCATATATGCAGCATGCGGATTTGATAATTTCCCGCTCAGGCGCGTCAACTCTTGCAGAAATTCTCGCATTTGGAAAAGCCTCCGTCCTTTTGCCGTATCCTTATGCAACCGCAAACCATCAAGAGCACAACGCAAGAGCGGTGGAAAAAGCCGGTGCTGCGTTTGTGGAACTGGACAAAGAAGAAAACGGCCTATGGGAAAAAATAGAGAGCCTTATGCAAAACTGGGATAAATTAAATTCAATGTCTGAAAAAGCCTGTGCGCTTGGCGAATTAAACCGCAGAGCCGCAGGCGATATTGCGAGGGATATATGCTCGATTTAGGAAAATTCATACCGAACAAACGCATACGCAAAACGCATTTCATAGGCATTGGCGGGGCGGGAATGAGCGGTATTGCGGAAGTTCTGTTCCACAACGGTTTTGAGGTTAGCGGCTCCGATATGCAAGAAAGCGCGCAGACTAAATATTTGCAAAACCTGGGCGTGAAAGTATTTATCGGGCACAGTGCCGAAAATGTGGCAGATGCGGAAATAGTGGTTTATTCCTCGGCTGTGCGCGGAGATAATCCGGAAATGCTCCAAGCCAAAAACCTTGGCATTCCTGTTATTCGCAGAGCGGAAATGCTTGGCGAGCTTATGCGCTTAAAATATACTTTGGCAATAGCCGGCACGCATGGCAAATCCAGCACAACTTCTATGGTAGGTTCAATTCTGGAAGCCGCCGGCGAAGACCCAACCGTTATAGTTGGCGGCATTGTGCAAGGCAAAGGATCTGGCACAACTGTTGGCAAAGGCTCATATTTGGTTGCCGAGTCCGATGAGTTTGACCACAGCTTTTTGCAAATGATGCCAAGCTCGGCGATAATAACAAATATAGACGCAGATCATCTTGACACGTATGCGGATCTGGATGATATAAAAAATGCTTTTGTTGAGTTTTCCAATAAAGTTCCTTTTTACGGGCAAGTGGTTTTATGCCAGGACGATATCGGTTGCCAAAGCGTTTTATCCAGGCTTGCCAAGCCGGTAATCACTTATGGTTTTAGCCCGCAGGCCATTTATAGCGTCAAAAACTGTCGCTATTTTGAGAGCGGTTCTGAATTCACTGTTTATTGCAGAGGAGAGTTGCTTGGGGAATTTTCAATTCGGCTTTTGGGAAGGCACAATGTTCAGAATGCGGTTGGAGCGCTTGCTCTTGCCACGGAAGAATCCATTCCTGTGGAAATTTCCAAAAAAGCCCTTGCTGCGTTTGCCGGTGTAAAAAGAAGAATGGAATTCAAAGGGAAAGCAAAGGGAGCATTGATATTTGACGATTACGCTCACCACCCGACTGAAGTTGCCGCAAGCCTTGCAGCGTTTAGGGATTCTTTCCCGGACAGGCGCATTATAGCGGCGTTCCAGCCGCACTTGTATTCCCGCACAAAGGACCATGCGGAGGAATTCGGCACGGTTTTCGGGAACAGCGACGTTCTTTTGGTATGCGATGTTTACGGAGCGAGGGAAGAACCAATAGAAGGTGTTTCCGGAAAGCTCATTTTTGATTTTGCTCATGCAAGGGGGCACAGGAATGCGCATTTTGTTGGCGCAAAAGAAAATATTATAGATTTTTTGGCAGGTGAGATGAAAGAAGGAGATTTGATTGTTACAATGGGAGCGGGGAACATAACTTCGCTTTCCGCAAAAATTTTGGAGATTGTTTAATGCTAGGCTATAACGAAAGAAAAAGAAAAGCAGCGCTTGCGACTCGTGTTTTGAAGATAAAGTCCGGCATTAGAACCGGGATTGTGAATAATAAAAAGCGCATTACGAGTTTATGCGCTTTGGCGGCGCTTTGTTTTGCGCTTTTTGTGTTCATAATTCCAAGCATAAGTTTGGAGCAGTTTATGCCTTTCAAAAAAATAACGCCGAAAAATTTAAACAAGATTTCGGAAGCTTCCTTTAGAAACATCATAGGCTATGATTATGGAGAAAAAATTTACACAAAAGACACAGCGGAAATTCGCGCCCGCCTAAAAGCCAATAGCATGATTTTCGGCGATGTTGAGTTTTTCGTTAACTTGATTCCTTATGAGCTTGAAATAAAATTCAACGAAGCGAGCCCGCTTTTTACGCTCATGCCACGTGGCTCCGATTCACTACCTGTTATATATTCGGACAATGGAAAAATTTATCCGTATAGCGCAAATACTGCGGATTTGCCGGTTGTTGACGCTCAAAAACCGGGCGACATAGCTTTGGCAACAAGTTTTTTGATGAGTATGAGGCAAAACGACGTAGTGCTTTATTCGAGAGTTTCGCAGTTGATTCCGAGCGAGTCAGAGCGGCAAATAACCGTATTTTTCAATGACGTGGATTTCAAAATAAAATTTTCTTTGGAAAGCGACTATTGGCCAACTGCTTTTAGGCACTACAGGCAATTAACAAGAAATATGAAGGCTTTGAACATAAATTTGGTGGCTGTTTTGGATTTGCGTTTCAGGCAGCTTGCATACACAATTGACAAGGAAGCGAGGTTATAACATGAGCGCGAAAAAAGCGAAACTCAACTTGGACTTTGGGCACGACGGAATCAACATGATTTTTGCCAAAGCAAAAGACTCTCAGCCACGTAATGGCGAAGAAGCGGACTGGGATGCCGGAACTCTCAGTTTTAATACCGAGGAATTTGAAGATTTCCCCGGTGTGTCGCAAAATAAAATTGATGATTCCCGCATCAAAACCATAGCCGGATTTATCAATAACACGATAAGCCAGTGGCAAAGCGACACGGGCTATGATTTTGACTCTTTAATGGAAGTGACAATTTCTGCCGCTTTTTTTGATGTCCTGTTTTTTCCGTATAATCCGGAATTTTCCGAATTGAAGGACATTACGGAAGAAGACATAAAAAGAATAGAGGATTGCAAAAGGCCGGAGAAAATGTTTCAAATTCCCATTCCTGTTGAAAAGATAAGAGCTTTGATAAGCCCTTATTTTACAATTTCAACCGAAAAAAATCCGGCTATAAGAGTTATGGATTTAAAATGCAAAAAAACAAAAAGCCTTGGCTTTAACACTTACTTTATAAGCAAGCATCCCGTGCTTTCAAGGCTTTTGGATGTTATGAAAGAAGATGGCGATAGAATAAATGTCTCTCTCTCTTGCGAAAAGGAATTCAGCGCGTTTGCGAATATAAAGGAGAGAGAGGGCAGAACAGCGTTAATTCATATTACGGATTTTATGTCTGAATTTTCCGTATGGGATAAATCGGATCTTAAATATTTGAATAAAAATGAGGCCGGTCTCCGAAAGCTCAAAGAAGCTATTTGGCGGCTATGCCTTTTTTATCATAAAAACCCAGAAATGACCGAGCGCAATTTTGAGCTTACGCAGAATTACGATCTTATGCGTGAATTTTATAGAAAGGTGATGACAGCCCCGATTTCCGATGATTCAAAAGACCTTTTGTCTGCGGATGACTGCCATGACTTGCTCGGATATGTGTCTTGCGTTTTGGAAAACGAAACGGAAGAGAGCATTAAGCACAGCAGGCTTGGCTTGCCGGGCAAAAACAAAAGCAAAACCGGGCTAACAATAAGCAATTATGTTTTGTGCTATTTTGCGAGAGAGGCAATTCGCAGCATATTGCTAGAAATAAAACAAACTATTTGCAGCGATGACTTTTGCAGACCGGAATATGTGGTTCTGGAATGCCAGCTTCCGCTGAAAGGAATGGAAAGGCTGGCCAGCGAAGTTTTTGATGTTCCGGCACGAAGAGCGGTGGCGATATGGGATGGCGAAATAAGGAGCGATTTGTCTTCTGCCGGCGTTGGGGCTTTGCAAAGCCTTATAGCTAATTCTGCCCCGGACAAAAGAAAAACATCAAAGCTTCCGTTATTCGGATGGCTGTTTGGCGGAGGAGCTTCATGAAATTTCTATTTTCCAATAACCCGGAGGTTTTAAATGCCCGTTGACTTGAATAAAATATTGCAAACCATACGCCGCGACGCAGGGCTTGCCGAGCCTGCGGCGCATCATGAGCCATTGATTCAAATGGAAGCGCTTGAGGCGGAAGAAGAAAAGCGCGAGCCTTTGATAGAGAGCGCCGGCGAAACTTATGGACGGCCCATATCCGTGTGCTTTGCCGGAGTTGGAACCTGCGGCGTAAATGTTTTGATGAGCCTGAAATCGCAAAATGTAAAAAACGAATTGGTGGATTTCGTAGGCATAAATTCTGACGGCAGCTCCATAAAGGAACTTGAAAAAAATGGTTTTAAGAACAAAATTGCGCTTAGCATGGATTCCAGCTTTCTTGGCGCAGGCGGCGATTTGGCGGTAGCTAAGAAGCTTGGCGAAGCATATTACGACAGGTTTGTAAAGCTTTTCAAAGACAACAATGCAGATTTGGCTTTGGTTGTAACGGGCATGGGCGGCGGAACCGGAACCGGAGTGGCTCCTTTGGTTGCGAAGGCGGCAAAGGAAGCTCAAAGCGGAAAACCCAACAAGCTGACAATAGGCGTTGCTACAATGCCGGAGGGAATAGAGGCAGACAGGCGCGAAATGGCAACGCAGGGCATGGAAGAGTTTAAAAAATATGTGGATGCCCTTGTTGTTATAGACCAGATAAACATACTTGATGTTTTGGATGAGGAAAACGCTTCTATTGACGATGTGAACAATTTGATAGATTCGCGTTTTCAAATAGTGCTTCAATCCATAATGGATACGGTGACAAAGTACACAAAGAGAAACATAGACTTTGCAGATGTTTGCTCAACGCTAAAATCCAGCGGAGATTCAATTATCACAACGGTTGAGGCCAGTGCTTCCAATGTGGAAGAGATAAAAAAAGAGCTGGCAAAAGCATTGAACGATAAATTGCTGATAAACCATTCCGATAAAATTGCTTCAAGGCTTATGGTGTATCAGTTTTACGAACAGGGGTATTCCGAGAGAACTCATTACGAGGTTGTTAGCGAAGTTCAAAGGCTTTTCAACTGGACAAAAGTGGACGGGTACTATCGCTGCGTTTTGCAAAATCCTCCTGAAAACACGGTGAAATTTCTGAAAATAGGCAATGGTTCCGGCGAGGAATACAAAGGAAAAACAAAGGTAATAGTTATGGCTGG
>WQTK01000322.1 GCA_009786285.1 Candidatus Fibrimonadales bacterium | reverse complement strand
CACTAGCCACTAGCCACTGACCACTAGCCTAGAGGAGTTAATCAGCGTTTACTATATTACAACTATGCGCAAACTCCTGCCTCTTTTTCTGCTGCTCTCCCTTTCCCTGCAAACCGCCTTTGCTGCGGGGGCATTTACATCGGAACAATACAAAAAAGCCCTTTGGATGGTCACACGCATGTATGGCGGGCAAAGATCTGGCATTGGACCTAACTGGCTCATAATGGAACATTCGAATCCCGCTTATAGAACAAGCTTTACCAAAGACGCAGATGGCTCGCATAACCTTGAAGGCGGATGGTTTGATTGCGGAGACCACGTGCTGTTCGGACACACATTCTTTTATGCCACTTATATGCTCGCAAAAGCATACGATGTTTTTCCAGAAGGCTTTCACGACCTCTATAACGGAAAAGATTATAGCGATTACATGGAATCCGGAGATTGGAGCATTAACGGAGGCAAACCAAATGGAATTCCGGATTTGCTGGAAGAACTCAAATACGCCACTGACTGGATAATCAAAGCCACGCCAAGCACCACAAGATTTTATTACGAAAAAGGCGAAGGAGGCCCCGATCATCAAACTTGGGTCACAGCAGGAAAAATGTCAACACAGCCAGTTGCCCAGGGTGGAGAACCGCGCGTAATCGCAAAAGATCCTGACGATGGACGCATGGCATCTTTTGCCGCTGCAACTATGGCCGTCATGTCAAGAATTTATCGCAAATACGACGAAGAATATGCTGACTTGGTTCTTGAACACGCAAAGAATGCTTACGGATACGCCAAACCGCGCAAAGACAAAAGCGCAGGCGCGTCATCAGGTTCTTACTACGGTTCCACCAAAGATCCTTCAACCACATTTCTTATAGCTGCCGCCGAAATGTTCATAACCACAGGAGAAAGTACATACAAAAGCGATATAAATAAAAACGATGTGAAAGACCATTACTGGGCTTTTGATTACGCAAACCCGCACGACCTTGCGGCTTATGCGGCAGCAATGGCTGTTTCGGAAGATAAAAGCACTCATCTTAAATTTATGCTCGACAATTTTATAGCCGGCAAATATGTAAATGCTACCAACTCGGAAAAAATATCAACTGCCGGAGGCGGCTGGGGCCAACTGCGCTACCCTGCCAACCACGCATTCAGCACAGCGCTTTATTCAAATGCAATGAGCATAACGCAGTATGACCAATTTATATACGATCAGGTAGATTATATATTAGGCAACAATAATGCCAAACAGTCATTTGTAGTAGGGTTTTGCGAAGGTTGCTCCAAAGAAGCCTTAAAGCCTCATCATAGAAATGTCTTCTTGAACGACGAAGATGATATTGGCAACCATTTGACAATACCGGCAAGAAACAAATACTTTGGATATATGGTTGGCGGAAACAGAAGTTCCGGCAGCTATGTGGATGATATTGAATCTTATGAAAACACCGAAGGTGGCTTGGATTACAACGCCGGGCTTCTCGGCGCGCTTGCTTACGTTGTTTCAAAAGTTGCGCCAGCAGACACTTCTAAGTTCGGAGTTATCAACGAGCCGGACCCTCCAGACCCAGACCCGGATCCGAATCCCATAACAGCCAAACCAAATGAACTGATTGCGCAAAACAGCGTAATCCGCTTTGCGGGTGCTTACGTGTTCCCCGCTCAAAGCAAAAGCTTCACCGTGCGGGTCTATAACCCGAAAGGAAACGTTGTTTCCGTCATAAAAAGCAACGGCGAAGCTGTGAAGTTCACGCCGCAAAATATGGGAATCTATTTCGCCAAAATCAAAAACTAACGCTAGCGCTTAAACGGATTCAAAGACCTGAGGCCCGGGTTTTTCCCGCCCGGCAAAATGCCTTTTACATCCATCACGTCCTCAATTGTGTAAAAAGACGGCTGTTTGCAGGATTCTATTATTCCAATCGCTTTTTTTAGCGAATGTCTTTGAATTATCATGAAAATTATCTTCACAGGGCCAAATTTTCCCGTAGCGTCTATGGTTGTAAAGTTGAAATTATGTTTCTTTAAATTGTCTATCAATTCGGAATAATCGTTGCTGGTAATTATACGAATAATGCGCTGGCCAAGAGAAAGCCTGCTCTCTATCTTCATCCCGATAAAGGTTCCCAAGGCAAAACCCAAGGCAAAAGCCAAGTAATACTGTATTTTATCAAGATTTTGTAAAATTTTGCTGATAACCACAATCCAAATAAGTATTTCCACAAAAGCGATAAACGGGGCAATGTTCTTATATCCTTTTCCTATTAATATAATCCTGACTGTTCCCAGCGAAACGTCGCAAATTCTGGCAAAAACAATCACCAGCGGAAACACAATCCATTCTGTGACCCACAGCGGCATTTGAGATATAATTTCATTCATAAGAGGTAAATGTAGTAAAAAATGTTTACTATATTTACCTGTATGCAAACAACTCATGCTCATGACGCTTTTGGCCCGCTTTTAAATGACGAGGCCGTTTTGAAAATAGCGCAACAACGTTCAACCGGAGTGGTATCTCTGGCCGCGCTTGATTGCAACTGGACGGCAAACGCCGAAAAAAACTATTTCAACATATGGGCCGCAGTCAGCTTCCACCAAAGGAAAGACAGGATGTTTCTGCAAGGGGGCAGGTTTTGCAACTGGAACCTGGAATATGAAATGAAGCTGGTATGCACGGAAAAGAACATGAGCTTGTACAGCCTGTCTCTTAATAACAGAAACGAATTCCCGAATGAATTTGTCATACGCTTGGATAGAGAAAGCGGCGAGCATTTATACGACAACAACGACTACCTCAACTATTCCATAGAACATAGCCAAGGGCGCTTTGCAACAGCAATTGCGCAAGGTTCAAAAGTTTTCTCCTTTGACACAATAGTTCCAATTAAGATATATGTTTGAATCGTTAACCGAGTCTCTGGAGTCAACTCTAAAAAGCCTGCGCGGGCAAGGCAAATTGACGGAAGAAAATGTCGCAACCTCGCTGAGAGAAGTTCGCCGCGCGTTTCTTGCCGCAGACGTAAATTTTAATGTCACAAGGGATTTTGTCCAGGCGGTAAAGGAAAAAGCACTGGGTGAAAAAGTTCTCACCGCAGTAAGCCCCGGGCAGATGATTGTGAAAATAATTCACGATGAGCTTGTGGAAATTATGGGAGGAACTGCAAAAGAAGTCGCTCTTTCTGGCAGGCCTCCGGTTGGCATAATGATGGCCGGCTTGCAGGGTTCCGGAAAAACGACCTTCGCTGGCAAGCTCGCTCTTTATTTTCGTTCAAAGAAAAAAAGAAAGCCCCTGCTGGTGGCTGCCGATGTGTACAGACCGGCTGCTATCAAACAACTTCAGGTGCTTGGCAAGTCCATAGGAATCCCTGTTTACGAAGAAGGGCAGGGAAATCCTGTTGAAATAATAAAAAACGGTTATAAATACGCAGAGCAAAATGGCTTTGACCTTGTTATTTACGATACCGCAGGCCGCTTGCAAATAGACGAGACTCTGATGCAGGAGCTGGAAAAGGCAAAGGCGGCTGTAAACCCCGAAGAGGTGTTTTTTGTAGCAGATGCGATGATTGGCCAAGAAGCGGTGAATGTGGCGGAAGAATTTTTCAAGCGGCTCAGTTTCACAGGCGTGTGCCTTTCCAAAATGGACGGCGACACCCGTGGCGGCGCGGCTCTTTCAATCCGCAAAATAACCGGCGTTCCGGTTTGTTTTGTTGGCGTTGGCGAAAAGGTTTCAGATATAGATATTTTCCATCCGGACCGAATGGCGGGACGCATTTTGGGAATGGGCGACGTTGTTTCTTTGGTGGAAAAGGCGCAGGCAGCGATAGACGAAAAGGAAGCAAACGATTTCCGCAAAAAAATACTCAACAATTCCTTTGACTTGAATGATTTTTTGAAACAACTGAGAACCATAAAGAAAATAGGCAAATTCAAAGATATAATATCATTGATACCGGGCCTTAACAAATTGCCGCTTGACCAGATAAACGAAAAAGAGCTGGTGTATGTAGAGGCTGTTTTAAGCTCGATGACCGAAAAGGAGCGCAAAAAACCTGATATTTTAAACGGCAGCCGCAGAATTCGCATAGCGAAAGGCTCCGGCACAACCGTGCAAAAAGTGAATCAGGTGCTAAAGCACTACGATGACATGAAAGCCATGTTCAAAAATATGGGAAATATGTCTAAGCGAATGGGAATAAAAACCCCCACAGGCTCAAACTACACCCCCCCAAAAGACAAGAAGAAAAAGAAGAAACACTGAATTACTTCTTCTCCCTCTCAATGTCTGCGAGCATCATCATGCGGCATAGGGATTTGAAATCTACCTTGGCATTCCAGCCAAGTACTTTCTTTGCTTTTTCCGGATTGCCTATTAAAACATCAACCTCAGCCGGCCTGTAGAATTTGGGATTGACTTTAACCACAACTTTCCCTGTTTTCTTGTCTGTGCCGGTTTCGCTGTCTTCACTCCCCTGCCATTGCAAATCAAAACCGCAATGCTTGCCGGCTTCTTCCACAAACTCCCGTATGCTGTGCGTTTCTCCCGTGGAAATCACATATGTGTCCGGGGTTGTGTGCTGAAGCATTTTCCACATCATTTCCACATAATCGCCGGCGTATCCCCAGTCGCGTTTTGAATTGAGATTGCCAAGCTCCAAAGGCTCGCCGGTTTTTCCCGTGTAAATTCTGGCGAAATGGGATGTTATTTTTCTCGTCACAAATTCTTTTCCGCGCATTGGGCTTTCGTGGTTAAACAAAATGCCGGAACAGGCGAACACATTGAAGCTTTCGCTGTAATTCACGCAGGCCCAGTGCGCCATTAATTTTGCGACTCCGTATGGAGAGCGAGGGTAAAAAGGAGTTTTTTCTGTTTGTGGAATTTCCTGGACTTTTCCGAACATTTCTGAGGTGGAGGCTTGGTAAAAGCGGGTTTTCGGAGAAAATTCACGAATCGCTTCAAGAATATACAATACGCCCATGCCATCTGCTTGCGCTGTATAAATAGGCTCTTCCCATGAGGCTGCCACAAAGCTTTGCGCAGCCAGGTTGTAAAATTCATCGGGCTGGTGTTTTTTGAGCAGCCGGCAAATGTTTGAAAGCTCTAGCAAATCAAAGTCCAAAAGTTCAATTTGCTCAAAAATTCCGTGTTCTTTGAGCTTTGAAAAGGTGTCTGTGGCGCCTCTGCGGTAAAGACCCAGCACTCTATAATTCTTCTCAAGCAAAAATTTCGCCAAATAACCGCCGTCTTGCCCGGTGATTCCGGATATCATCGCTATTTTTTTTGAATCTGCCATATTAATTCTCCATTGATGGTAAGAGGAATTTAGAAAATATTTTACACACAGGCTGCTGCTACCGCAAAGGCGCAAGACACGTTTAAACTCGCTTTTCTCCCTCGCATTCGGATTGAAATTTTGCAGTCGCAAAGGTCTAAAAGCTCTGTTGCTATGCCAAGTTCCTCGTTTCCTACCAAGAGCAAAAACTTTTCAGGCCAATTAAAAGCGCTTATATCGCTTCCGCCGGTTTCCAAGGCTATTATTTGATAATTTTGTTCTTTGTAAAAGTTTATGCAGTCAAGAGGGCTTTCCCATCTGCGGCTCTTTAGCCAAGTTTCGCAACCCCTAGCCGTACCTTTGAGAGCAGGGTGGTCCAAGCTGGGAGTGTAGCCGGAGAGGTTTATCTCCGAAAAGCCAAAACAGTCTGCGGTTCTGAAAATTGAGCCGGCATTGTATGCGGAGCGCAAGTTATGCATTAAAACGGCGTGGGGAAGCGGCTCGCAAAGCGGTTCGCCTCTATCGCCATCTTCTTGGCCTGCAAGCATATCTCTTTCTGCTTCAAGCCCTGCGGAATGCCTCCAGTGCAGGTATAAATCCAGAATTCTTTTGTGCTGCGTTGAATTGCCCACAAGGAGTTCGGGCTTAAAATCTTCTCGCCAAGCTACTTTTTGGTCATATATTTTAGCGGCTGTGTTCCAGTCTTTGCCTGTTCTCAGGATGTAGTTGCGAAGCAAGCTTGCGAGAAATTTTGCGGTGGGCGGCTGCATTCCGTAAAATATAAAAATTTTACTATATTAACTATAAAAACGGAGTTTCCTATGAGTCGCAAAGAACGTAGGGCTAAGGCCCGCAGAGAGAAAATTGAGAACCTGCATAAGCCTGTTAAGGCTAGTAACGGGGTTTTAATAGCCATTGCCATAGCCGCAGTGGTCATTGTGATAGCTACTTATGCCATAAGGCTAGGCGGCCAGTGATTTTTTTGCTATATTTACCGCTATGAAATTTCTCGCTCAAAAATCGGTTCTGGCTCCGGCACTTTCTGCCGCTAAGCTGGTTGTGCCAGCAAAACCGGCAATTGCGATAGCCGGTTGCTTTTTGCTTCGCCTAAAAGACAGCAACCTCGAAATAACGGCAAATGATTTAACCGGTCTTGGCCTTTGCCTGAATATTCAGGTAGAAGGAGAGGAAAACGGGGAAGTAGCCGTGGCGGCCTCGGATTTTGCCGATACGGTGTCCAATGCCCCAGATGGCGAGCTTACAGTCTCGGCAAACGGTTTGAACCTCGTTGTTTCCTGGGGAGAGGAAAGAGATTCTGACCTCACGGGCAGAAGCCCGGAAGATTTTATCAAAACTCCGGACATTGAACCGGATAATTGCGCCGTGCTTAAGGTGCAAGCTCTTAGCTTTTTGCTCTCAAAGGTAGCCTTTGCCGCAAGCAAAAACAGCGATAGCCGACCCTCGCTGACAGGTATTTTGCTGGAAGCCGAGGATTCTAGGATTGTTTCCGTTGGCACAGACAGCCACCGCCTTTCAAGGGTGTATGTCCAGCCGGAAGCGGAGGAGCCGTTCTCGTTTTCGCGCTCTTCAATAGTTCCGCCGCGCGCAATTCAAGCATTGCTTATGGCTACGGCTGCCGTTGGAGACTCCGATGCCGCAATTTCAATGGGTTTTTCCGAAACTCATTTAAAATTTCAAACTCCAAACGCAACTGTAGTCGCAAAACTGCTGGAAGGCCCGTATCCGGCATGGCGGCCCGTTATTCCAAAAAATTTGCCAATCTCAATTAAATTCAACACGGCTGAAATGCTGGAAATTTTGCAGAGAGTAAATGTTGCCGCAGATAAAGCGACCCACAACGCAAGGCTCTCAGTTCAAGATTCAACAATAAGAATTTCGGCTGTAGGCTCTAGGCGCACCAGAGAAAAAATATCGTGCGTTTACGAGAATCCGGAAAGCGGCGAGCCTATGCACTTAGGAGTCAATGTCAGCTATCTCATAGAAATTCTGAAGGTTTGCGGCGCTGAAGAAACAGAGATGCTGGTAAACGGCGAGCATTCTCTTTGCGAAATTTTACCTGCCGGCAATGACAGCGAACTGCTTTTCTTGCTGATGCTTGTCAGATTGGCTGAATGAGCAAATCCAAGGCACCGGAAAAAATAGGCCAATACTCGGTAGAAGATTGCATTGGCCAAGGCGCTATGGGTGAAATTTGGCTTTGCCACGACCCTTCGCTGGATAGAATGCTGGTTGTTAAGCGAATGAAGCTAGCGCTTCGCGGCGTTGAAGATCTTGTGCAAAGATTCAATAGAGAGGTCCAGGTTTTGGCAGCCATGAACCATCCCAACATTGTTCAGGTTTACGGTTATTGGATGGAAAAAGGGCAGCTCAATTTATCGATGGAGTTCATAAACGGCTGGTCTTTGAAGCAAATTTTGGATAAAGCGCGCAAGCTGCCTGTTTGGGTAGCTTGCTCTGTATTGTGGGATTCTTTAAGCGCGCTGGTGCATGTTCATTCAAGGCGGTTTGTGCATAGAGATTTAAAGCCGAGCAACATAATGGTAGAATTCGCAGGGAGAACCAAGCTTTTGGATTTTGGAATAGCACGTGTTGAAAACCAGGATATTACGCTTCCCGGAACCATTATCGGCACAACGGCTTACATGAGCCCTGAGCAGGTGAGAGGAGATAGCGCAACAGAACTTTCTGATATTTTCAGCCTCGGGATAATAGCGTTTGAAATGCTTTCCGGCAAGCATCCTTTCAGAGATGAAGACCCGGAAAAAACTTCAAAAAACATTCGGAACAAAAACATATCTCTTGTGGATTTCGCAGAAGGAACTCCAAACAATCTTAGGCGTTTGATATGCAAAATGCTTGCAAAAGACCCCGCTAAAAGAATAAGTTCCGCATATGGTTGTTTAATGGAATTGGATTCAATTATGAGCGGCTTGCCGCGCGAGCTTGCGCAACCGCTGAGTTCATGGCTCCGTTCCGTGCGCAAAGAACTGCCGTTGCCGGCACCGCCAAAATGGAAAAAGGGCTTATCGCTTCTACTTTAATAACTTTTCCGCTATGCTTTTTGCGCTCTCCACCATTGCGGATTCCTTTGTCTGAACGCCTTGCAATTTCTGCTCTGCTCCTTTGCAATTGATCATTGTGCCGGAATTCTCCAGCCAGTGGCGAATGCCCATTGCAACCGTTGCTCTTTGCGCAGTGGCATTGTCAAATGGCGTAAGAGCCAAGTGTTTTGGAATGCAGTCAAAGGCTTTCGCTTCTTCCGGCGATTCGTCCCACAAGTCTGCGGCTACCGTTATAAGCAAATCAAATTCTGCGGCTCGCTTTGCAAGCTCGCTAAGCGGGGCTGTTTTGGCAAGGCATGCCCTGTTTGCGACAGGATCGCCGGAACGGGATATGTTGTCCGGTGGTTGTATGGGCAAAAATGAACCACCGAAAATTGCAACGTTTTGTAGAGACGGATAATTATCCGTCTCTACAAATGTTGCGATTTCTTCCATTGTGCATGACCCGCCAAGCACAATCGCGATTTTGCCTCTTATCAATTGCTTCGCTACCAGTATGTTGCCCGTCAGCAATCTGTTTTCGTGAATTTTTACGTCTCTTGCCGCATTTGAAAGCCAGCTTTTGTTCGCTTCGGGATTGCAACGAGGCATTATCCTGTACACTACGCCGTCTGCGTGATCTGCCCAGATGTTTGCGCCTAAAGAATCGTCCATTGAAATAGTTGGAACTCTGCTAAGCGCCCAAACCCTTTTTCTAAAACGGAAGGACTTGTCGGTCAAAGCTCCTACGGGGCAAATGTCGGTTACGCACCTGTCATAAGGATGGTCAAGTTTTTCGCCGGGGAAGGTTGTGATATAAGCATGGCCTCCCCTTGAAGCTAACTGCAATTGCTCGTCTTTGGCAACGTGGCGCATAAACCGGACGCATCTGCTGCATTGAATGCAACGCTCTTCGTCCAGCACAACTCTTGGGCCAATGTCAACTCGTTTTCCGCCCCTATGCTGGCCTTTGCCGTCTGTGAAAGAGTGCTCGGGATTTCCGTGGAACTGCTTGCCTATTTCCGGATTCAACCTGCTACTTGCAGCTCCGGCCATCATATAATTCTCTTGCAGCATGCACTCGCCGGCTTTGTCGCAAATAGGGCAATCCAGCGGATGATTCACCAGCAAAAACTCCAAAACCGCTTTGCGAGCGTCTGCTACTTTTTGGCTGCTCGCCGGTGTTGCAACCTTCATGCCTGCGCGAACAGGTGTGTAGCATCCTATCACAAGGCTCATTCCTCTGGGGCCATCCACCTCAACCAGGCACTGGCGGCAGTTTCCGCTAACCGGCAAATCCGGATGGTAGCACAGGTGCGGCGTTTCAATGCCAACGGATTTAAGCGCCTCTATAAGGTTTGTGTTATCAGGAACCTGAACTTCCTTGTTGTCAACAGTAATAGTTACCATACTCATTCCCACCATCCTTGCGTGCGGCAGCCTTCGTTCAAGCGTGGCATTGCGTGCTGAGGGTTTTTCAAAATTGCTTCTTCAAATTCCGCTCGGAATTTTTGCAAATAGCTCTGCACCGGCGCGCCAAGCGCAGCCGCCAGCGGGCAAACTGTTATGCCTGTGAAGCCTTCGCAAAGGCTGTTCAAAAGCTCTATGTCTCCGTCTTTGCCCTTGCCGCTTGCCAAGCATGAGATTATGCGCTGAACATAGCCTGTTCCCTCACGGCAAGGCGTGCATTGCCCGCAAGACTCGTGTGCGTAAAATTTGCCAAGTGTGCAGAGCATATCCACAATGCTGTGCGTATCGTTGAACGGCATAACAGCTCCGGAACCGAACATGGTTCCCATAGCGGCCAGGCTTTCATAGTCCATGTTGGCTTTTTTGCATTCTTCGGGAGTTAATACCTGTGTTGAGGAACCGCCGGGAATGCAGCCTTTGAGATTGCCTATAATTCCGCCGCAATATTCTTCGCCTTCCAAAAGTTCCATCAATGGAATTCCAATTCTCGCTTCATATACTCCACGCTTTTTCACATCGCCGGAAACGCAGAAAACCTTTGTGCCGCCGGCTTTTGGCGTTCCAAGTTTTTGATATTCTTCTGGGCCGTTTTCCAATATCCAAGGCAGAGCCATTATTGTTTCAACATTGTTTACGCAAGTGGGCATATTCCATGCGCCGTTGACTGCCGGGAACGGAGGCTTCAAGCGAGGCTGCCCCTTTCGCCCTTCCAAGCTGTTTATCAAAGCTGTTTCTTCGCCGCAAATATACGCTCCAGCGCCTCTATGCACGGCTATGTCCAAGCTATACTTTGTTCCGCCTATATTTTTGCCGAGCAGGTTTGCCTTGTATGCTTCTTTTATTGCTTCGGTTAAAGCTTCTATTGCCGGCAAAAACTCGCCGCGAACGTAAATATAAGCATTTCTTGCGCCGAGTGCCCAGCCTGCTATTATCAAACCTTCAATCAGGCGGTGAGGGTCTTCCCTCATCAGATAGTGGTCTTTGAATGTGCCTGGTTCGCCTTCATCGGCGTTCACAGTTATGTAAACCGGTTTTGAGCCTCTTGGCACAAAGCTCCATTTCATTCCGGTTGGAAATCCTGCGCCGCCTCTGCCTCTAAGCCCTGAGCGTTGAACTATGTCTATAAGCTCGAACTGCGAAAGGTCAAAAAGCCGAGGCCCGATATTGGAATAACCGCCCAATTTTTTGTAAATGTCTATTTTTTGGGCATTTTTCCCAAAATTCTGCGTGCAGACTTTCATAGACTTGGTAATTTAGAAAAATAATAATTTAGTTAATTCCCAAAATTTTCTATATTATAACCCCATGGCACAGAAATATGATATTTTTATTTCCTATCGCCGCAAAGGCGGCGTACAGGATGCAAGAATGGTGGACATAAAATTGCGCGATATGGGCTATAATGTGTCCTTTGACATTGATACGTTAGGCAAAGGCAAATTTACGGATACCTTGAGGACCAGGCTAAAGAATTGCAAAGATTTTATAGTTATATTTGAACCTACTTATTATGAGAGATTCTATGATGAAAACGGCAATATTCAGCCGGAATCGGTTTTGAACGAAGACTGGTGTTATCTGGAACTGAAAAACGCTCTGGCTTTGGGCAAAAACATAATTCCATTGATTAGAAGAGATTTTCGCTTTCCGTCAAATTTACCCAAAGACATTAAAGATGTAGCCGAGATGAACGCTATAGAAGTAACGGAAAAGGAATTTACGGAAATATTCAATAACAAAGTTCCCAAATACTTAAACTCAAAGCCAAGGTTCACGCACCGCTACAAAACGCCTATAATAGGCGTATTAGTGCTTATGATAGTTGGCGTAATAGCGTTTCTTGTAAGCTCAATGATGGCAGAAAAAAGAGAAGCTGCGGCAATGCTTAAAGCAGAAGCTGATGCGGCGGCACAACGTGCTGTTTTTGTAGCAGACTCTGCGGCAAAAGCAGCCAGCGAAGCCGGACGCAAAAGCCTTTTAGACTCCATATCCGCAAAAGACGCAGAAAGAAAGGTTGAAGAAGAAAGAAGGGCTAAAGAAGCTGCGGCTAGGGCCGCTGCCGCCGCCACCTCTGCTACGGCAGCTCCGGCTAACCAGAAAAAGGAACTTTACTGGGCTGGAAACGGAGATGAAACCGGCAGGATTTTATTTGAAAAACTATCCGGAGCCGGCTTAAAAAGCGGCAACTGCAGCGGCAACGGATTAAAAGTTTCTGCCTCATCAAAACCAGTATGCGCTTTGCAGAAATCTGGCCTTGCGAAATGCAGCTACACCCCGCAAGTAACCATCACAACATGTAGCGGCTCTACTGTGGAAAAATTGGCTGTAGCTCAAGTTGCAGGTTCAAATAAAAGCGAGAGCGAAGCAAAAGGAAAAATGCTTGAGAATTTAAGAAACACTAATTTTGGCGGTTGGATAGGCACATTGCAAGGACTGAAAAAATGAAAAAAATCATGTTGATTTTGCTGATTGCGGCACAGACGTTTGCTGCGGAACCTGCCGCCGAGCCGGAAGAATCTCAGATATTGCCGCTGACTTCGCAGTTGCAAAAGGGAATGCCCTGGTTTGTGGCAAGAACCGGAAACGACAAAGACGCGTTTACCAAAAAACATTTGGAAACTTATGCTGGAGCGCAAAGAGTGGCATTGGTGTTTTTTGCCTCTTGGTGCATACCTTGCAGGGAAGGCATTGTTCGCTTGCGCGACAATCAGGCCGAACTGGACAAAAACGGAGTGCAAATAGTTTTAGTGAATACCGGCGAGAACGAGCTTTCCAAAATTGAGAATTGGATAAAAGCCAACGGAAACGAAAAATGGCCTGTAATTCTTGACAAATTCAAAAATGTTCAAAGAAACACCGGTTTGATTTCCGGCGCTGAAACGGAAATTGTTTTTCCAAAAACAATTCTTTTAGACAGCAAGTTAAAGCCGCTTCATTTAATAGGGGCAGAGGGCAAAGATTGGCCGAGTGTTTTGTGGCAGTAGGAGGATATTATGTATAAACGAATTTTAGTCGCTAACAGAGGGCTTATACAAGCAGCTTGCGTTAGAGCTATCAAGAGTTTGGGCGCAGAGGCAGTAGCGCTTTGCGAAGAAGGGGATTTTAATCAGGTTGGCGTGCGCGAGGCAAGCCAGGTTTATGTGATTAGTTCCACCAAAAAAAGCTCTCCGTATTTGGATGTTGAGCAGGTTGTGCAGGCTGCCGTTAAATGCAAAGCAGACGCTGTTCATCCGGGATATGGATTTTTGGCATCTAGCATTGAACTTAGCCAAAAATTGGCTCAACACGGAATAGCTTTTATTTCTTCAACTTGGCTTTCAAAAGGCCGCAGCACAAGCGAGCATAAAAAGTTGCTGAACGAGATTGCACTGAAAGCGGGCATAGCCGTTTTGCCTCACAGCACTGTTTTTACCGACATCGCAGCCCTCTCCGGCGAAGCAGAGAATATAGGCTATCCATTGATGGTAAAAGCTGCCGGCGCAGCCGGCGGCAGGTGCATTAGAGAGGCTAAAGACCAAGAGGAATTGCAAACCGCAATAGACAGCGTGCTTCGCCAATGCGAGCGTTTTGGCTATGAAAAAGATATTTACTTGGAAAAAACCATAACCCATCCGCATATAGTGTCTTTCCCTATTTTGCGAGACAAAAGCGGCAAGCATATAATTTTTCCGGAGCTTGAAGGCTCGGTTCAATTCCGTTTTCGCAAGCTTTTGGTAGAAAGCCCAAGCCCCTATATTTCAAAAGAATGCAGAGGCAAAATAATGTCTGTGCTGCCGGCTCTTGTGGATGGGCTGGATATAGTTGGCTATGCAAACGCAGAATTTTTTGTTTCCGAGAATGATATTTATCTTTTGGATGTAAAGGAAAATGTGCAGCATTTTTATGGAGTCACAACTTTGCTGACCGGTGTGGATATTTTGCGTGAGCAAATAAGACTGCATTCCGGCGAGCCTTTGCTTTTGCAAAAAGAAAATACGAGAAGCGAAGGTACTGTGCTGGCAGTGAACATAGACGCTATGGATCCTTACAATAAATTCTCGCCGTCTCCCGGAAAAATAGAGAGAATGTTCTTCCCATACGGAGATGGAATTGTTGTGATGAGCCCGTTTGTTTCCGGAGACACTATTTCTTCCAATTATGAATCTGTTTTGGCAAAGGTTATGGCATATGCAAGCACTAGGGAAAAAGCCATTTCAAATATGAAATCCGCGCTTTCCAGTTTTCGCATAGAGGGCATAAGCACAACGCTTCCGTTCTTGCGAGGCGTGTTGAAACATCCTGATTTTGTTAACTTGAAATGGACCGGCATGCACATGGCCTATGAAAGCCGCATACAGGAAGTTCTGGAAAACATTTATACTCCGGAAGAAGAGGAGCAGGCTGCTCTTGTGGCTGCCCTCGCCTTGAGCACCGATAGCAATGCTTCCACCATCATGGCTAATGCCGAACACGGCGGTTTCTTGTGGGCGATGTTCAGGGGCGACAGAAAACTGCAATATTAACGGATTTGCCGCTTGCGCGTGCGTTTGTGGAGACGGATAATTATCCGTCTTTACAAACATATGCGAAAATTCCCTTGTTATTGACGGCGCCAACAGGCACAGGCAAATCATCATTTTTACCTTGGTATTTGGCAGGCGAAAGCGGCCGTGTTTTGGTTTTGCAGCCACGTCGCTTGGCGGCTAGGGAATTGGCAAAGTTTTTATCAAGGGTTTGCGGCGATGCCGTTGGCTACAAATTTCGCTTTGAAAGCAATGTGAGCAAAAACACCAGAATTTTATTCCAAACCTACGGAAGTTTTTTAGCGGAGATGTCTGAAAATTGGGATTGGGTGATTTTCGATGAGTTCCATGAGCGAAGGGCCGAGATGGATTTGCTTTTGGGCGCAATGATTGCCAAAGGGCAAAGAGTAGCTGTGCTTTCCGCAGAGTTGGAAAGGGAATCATTGGAAAGATATTTAGGCGTAAAATGTTTGCGAATTGAAAATCCGGGGTTTCCGGTTGAAATTATACATCAGGAATCTGGGGACGTTGTACAGGCTGTTAAAACCGTTTTATACAACAATATTGGCGGGACGGTTTTGGTTTTTTTGCCGGGAAAGGCGGAAATTGCGAAGTGCAGGGAACGAGTCGCAGAGAGTTTGGGCAAAAATTGCCCGAAACTTTTTTCTCTTTTTGGCGGCCAGTTGAAAGAAGACCAGGAAAAGATTTTTGAACCAAGCTTGGACACGAGGATTATTTTTACAACGAACATAGCAGAAACATCGCTGACAATTCCCAATGTAAGGGCGGTTATAGATTCGGGTTATGAGAGGGTTGCTTTTGATGAAATGGGCCTCAGAACACTTCGCCTTTCCAGAATTTCCATGCAAAACGCAGTGCAGAGAACCGGCAGGGCAGGCCGAACCCAAAAGGGCTTGTGCGTGCGTTTATGGAGCGAGCGAGAGGAGGCAGGTTTTGCGCAAGCTATTAAGCCGGAAATTGAACGCATAGATTTGGCGAGGTTTGCGCTGCAAAAAATTTTGCTGGAAACGGACTTGGGCAAAGAGATAAACCTGATTGATAAAATAAAAGAAAACGTAGCTTTGCCTGGGAATTTGGCAGAAGGCAACAAGATAACAGAACTTGGCAGAAAAACTTTGCAAGTCCCGGTTCAATCATTGGAGCTTGCCCGTGCCATAGCGCTTAAAAAAACTGTGTCAAAGGAAATTTTGGCGGTTATTGTGATTTTGGAAAGTGAAAACAAAAGCGGAAATATTCTGCATTTGGCAGAAGACAAAGGCAAATGGCAAAGAGAAGAAAAACTGCATTACGAACAATTGCTGCGTTTTGCCGGAAATGACGAAAACGACCCGATAAAATTTTTATTATCTGCCTTTCCAAATTTTCTTGCGTATAAGAGCGATCAATCATATAAAACCAAAGATGGCATTTCTGTTTTTTGCGAGTCTAAGGAAAAAGCTATTCTGGTTCTCGGTTTGATGCGTGGCGGAAACAAAACCACAGCGAGGCTTTATGCTCCTGTTCCTGAGGAGTATCTTGAAAAGCAGGAATCTAGATTGGAATTGCAGTGGAAGGGGAATCAGTTTGTTGCAATGCGAATCACAGCTTTTGGCAAAGAGGAATGCTCTGAGCGAAAATCTTTGGAAAACCAGACTTCTGCGGCGTGGAAAGCGTTGATGGAAAAAGAGGATTTCACAAGCCAGTGGCAAACGGATGCGAATTTGGCTTTGCTTGCGAAAATGAAACTCGCCTCAGAGCTTTTTCCTGAGCATAATCTCCCTAAATTTGACGAAGAGGATTTGTCCTTGATTATGGATGAATTTTGCAATGGAATTTTTCTGCTTCGTGATTTGAGCGAGGAGAGGTACAGGAAAATTCTGGAGGAGTATTTTGGAGCTTGCTGGCTTGAGTGGCTGCACAAAAGCTTTCCGAGTTCGCTAAAGCGGGCAAAATATTTATATGGCTCGGATGTTGTTGAGCTTTCTGCCAGAATTAGCGACTTTATGGGCATGCAGGGCGAGCATTTTATAGCAGAGGGCCGTTTGCGGGTTCGCTATGATATTTTGGCCCCAAATTACCGTACCGTGCAAAAAACCTGGAATTTGACCGATTTTTGGAAAAACACATATCCGCAGGTGCGCAAAGAGCTAAGAGGCCGCTACCCCAGGCACCCGTGGCCCGAAAATGCATGGCAATCAGCCACTTAATGAGCATTTTGCAGAAAATTTGCCCGGTAACCCTTGACGGTTCGTTAATTTTTTGCTATATTTATACATCTGAATTTTTTGAGGTTTTTATGTCCAAACTTAACATCGAGGCGATACATCAAGAAAGCAAAAAGAAAGACGCCTTTGATTTCCGTGCCGGCGACACCGTCACGGTTAATATCAAAATTATGGAAAAAACCGCAGACGGCAAGGCAAAAAGCCGTATTCAGCCCTTCAAGGGCGTGGTTATCCAGCGCAAAGGCACCGGCATAAGCTCCTCCGTAACCGTTCGCAAAATTTCCAGCGGCGTTGGCGTTGAGCGTATTTTCCAAATGCATTCTCCTCTGATAGATTCCATAGCTGTGGATGCCCACGGAAGCGTACGCAAGGCACGCATATTCTATATGCGCAACCTTCAGGGCAAGGCTGCTCGCATAACCGAGCGCAGAGTTCGCGCCCAGGCTCCGGCAGAAAGCTAGCCAGGGTCTTTTGCCCTGTTTTTCCCACTAGTAGCCTAGAGGGGTTAGTTGGTGTTTTACTATATTATATAGTATGAATAAGAAAAACCTCTTCATTATTTCCGTTGCCCTTAATGTTGGGCTCATTGGGCTTATCTTTTTTGTTAAGTCAGACGCAAAATCCCAAGCACAAGAAACCGTGACAAAGCAATGCGTGCCAATGCAAGAAGCCGCAAAGCAATGCAACGACATTGTGCAAAACAACAATGTACTGTGGAGCTTAATAGATACCACTTGGAAAAGCCCCGACCAGTCCAAAGCATTTGTCAAAAAACTTGCCGACTCCCATAAGGTGCCTCGTTGCAGCGGAAAAGCCTGCGCAGGGTCTGAAGAGGAAGCTCGCCTGAAAACAATTATCAGCGACAATGAACAGGATCGCAGCATAAAAGTAGGCTGGGGTAGCGGCAAAGACAAAATCAAATACGCTTTCAAAGTCTATTACACCAAAGACAAAAAAACAGGCAAAGAGACATTCGTAACCATAGATGCGAACGACCTTATAGGCAAAGCTCCTGACCAAGGGTCTGAAGAGCCTGAGGAAGAAGCTGCAGAGTAGAAACGATGAAAATTAGCTTGAATTGGCTTAAAAGGTTTATTGACCTTAAAGCCTCCGTAGAAGACATTTCTTTAAAGCTCACAAGCCTCGGCTTTGAGATTGAAGGCGTTGAAGAATCAGGAAAAACATACAGCGGCTTGCTTATAGCTGAAGTTCTCGAATGCGCGCCTCATCCCGATAGCGACCATTTAAGCCTAACCAAAGTCTTTGACGGCAAAGAGACTCTGCAAGTAGTTTGCGGAGCGCCGAATGTAAAAGCCGGCATAAAAGCAGTCCTTGCGCCCATAGGCGTAGAGCTTCCCATGCCGGACGGCAAAGGCTTAAAGATGAAAAAATCAAAAATCCGAGGCGTGGAAAGTTTTGGCATGCTTTGCGCAGAAAATGAAATAGGATTATCAGACGATCACAGCGGCATTTTGATTTTGCCGCAAGACGCCCCGGTAGGCAAGCCATTCACAGATTTAGGATATTACGACACGGTTTTTGAAATCAATGTAACACCCAATCGCCCGGACGCATTGTCGCATTTGGGCATTGCGCGTGAATTGGCAGCGGCGTATAACGTCATGTTGAATATGGACACGGATGTAGGGGCAAGGCGCGCCTTGCCCCTACAACCAAACACATCACCCATAAAATTAACCATCAACGCCCCCGCCGCCTGCCCACATTATGTTGGCCGTGTTATAAATGATGTGAAGATTGAGCCTAGCCCGGAATGGTTGCAAAGATTATTGAAAGCCATAGGCATGAACCCGATAAACAATGTTGTTGACATCACAAATTTCGTTCTTATGGACATAGGCCAGCCGTTGCACAGCTTTGATTTAGGGCGGCTCAGCGGCGGTGAAGTAAAGGTTCGCTTTGCAGAAGACGGCGAAAAAATCACGACCCTTGACCACAAGGAACACCTTTTGCAAAGCACAGACCTGGCCATCTGCGATGGCAATCGCCCAGCTTGCGTTGCAGGTGTGATGGGCGGTGTGGAATCCGAAATCACAGACCAGACTAAAGAAGTGTTTCTGGAAGCTGCATTCTTTAACCCAACCGTAGTTCGCAAACAAGCCAAGAGACTCGGCATATCCACAGATTCAAGCTACCGTTTTGAAAGAGGCGTGGATTTTGAATTGCAAAGTTATGCCTGTGACTACGCCTGCTCCTTAATCGCAGAGCTTGCAGGCGGCAAAGTATCAGAGCAAAAATTGGAATTCATTTCCCAAGAACATTTGCCAAAACGCCCGAATGTACAATTACGTGAAGAACGCATTGAAAAATTGCTTGGCATAAAAGTTCCAATAGAGCAAGCGAAAAAACTTTTAGAAGGAATAGGCATAAAAGAAAATGCGATTCCAAGCTGGCGTTTCGACCTAGAACGTGAAGCAGACTTAATCGAAGAAGTAGCAAGGTTAACAGGCTACGACAAAATCCCCTACGACATTCCGAGCTTCAAAGCCGAGCCAAACGAACTGCCGGCGCAAGAAAAAATAAACCGAAAAATTCGCAATTCTCTTTCTGCGCTTGGCTTGCACGAATGCCTATCGCTTCGCTTTACCAGCAAAAAGAAAACCGAGTGGGTATTCGGAGAGAGCGAAGACAAAAGGGCAAACCCGGCTCCCCTGCTCAACCCTTTGAGCGAAGAGCTTGCGGTGCTGCCAACCAGCTTGCTGCCGAATTTGATTTTCAGCGCAGCAGAAAACGCAAAGCATCAAAAGTCCGTGCGCCTTTTTGAAGTATCAAAAGCGCAATTCCCAACACCGGAAACAGCAAACGAAAAAGACCCTGGCTTCAAAGAAATCCCTATGCTTGCGATAGTTTTTGCAGAACCCAAAGCGGACTTTTTTGCATTCAAAGGATTGCTGAGCGCATTCTTCAAAAGGCTGAAAATATCCGTAACCTTTGAAGCACCGGAAAATCCCGAAGTATTTTTGCATCCGGGTCGCTCTGCCGCTCTAAAAATCGGCAAAAAGATTTTGGGCTCATGCGGAGAGTTACACCCAGCGGTTCAAAATAAATTTGACATAAAGTTCAACACATTTGTTTGCGAAATTGATTTATCCGTTTTGGAAACCGAGTTTTTAAAGCCCGTTTCTTTCAAGGAATTCTCCAAGCAGATGATTATTGGGCGCGATGTTTCCATTGAAGCGGAAGAATCTGCAACCCATGCGGAGTTGCTTTCAAAATTCAAGGGCTTTAATCCCAAATATTTGTCTGGCATTGAGCTTTTGAGCGTGTACCAAGGCGAAAAGATTGCTGCGGGCAAAAAGAATCTGCTCTACCGCTTTTACTACCAAGCTCCTGATCGCACGCTCACAGACGAAGAGATAAACGCCGTTCACACAAGGCTGCGTGAAAAAATTGCCGGCGCAGGACTGGTACTAAGGTAGGCTGATGCAGAAAATAAACCTGGGTAGCTTTTATACCCCGCCGCATTTGGTAAAATTGGTTTACAAAACTTTGGCAAAAAATGTAAAAGGAAATTTTGCAGACGTTGTCCTTGAACCCGCTTGCGGCGATGGGGCTTTTTTAGCAGAAACTTTTCCGCAAAAAAATGTACGTTTCATAGGCGCAGATATCGATTCAAGCGCATTGAAAACAGCTAGCAAAAATTTTCCAAACATAAAAAAAATAAATATGCTATCCAACATTTCCCGTTTAAAATACGGAATCGGCGAAAATGAAAAACTGGTAATCGTTGGAAATCCTCCTTACAACGACGTTACTTCCCAGGCAAAGAAAAAAATCAAAGCTACGCCTTGCGATATTGATGAATCCATAAAAACACGAGACCTTGGGCTTTCTTTTATGCTTGCTTTTGCAAAGCTCTGTCCTGTTTACATTGCCATTCTGCATCCGCTTTCTTATTTAGTCAAGCAAACAAATTTTAAAACATTAAAACCATTAATGCAAAACTATGCTCTTTTAGATGCCGTGGTTTTCAACAGCACAGAATTCGCAGACACATCCAAGAACTGCGGTTTTCCAATCGTTGCGGCGGTTTACAAAAGAGATGCGAATGGCACAAATTACGAGCAGATAGCAAAAAGAAAATTCAGAACGTTGGAAAAACAAGAATTCTCAATTTCGGATTTTGACTATGTTTGCAAATATATTTCAAAATACCCTTCAGCGAAAAAAAGCAAGTTTAAATTTTTTGCCATGCGAGACATCAATGCGCTAAAGCGTTCCCGCACTTTTATAAAAGAAGATACTGCCAACACAATTTACATTGAACCGGAAAAACTGCCTTATTATTGCTATGTAGATGCATTCAAAGATGTAATCCCTAAACTTCCATATTATTTTGGCAATTTAGATGTTCCTTTTGACAGGAGTGGTTTTGAAAAGTTAAAAGATGATTTTATAGTTTTAAGCGCATCCAAGCATCCCGATATTTTTGGCTCCATTCCTGAACCCGATAAAATAAATCTAGCTAAAACCAGAGTGCAAAAATATTTCAATAAACTTTTAGGGTTATGATAACAATAGATTCAGCAATTCACTCTTTGCACGGCATATTTGAGCCGCATTTTGTTGTTCAATACTTGAGTTCACGCGACATCACAAAAGAAAACCTCAAAGACTCACAAGCTTTAATCGTTCGCTCAACCAGAAAATACGGAGCAGAAACATTGCTCGGCACAAATGTGAAGTTCATAGGAACCGTAACATCGGGCTTTGAGCATATAGATACTGATTTTTGCGAGCAACACGGAATTTTCCGTGCAACCGCACATGGCAGTAATGCAAAGTCCGTTGCGGAATATGTAAACTCTGCGCTAATTGAAATTGGAGCTTCTTCGCTTGGCATTGTAGGAGTTGGGGCTACCGGCGGAGAAGTGAAAAAAGCAGCGGAAAAACTGGGAATGAAAATGTTTTTTTGCGACCCGCCAAAAAATTTGAACGACAATATTTTTGACGCAGATATAATAACGCTGCACTGCCCCCTTCAAGAAGACACTTGGCATATGGCAAATGATGAATTCTTTAGGAAAATGAAAAAAGGAGCATGGCTAATAAACGCAGCAAGAGGCGCGGTATGCGACAGCGAAGCTTTGAGGCGCGCTTTGCAAAGCGGGCATTTGGGCGGAGCGGTTATAGATGTTTGGGAAAATGAACCGAATATAGACACAACTCTTTTGCCCTTGGTTAAAATAGCCACACCGCACATAGCAGGTCACAGCGCAGAAGCAAAAATAAACGCAGCGAATATGATTATAAACGCTGTTGGAGAATATTTTAAGATTAATATAGACGGATTGAAAAACAAAGAAACCGCAAACAGCGGCCTATACGACATTCGCAAAGACGATGCGGACTTTAGAAAAGAACCTGAAAATTTTACGAAAATCAGAAATCTGTATAATCGGCGTTATCTTCGTATTCAACCTCTGTCAATTTAAAATCTATGTCCGTATAATTGCTGTCTATTAAAGTCAATATGTTTTTAGTGTAAGAACCGTACTCTGGCCAAAGCTTGTAATACACAGGGCTTTGCCACTCGTCTCTGGCTTTTATACGTATGAAACCCGAATCGGCATAAGCTTCCAGTTTCACTCCTTTAGGAAGGTTCCCAAAATGATAGATGGTGCCAGTTATGGTTATATTATCATAGCCAATCTCTATTTGAGCAGGCTCATCCCAAGGCTCGCTGTTTATTCTTTCCCAAACGCCACGCATTTCATAGCTGAAATTCTTATAACTGCTGCCATCATCGTGCACGTCGCAAGAGCAAAGCAGGAGCAAGCTTATAATGAGTAAAAGATGTTTCATAACATAAATGTAGAAAATATTTTCTATAGTAAGCAATGATTAACTCGGATTTCGTTGCTTGGCTAGTAGCTAGTGGGGAGTGGCTAGTGGAAAAAACACTGAAATTTGTTCA
>WQTK01000321.1 GCA_009786285.1 Candidatus Fibrimonadales bacterium | reverse complement strand
GAGCCATCCGCTGCCGGCAACTGCGTTGCCTATTTTGCCTTGCTCTTCCAAAATACTAAGCCCTGCGCCGCTCAAGAGGCTTGGGTCTTTTTTGCATTCGTTCAGCATATGCCAAATCATTCCGGTCACTGTGCTTTTTCCGCTTGTTCCGCTAACAGCTATGGTTTTATTTTCGCTTGTTATTTTTGCGAGCAGTTCGCTGCGGTGCATAATTGGAACGCCCAATTTTTGCGCAGCCTGCGTATCAGGATTTTCGTTTTCAATAGCAGTGCTAACCACAACTGCGGACAAATTTTTGCTTATCGCGCTTCCGTCTTGCAAAAAGCATTTAACTCCCGATTCTTCAAGTTGTTTTTTTATTGCAAGTCCTTCTTCGCCTGCAAAGCGTCTATCCGAGCCGCTGCATTCAATGCCTTTCCCTGCCAGGAACTGAGCAAGAGCGCTCATTCCAACACCAGCCACGCCAACAAAGAAATATTTTTCGATATGGGGAAGATAGAAAATTTCTATATTATCAGTATGCTTACTCGTAAATTACCTTCCGGTGTTCAAACTTTTAGCCAAGTTCGGTTTGATTATGATGTTTATGTAGATAAAACCCTGCATATTTACAATATGGTGAATAATTACAAGGTTGTTTTTTTAAGCCGCCCCCGCAGGTTTGGCAAAAGCTTGACATGTTCAACTTTAGAATCGCTTTTTACAAATGAAAAAAAATTATTCAAAGGCTTGGCTATTGAAAAAACCGACTGGAAATGGAAAGAATATCCAGTTATTCGCTTGGATACCAGCTCTGCAAATTTTACTTGCAAAAGCGGATTGAAAAATCTCAGAGATTTGATAGATGAAGATTTGGAAGATTGCGCCAAACGTTATGGTTTGGAATTGAAGAAAAATAGCATTAGCAGAAAATTCTCTGTTTTAATCAAAGCACTTTATGAGAAGAAAGGCCCGGTTGTTGTTATTGTTGACGAATATGACTGTCCCATGCTGGATACGTTGAACTTTCCTAAAAATCACGAGCTTATCCGCAAAGAGTTGCAGGGGTTTTACAAGGTTCTCAAAGGTTGCGATAAATATTTAAAGTTTGTATTCATAACCGGAGTGACAAAATTTTCGCAGGTAAGCCTGTTCAGCGGAATGAACCAGCCGGAAGATATTTCCATGCACCCGGATTTTTGTGCTCTGTGCGGCATAACGCAGGAAGAGTTGGAAAAGAATTTCAATATTGAGATAGAAGAGGGTTTTAAGCATTTGGATTTGAAAACGAAAGAAGAATATCTTTCCGAATTGAAAAGTTATTACAATGGTTATCATTTTTCCGAAGACAGCATTTCCGTGTATAACCCAACGAGCATAATAAAGCATTTTTTGAATAGATTTGCATTCAAACCGTTCTGGTCGGAAACGGGAACTCCGAGTTATCTGGTCGATTATGTGAAGAGTCAGCCGGAAAAGTTGTTCAGCATGAAGAACCGGAAACTAAGCGCAGAGGCCTTTGCGAAATACGATAAAGATTCGCTTTCCTTAATACCATTTCTTTATCAGGCGGGTTATTTGACCATATCAAGTTATGACAAAAAGATGGTTTTATACACTCTTAATTATCCTAATGGCGAAGTCAAGAGTTCGTTTGCGAAATTCTTGGCGCAATATTTTGGAAAGTCCAGCATAGAAGATAGTGATAATTATGGGGCAAGATTGCTAGGTGCTTTGGAGGCAGGCAATGTAAAAGATTTTATAGAAATACTGAAAGTTTATTTACAACGTGTTGATTATAGTTTAATTTCCAAAATAAAAGAGTATTATTTTGAGTTTGCGGTAGCGAACATTTTGAATATGCTTGGAGTTCGTTGCAATGTTGAGGTGCACAGTGCGCTTGGCAGTGTGGATGGAGTTATTGAGTTTAGCGATTATGTTTACATTATGGAGTTTAAAAAGGACAAGAGTGTTGCGAGCGCATTGAAGCAGATTGAGGAAAATGGTTATGCGGTTGCGTATAAGAGTTTGGGCAAAAAGCGCAGTGCGAAAAAGATTATTAAGCTAGGTGTTAAATTTGACAGTAAAAAGAAAAACATTGTGGATTGGAAGAGTGCTTAGGTAATTTATGGATTCCCCTGAATTTAAAATATTAGAGTTTATTTGGTTTGTTATAAAATGGATAGCAAGCACTATTATATTCCCATTATTTAAAAATAAATTTAGCAATATATTCATGAGCCCTGATGAGAAAAATATTTTAGCGTCTTTAGCAACAGTACCTGGTTTTAATAATTATGAATTTAATAATTTTCGCAAAGAATTCATTGAATATATTCACCCCAAGTTTATAAAGTGCAAATTTGATGGCAAAGAATTTCCAAAATCAAAAGCAAAAGAAGCAAAAATGACTTTTAAGGAGTTATTAGAATATATCACTAATGATGAGACTGATAAGAAAATGCATAATCGCGTATTAACAATATACGCAGAAGCTGGAATGGGAAAATCCCGACTTTTACATTATTTAGCATACAGACTTTTAGTATTGCAGAAAAGAACTGAAAGACATAAAAATGATAAAATGCCTGTAAACTGTCTCCCAATTGTAACTTGTGGCATATACTATACAACATTTAATCATAAATCAATTAAGGACTTAATTTCTGATATAAAAAAGAGAAAAGATGAAGGTAGTACTGAAATAAAATATTTGTTGTTAGATGGTTTTGATGAATGCCATGAATACCACACTGGTTCAGAATCAGCAGCAAATATTTTAAATAAACTTTTTGAAGATATTAATGACATTTTAGAAGATATGAATATATCTAGAATAGTAGTAACATCACGGATTGATATGCTGGAAAATGAAGATAAAGCATTAAAAGAGCTTTCTATAAGTATTAAGGGAAAGAGTACGCCACAACCTGTTGATGTAATAAAGATAGCTTATTTTGATTATAAGCAAGTTGAGAAAAGATATATTAACATTGAT
Source organism: Candidatus Fibrimonadales bacterium (assembly GCA_009786285.1). GTDB lineage: Bacteria > Fibrobacterota > Fibrobacteria > Fibrobacterales > Fibrobacteraceae > Fibrimonas. The sequence goes on along the minus strand of WQTK01000321.1, from coordinate 19,372 downwards.
AAATTTAATCAATATGCAAATGCTGATGAATTAGAAATGCAAACTGGCATAAGAGATAAATATAAACTTTTGGACGAAATACGTAATCATTTAAAAGAGGCTAAAAAGAAAGAAAAAGAAGAGTCCATTTTGCGAATACCTTTTTTCATTAAATATATAAATCTTCTTTATAAAGATGGTGGCAATACATTTAATCATCTAACGCATGAAGTTGGTTTGCATGCGATTGTAAAAGATCGCATTAAACATGAATTTGGCAAATTAGTAACAGCGAATGAAAAAGTAGAAGATTTGAATGTAAAAATAACAAAAAAAGACGAGGAAGATTATAAAACAGAGATGATGTCATTTCTGGGAAAAATTGCATTTAAAATGTATAATAAGGAAGATGGTCGTTTATTATTGCCAAGCGAAGAGTATAGAAACATACTTTGTAAATACCCGACTCAAAAAGAACGGCTTTTTATTATTGGGGAATCTAATTTCCATTTTCAGCACAAACTTTTCTATGAATATTTTATTGTATATCATTTAATAAACGATGTGATATTCAATGAAAAGCCTGAAATATCGCTTGTGAAACGCAGGGAGTTTTTTAAGCAGTCAAATGCAGATAAAGAATTTAGCCAGCGGTTGTACGCCTACATTTTAGCTGAAAAATATTATGAAGAAATAATAAACAACATTAAATATTTTTGGAGTGATAATAAATCGTCTGTTATTGTTAGCAAGTCACCTGACGTTATTAAAAGATTATTAGAAGCAAAAAGTATAAAAATTGTTGACAATCCTATATGGAACATTGACAGGATTATACTTTTATTTCCGTCAACTGAGTCGTTGCAATATCGGAATTTTAAAATTGACGATTATAGAGGCAGAGACTCGTCTCAAGCAACTAAGCTATTATATGATAAATTTAAAACAGGCGTATTGCCAGCAACTAAATTACAAAATTATGGAGACATAGAAGGCTATGTTGATGGGCGGAAACTTATTTTAAACAAAGAGGCATTATTAGATGCAAGTGGTGCGAATAAATTTGGCGAACTGAGTGTATTAGATACTACGGTAGATAAAATTGATGTAAATGAGCTTAAAGAATTGCTTAAAAAATTTGATAGCGTAGATAAAATTAATATTCGAATAGAAAAGAAGAATGATTTAGAAAGTTTTGTAAATGCAAAAATAGCGAAAGAAATAGGTTTGCTTGTAAAAGTTCCACCTGAAGAACTTCCTGAATTGGTTAAAGATGTTATTAACAGGAATTTAGAAAAGCAAGAAATTTATTTTTGCGATGTGATTAAGAAGGAACAGATAGTAGCTGTACTGGATAATATTAAAATATTAGAAGAAAAAGTAATCTTTCTAGAACAATTATATTTCATTGAAACATATTATTCTGAATTTAAAAACGATGACACAACGACTATTCAAAAAATATTTAATGATTTATTTCAAAAAAAACCTGAAACATTAGATAAATTTATAGAAAATTGGCTCCAAGAAAGTACGAAGAAATACAAAGAACACCACCCATATATTAAGAACTTAACGACATTGTACGCTGAAGCGTTATATTTACTTCTGTTTCCTTATTCTTTTCGAAATGTCACAAATAAAGAAGAGCTTTATTGGCTCCGAAAGTCTGCCGAGTTAGGTAATGCAAAAGGGATGCATGATTTGGGAAATTACTATTTAGGATTTAGATGCGATACTACAAAATACAAACCAGATTATGATAAAGCACTTTATTGGCTTCAGAAAGCCGCCGAACAAGGTTTGGATACAGCGCAACATGATCTGGCAGATTATTACCTCGAAGGTAAGGGCCAAGATAAACCGGATTATGATAAAGCACTTTATTGGCTTCAGAAAGCCGCCGAACAAGGTTTGGATACAGCGCAACATGGTCTGGCAGATTATTATCTCAAAGGTAAGGGCCAAGATAAACCGGATTATGATAAAGCACTTTATTGGCTTCAGAAAGCCGCCGAACAAGGTTATAACCATGCACAAATGGATCTGGCAAAATATTATTGCAACGATTATGGCTTAAATAAATCGAATTATGACAAAGCACTTTATTGGCTTCATGAATTCATTGAACGACGCGACAGAAATATGAGCTTTCTTTGTGAAATTATAAGAGATGAATCAAAGTATGAGACTTATAAAGAAATAGCAGAATTAGTCAAGCAGCGTAGTACTTACTTATTTAAATGGATTAAGAATACAGCCGAGCAAAGCAATGGTTGGCGGAAATGTGGTTTGGCTTCATTTTACCACAAAGGTTTGGGGCTAGATAAACCTGATTACGATAAAGCAGTAGAATATATACTGAAAGCTGCAGAACAAAGTATAGCGGATTCAGCGAATTCTTCTTGGATTAATGGTATTATGTCCAAGTTCTTGAATAAAGATATAGAAGAGTGGATTGATCAAAGACCTGAGTTGTTTCAGAATTTCAAAAAAATCGCTGAACAAGGCAGTGCTTGTGGACAATATTATTTGGGAAGATTTTATTACAAAGGTATTGGTAAAAATAAACCAGACTATAAAGAAGCTCGTTATTGGCTAATGAAATCTACAGAGCAAGGTAATGCAAAAGCTCAAGAATTGTTAAATGCCCTACCAACATATTCATGATTCATAATAAGTACCTCAGATATTTCTGACATTTAAATAACCGTAAAAATAGAAGTCTGCTCAAGCTCTTCCTTCAGCCACATTTCGTCTATAAGGTCTTCAAACGGTATAGGCACTTTCTTTAAAATTCCCCTATTAGCCCAATGCTTTTCCCAAGCAGGTTCTTTATGGTTCTTATCCATAACTTCACCAAAACCAAGTCCTGCGACAATAACATCTCGCTAAATCAAAAGAATTTCGGTTGCCCAACGACGAAATTGAGTGCCTATACGAGATTTCACACGGTATCCAACAGTGATAATCAGTTCAAGGCAGTAGTGTTTTATATTGTCTTGAATTTTTCCTTTAAATCCACGATTTACGACTTGTAAGAAATCCTTACAAGTCGTATTTTCTTCCAATTCACCCTCAGAATAGATGTTTTTTATATGCTGAGTTATGTTTTGCGTGCTGGTTTGGAAAAGTTCTGCCATTTGCGCTTGAGAAAGCCACACGGAATCTCCTGCCCTAACTCCCGCAACTTTTGCCGCAGTACCAAATGCCAAAGACGCTGAAGAATGCCTCGCTAAATCAAAAGAATATCGGTTTATTCCAGATTACGATGATTGCACCTTATTTCGACAAATGGCGCAAGATCAATTACAAGGTCGTTAGGACTGGCTCAAAATTTTTTCTAAAATCTCTACATCTGCCAAATCTTTATGCCTTCCGCTGGCTTTCTTGTTTTTTATCAAATCTTGCATTGATATAGTTGGAATATTTATACCGTCACTTTCCATAACTAAGCCCTTATTATATTTACAATGTCCCTTCTAAGAGGCTTGGAAAAATCGGCATAATGCTTGGTAAAAACATTTGTCGCCGCAATCAGTTTCCAAAACTGATCCCACCTGTATTGCGGAGTTCCATCAACAAAACCAGCATCGCTGTCAATGTCCTCTTGCGAACCCATTATTACTTTTTTTACAGTGATATTCCCGCTGCTCATAACTTAGAATATAGAAAAACTCTTCTCAGCACCGCTACATCTCCTGCCCTAACTCCCGCAACTTTTGCCGCAGCACCCAATGTTAGCGGCATCGCTGCGTTCAGTTTTTGGCGAGCTTCAATGCTGAGTGCAGTTACTTTGCTATAATCAAAATTCGGCGGAATTTTGAAGTTTGCCATTTTTTGCAAACTCTCTATTTCCTCTGCGGCACGGATGAAAAATCCGCTGTAAAGTTCTTCGGAAAGTATATGCCATTTTTCTTTTCTTGTCAAGGGAATTTGAGGACACGCCGCTTCAAAAAAATCTTCCGCTTTAATGCCTGGGCGCTTTAAAATAGCCAGCCACCTTGTTCGCTCCGCTACCGGAGCCTGGCCGCTCTCCGCTAAAACCGGTGCGATTTGCTCAGGGGTTCCGGAATTCTCGCTCAAAAATTTTCTAGCCTCCGCTACCCTGCTCTTTTCCTGCTCATAACTTTGCCACTCTTCTTTTGTCAGCATGCCTATTTTGTACGCCTTTTCGCAAAGCCTCGCCTCGGAATTGTCCGAGCGCAAAAACAGGCGATATTCAGCACGGCTTGTGAACATCCTGTATGGTTCATTCCACTCCATAGTGGTAATGTCGTCTATCAGCACTCCAATGTAACTATCTGCCCTAGAAAGCACAAAGGGCGGCTCGCCTTTTATTTTGAGCGTAGCGTTTATGCCTGCAATTATGCCCTGAGCGGCAGCTTCTTCATAGCCGCTTGTGCCGCACACCTGCCCTGCGAAATACAGGCCGGGAAACTTTTTGCATTCAAGAGTCGGGTGCAATTCTGTGGCATCTATAGCATCGTATTCAACAGCATAGCCTATTTGCAAAACTTTTGCATTTTCAAGGCCAGGTATTGTGCGCATCGCTTCTATTTGGGCATCTTCCGGCAAACTGGAGCTAAATCCGTTTACATACATTCTCTTTGCGCTTAGAGTTTCCGGTTCCAAAAAAAGCTGGTGACTGTCTTTGTCTGCGAAACGTTTTATTTTGTCTTCTATGCTTGGGCAATAGCGGGGCCCAAGACCTTGGATTTTGCCGGTGAAAAGCGGGCTTCTTTCAAAGGCGGCTTCTAAAATTCTGTGAGTTTCTTTTGTTGTTCTGGTTAAATAGCATTTTGCAGAGTTGCATAAATCCGTTGCATTTGTTTTGCTGCTGAATGTCCAAGGGCTTAAATCTCCTGTTTGCGTTTCGCATTTGGAAAAATCAACGCTTGCAGGATCTATGCGGCTTGGCGTTCCGGTTTTTAAGCGACGTGTTTTTATGCCTAAATTTCGCAGTGACAAGGGCAGGTGGTCTGAACTTTTCTCATTTATTCTGCCGCCGATTGCTACCCTGTCCATGCCTGTGAACATTTTTGAATTTAAAAACGTGCCTGTTGCGATGATAATGGATTTGGCATGTATGTTGTTTACATGCCAAAATTCACCGTTTTTTTTTAACGACGTTGCTTCGCCTTCAATTATTTCCACATTTAACATTTTTTGCGCTAATTCACTGTACAAATCCATGTCGCATTGGGCGCGATTGCCCCACACGGCTGGGCCTTTGCTCGAATTCAGCGTACGAAACATTATGCCGGCCTTATCGGCTAAAATTCCCATCAGGCCGCCCATTGCGTCTATGTCGCGCACCATTTGCCCTTTGCCAACGCCGCCTATTGCCGGGTTGCAGCTCATTCGCCCTATGCTTTTTTTATCCAAAACCATAAGCGCAGTTTTCAAGCCCATTTTCTGCGCCGCATTCGCCGCCTCAATTCCGGCGTGCCCGCCGCCTATTACTAATACATCTAAAAGAAAAATGTCGCAACTCCGCCAATGGCAAATACGCCAGCTACAATGCCGAAAGTATTTCGACTGGATTCTGCGTCTTCAACGGACTTCTTAGCTTTATTGTGCTTCTTGTTCCAATCGTCAGGATCAGCCGGATACTTATCCTCTTCCAATCTTTTTTTGTCATCTTTCTTGTCCTGAGCATCCAAATGCTTGTACACCGCAAGCCCGGTGAAACTTGCTGCTGCGGTAAACGCAATTATCCTGGTCCATCCACGCCAGCCAAGACCGCCGCCGGATTCTTTCTCCGGAGCCGTAGCCTCACGCACAGCCGCCTTGCCCATAGCATAATTGTAATCCAAATTCTGAGGCCGCAACTTGCCGGTCAAAAGGGAATCCGCGCGAAGCTTCCAACCAGCATAACCCTCTTCAAGCTTGTATCGCTCTATTTCTCCAAAAGAACCGTAAACATCAAAATCCAAACCATTCCTCGAAAGCAACAGCTTGGACATAGCCAAATTAACTTCGCCAAAAGGATAATTTATAATCTGCAAATTAACAGTAATGCCAGGATCAGCACGGTTTATAGTCCTCGCAGTGTCTCTGGGAATGCCTACCACGCCTTTAAAATAAAACGGAGTTTTTTTATTTGCGCTGTCCTGTGCTACAAGCTCAAACTGCTCATAGTCCGGATCATAAGCGCCCAACTCTATTTTCGCGCCCAGCGCCACTTCGTTAATATAAGAGCACTGTGTAGCTATAATATAATCGTTCAGCACGGCTATGCAACGGTCAAGCTTTTGCTTGTAAGCTATGTGCTTTCTCTGAAAATCCGCAACTTGGCGCATGCCTTCCCTTGTCCAAATTTCATGCCTATTTTTGAAAGCATCTGAAGTTTCATCTGGTTGTTGAGGCTCGAGCGGCGGATAGTTTTTCGCAAAATCTTCCAGAATATGCTTTATTTCCTCGTCTACCTGAACCTTGCGGGCTTCAATGGTCTTTATTCTCGACTCATAACCCACCGCTGTAGCATCCCGCTTTAAAAAACTGACAAAATCAATCTCATTTGCCGAGCTAAATATGTTAGTTTCTTCAAGAACCACGCTAAACTTGAATTTAGCTCCCGGAGCCACCTGAAATGTTGTGTCCCAAGGAATATAACCCTCTTTGCGAACGCTGATCTTTGCCGTACCCGGAACTAAATAGTCAAAATCCGCCGGAGTCGCGCCGATTTCGTCTTTGCCTATCCATATTGAAGCTGCCTCCGGGTTGGATATTATGCTAACCGAGCCGTACAATGACGCTTGATGCCCTTCAATTTTCTTTTTTGCTTTTTCAAGCTCTTCCAAATGCATGGTCAGGGATCTGGTATCGCGCTCCGTTCTTTCGTAAAGCTCTTTTTCCCAGTTAAACTTGCGGGTATCGTATTCCGATTGTTTTTCAAATTCGTCTCTGGGCGCAAGCTTCGGCATAAAGGATATCGAATTTCTTTTTACTGCGTCTATCGTTCTATAAGTCGCCGAAATGCTGTCTTGCAAAAGGGCGAGCCTGCGGGAGTAAGTCTCAAAGCTCGCAGTGTCTTTTGTTGAAAGCAGCGCTAAATTAAGGGGAAGGTTGTTGGCAAGCCCAAGTTTTTGTATGGTGTCTGGCTTTTGCTTAACCTCCGGATCAGGGGCAAAATCCGCCGGGATTTCAAATCTTATGGCTTCTTGCGAAAAAGCCACAGAAATCAAAAAAAGAAGGATTGCGCTTATGTTGCGCTGCGTATAAATCATACTAGGAATATAGAAAATAAAACAATTTACTACATTTTAGCAATGGAAAACCTCTTTAAAGCCTACTCACAGGTGTTTTTTTCCGAGGGTCTTGGACTCAAGGCTCCATTATTTTACGCCAAACGCAGGCAAGAACACTTAAAAAAACTCGATTCTTTGTGCGTTTACGCTTCTGGAAATCCGGAGTTTTTATATTTGACCGGCATAAACCAGAACGGCGCTATTTTAGCGCTCAATCCTTTCACAAAAAAAGAAGCTTTGTTTTTGCCGGAAAAAGACGCGAAAAAGGAATTTTGGAATGGGGTAGAGCTTGGCTTGCCGGAGCAGCGCATAAAAGAAATCACCGGATTTGAAATGTTTTTTTCGGTAAAAGCGTTCAGTTCGTGGCTTAAAAACCAAATAGCAGATTTAAAAATAAAGCATATTTATTCAAACGAGGTTATACGCCACAAACTTTTGCGCTATAAATTAAAAGTCAACGATGTTTCAAGCATCCACTTTGAGCAGAGAGTTGTTTTGGAGCCGGAGAGAATAGCATTTGCCAGGCGTGCGCAAAGAATTGCAAAAGACGCTTTTTTAAAAATTCTGCCTCGCATTTCCAAGTACAAAAACGAAAGGGTTTTGTCTGCGGACCTTGAATGCTTTATGTTGCGCAAAACAAACACGGGGCTTTCTTTTCCAAGCATTGTGGCAGCCGGAGAAAACGCCTGCACAATTCATTACACAAAAAAAGACTGCGCTATTGAAAAGGGAAATTTGATTCTTTTGGACTTCGGCTGCAAATACAACACAGTTTGCTGCGATATTTCCCGCACCATTCCCGCAAGCGGAAAATTCAACCCTTTGCAAAAACTGCTTTACGACATTGTTTTGGACACGCAAAAATTCCATGAAAAAAATGTCAAAGCCGGTTTGCTTTTAAAAAATCTGGATAAAGAGGCTTGGCTTTTTTTGGAAGACGCTTTGAAAAAACGTTTCACCGGCGCAGGCGGAAAAATGAAGCGCAACTACCTTTTTAATCCGCACGGCATTAGCCATTTAATAGGGGACATTGTGCATGAAGGCCCAAAAAACAGGGATTATTTGAAAAATCCTTTGAGACCCGGAATGCTAATTTCAAACGAGCCGGGTCTTTACGGCCATTTTGAGCTTGAAATAGACGGCGTTTTTTACAGCGAAAGCCTAGGCATCCGCTTGGAAGATGACTTGCTAATCACCGAAAGCGGCTGCGAGAATTTGTCTTTGGAAATACCTAAATGATTAACGCAGAAAACTCTCCGCAAAAGTCCTCACCCTGCATATAAGTCCGCTTTAAAGCCAAATTTTTCGGCATTTCCCAGCGCAACCCTTTGTGAACCCTGAGCGGCGAAGTCCATAGCAAAAACCTGTTAAAACTGCCCGGAATTTCAAACAAATTCTTCGCAAGAGAAGCGCCAGCTTCAACCAAAATATGATGCATCCCTTTTTCAGCGCACTGCGCAAGCATCAAACGCCAATTCTCTTCAAAAGTTCCGCCGCTGAAATTGTTCCTGCTAAAAACAATCCTCTGCGGATTTGCTCCCTTCACCTTCCTAACCGTCAATTGCGGATTATCACAGCGAAAAGTCCCGCCGCCAACAACAACCGCATCGCAAAAACTGCGCAACCTGTGAAGCGCAACCTGCGATTCTTCACCCGTAATTTGCAACGATGTTTTATCATCATTAGCAATAAACCCATCCATAGTCTGGGCTATTTTCAATGTGACATATGGCGTTTTGTTTTGCGCAAACCACGCATAAGATTCATAAAAATCATCCACCAACCCGTCTAAATTTTCCTTTGCCGTTTCAATCCCGGCCTCGTTCAATTTTTCAATTCCGCTCACCAAGCCATTCGGGTCCAAATAACCGTAATAAACTTTTTTAATTCCCGCTTTTATTATAGCGTCTGTGCAAGGAGGAGTTCTGCCATAATGGCTGCACGGCTCCAATGTAACATATAATTCTGCGCCATTCGCATTTTCGCCCGCATTCTTCAAAGCGGCAATTTCCGCATGCGCGTTGCCAGGTTCCTGCGTATAGCCTTCGCCTATTGTTTCTCCGTTTTTTACAATAACTGCTCCAACCGCAGGGTTAGGGCGGCAGTTTTTTATAGCATAAGTAGCAAGTTCCAAAGCCCGAAGCATTCAAGGAAGGTAGAAAATTCTGCTCTGAAATGGAGAGAAAGTATGCAAAGTTTTAATCCAATTTCCCGACTTCACAGCTTTTTTGGCAGAATGCAACCCCGTATTTAATCACATCGTTGTAGCACTCGTTTCTCAATTCATCGGCATACTTGCCATCTATTATCTGCTTCAATGCTTCATCACGTTTCTTTTCAATTTCCTTCATATCCGAAGTCCATTTTAGCTCAAATATCACCGCTTTGCCACGGCCGCTGCTGTGCTTCATAACAATATCGCACCTGCCAAGGCCAGTTTCTCGGTTTGATTTCAAATTGTAATTATGGATTCCAGAAAGAACTCCGAGCATTATCCCGTGATAGAAATCTTCCTTGCCGTCCATGTAGCTTATGGTATCCAGAAGGAAGTCTCCCAATTCTTCCTGCACAACAGCCGCATTGCCGCTCAAGATCGCGTCATGGAACTTACTAAAGTCTTTTTGATTGACTCGTTCATTGAACCATTCCTGTATCTTTCTGACAAAAATAATGTCCAATTCTTTGTTAGGAATTTTTAGCTCTACAACAATTTCCTCTTTATGATTAACAGTCTGCCCGACTTTTTTCAAGTATCCAGTGAAGAACATGAAGTTCCAAATATTATCTGCGTTTTTGTAAACTTCGTCATAAGTTATATCCTCATGAATAACCTTTGAGATTGTCCCTCCAATCATCAAAGTTTCAAGCTCAGTCTTTGCTTCGCCTTTTACGGTATCTATCATCTTGCGAACTATGCTATTGCTGCTGGTGTTTACCCAATGTGGGCTGGGAAGCGCATCTATGGCTATACGCCAATTTGTCACTGCATGCACGAAACTCCAAGGGTTATATACTTCCGTATTGCCGAACATATAGCCGTCATACCAATTTTTCAACAACTGCCGTTTACCTTCCAAGCCATAGTATTTCAATATCGCATCAACTTCATGCTGCGTGAAGCCGAAGTATTCCGAGTATTCGTTGCTGAGTATTGATATTATAGTAAGGTTGTTGAGGCCTGTGAAGATGCTTTCTTTTGAGACTCGCAAACATCCGGTAATTACCGCAAACTGCAAAGATGCATTATCCTTAAGCCCGCTGCTCAGAAATGGGCGAATGAAATTGATCATTTCGTTGTAAAATCCACACACCCAAGCGTTTTCCAAAGGAACGTCATATTCATCAATAAGGATTATAGTTTTTTTGCCGTGGTACTCTGCCAAGCATTTACAAAGGAACAAGAGCGATGTAGAATAGTCGTCAATAGAGCCTTCACGTGAGGCTAATTTTTCAAATAATTTCTTAGTGTTGTCGTCTGGTATTTTTCCCACTACATAACTATGTCGTTTAAACTCATCTGCAATGAAATTTTTTAGCTGCGTATATGATCTTTCAAAGGTTTCTCGCTTTACTTCTTTAAAGCTGAGGAATATCACCGGATATTTTCCTTGATGCTCCATATACTTATTTCCGGCAGATTCAATCTTCAGCCCTTTGAACAAGGTCCGAGTGTCTTTGCCGCCTATGGGCGCAGTGTCTTCAAAGAAACATTTAAGCATTGTCTGATTCAGCGTTTTGCCGAATCTGCGTGGACGAGTGCAGAGCGTGACAGCAGAAGGGCGATCCAAAAGTTCTTTGACAAGCAAAGTCTTATCAATATAATAAGCACCTTCTTCGATTACTTGATCGAAGAATGACATGCCTCTTGGCAGTGAGGCTAGATCTTCTTCTGCTGACATGTTAGTAAAATAGAAAATTTCTACTTTCTCAATGTGTCAAACACTCTAGCAACCCTGGCGAGTAATTTTATTTTCGCCGTTATGCCCTCCACAACAAGCGGAGAATTCTTGGCTGTTTCAAAAAATGCCATCGACAAAATACAGGTAAACGAACAACAGTTCGAAGAAATACAAAACTATTCATTTCAACAGGGATATTCTCTGGTAAACGATGGTAATTTCGGACAATCAATATGGCATTACGAAGGCGGCAAACTTTGCATATCATATTACGGAATTGAAAACGGATACTTCACAAAAAACACAGGAATCGCAGAATTTGAAAACGGAAGCTTTGTTTTAAACAGCAGCGACACCTTAACATATTCCCCACCGGAAACAACAACCGTAAACGGAATAAAAGCAGCCATAAATTCCGTTGCGAAAATAGGAAGCGAAACTTTTTCCGCTGCGCTTGGCTTGGAAAGCAACTACGGATTTTTGCTGAAAAACGGCATTGCCCAAAAAATGCCCAATTCCGAATTTGTGATTGCCGTTGCCGATTTCCCTATAAACAGCGAAGTTCAGGGGCTTGCAGTCGCAACTTACGGAAACGGAGTATTGTTCTCCGCAGACACAGGCAAAACATGGAAAAACCTTATGAACCGAAGCCCGGTCGGAGACAATCTCAAAACAATCCGAGCAGTGCCAAGCGTTTTAAGAGGAGAGGGTGCAAGCTCGCTGATAGCATATAAAGTCTCGAAAAACGCAAAAATAACCATTGAAGTTTTTAGCTACGACATGAGAAAAATCCGCACCATAGCCAAAAACGCCATGCGCTTGGCAGACCCAGTTCGCAGCACAAACCCAAGCGAAGATTTCTGGGACGGAAAAGACGATTATGGCCGCCACGCCGCAATGGGAACATATTACATAAAAGTCAGCGACAACCACGGAAACACAGGATGGACAAAAATAATGAGCTTGGGAGGGAATTGAAAATGCTCTGTAAACTCCCAAAATTCTGGCCAATTCTGCTTCTTGCGTTTTATGTTTTCGCAGAAAAACAAGCTTCCTTAGGCTCAATGGACGCCGTTGCGGAGCGAATGGGAGCAGGCTCAAAAGAACTTGCCAAGGGAAACGCGGCAGTTGCGGATACCTCTGCCTTTTCCGCAGCGTACTGGAATCCGGGAATGCTCGCTTTTAAAAGAGGCTTAAACATAGCCCTGCATGCGGAACACCGCAGTTTGGACAGGGCCGGCGGTTCTTTTGGAATTGAAGGCAACGCAGGCAACAGAATGGGCATTGGAATGGCAATCCTTTTCAGAGGAGACACGGATTTTCTGCTCATAGACGAAGACGACAACGACATGGGAACCGCTGCTCCATTTTTCATGCTGGGCTACGCCGGCTTGGGATACAGGCTTAGCAAAGCAGACGGCGTAGGAATTTCGCTATCCATTGCCTACGACAGGCTTGGGCTTGGCAGAGAGTGGGGCGTTGTGGACAAATACCAAAGCCCGCTTTCTTTTGATTTGGGCTGGTTCAGATTTTGGAGTGCAAAATGGCAAAGCGGCTTGCAAATTCGCAACTTAGGCTTCAACTCAAAACTCTCAGCCTCTTGGCGCAGAAATCCAAGCAGAGACAACTCATTGCCAAGCAGCGACGCTCTTCGCCCAAAAACCTTTGAAGCCGGAGTTGTGCACAGAAACTTGCTCCTTGGCAAACCGGTTTCCGTTTCGCTTTCGCTGCTGAGTTATCAAGTAGCAGACACGCTTTTTGTTTTTGACCCGGACTGGCATATTTTCAAAAGCAGATTTGGCTTTGAATGGAGGGCTATTAAAAACGGAGATTTGCGCTTTGGCATAGACGGGAAAAACCCATCCATAGGCTGGGGCTACGCCTTTAATATCGCAAATAAAATTCTTTGGGTGGACTACGCTTTTATATACGAATGGGAAGCGGATTTGCTAAATCCGCTCTCATTAACGCTTAGAATGAGTTTTTAGGGCAAGTTCATCATTGTGAACACAAGCACAAACAATGCTATTGTTTCTGCTATGCCCATAACCATAAGGCCGTTCGCAAAGCCTTTGCCGGTATCGCAAACAGTGTCTATGGCAGACGCGCAAATTACCGCCTGGAACCAGGAAGAAGCACCTATGCCCAAGCCGCCGAATATGCCAGCGCCAAGATAAGCCGCCCAGCTACAGAAAGTCGCTTCCGGAGGAAGCGCGTTAATCTTGCTAACTATGGCATTCATAAGAATAAAACCATAAATTGTCTGCGAAAGCGGGCAGCCCACAAATACCATTATGGAAAATATGGCGCCCTTACCCTGTGCATAAGCTTTTTTCCAAGCTCCTAAAGCTGCCGGACCTGTAAATCCCATGCCTATGGAAGAGCCTACGGCAGAAATGCCAATAGCAGCCGCTGCGCCCATCATACCCAGTGATTTCATCGTTTCTAGTTCCATGCTTTGTCCTCTTTGTTGAAGGTTAAATGCTCTTTTTGAACGGAGAATAAACCGAACCACTCCATTCTATACCCATGTTATTCGAAAATTCCAAAGTGTTCAATCTAACGCCATGCACTGCCACGCCCATAACCGCAAGAGCTATGTTCAGCGCATGTACAAAAAACATAATCAAAGCTGCGCCCAATGCCCCAATAATGGGAATATCAAGCATAGGAGCCACTACTCCATTAAAAGCGTTTGCCAGGCAAAAACCTGCCATGCCAACCGCAAACAAACGGATATAACTGATTATATCCACAAGACCGTTAATCAAATTCAAAGGAAGCATTCCAATGCTGAACCAATCGCCTCTAAGCACCGAACCCAGCACAATCAGCACAACTCCCGCAATGCCCAAATAAAGAACGCTTTCCGGCAAATTATGCTCCAAAATAAGGTTGCAAACTAAAAGGAACATCAGCCAAGTTATGCAAATCCAGCCGATTTTTGAAATAACCTTTGATTTTTCGCCTCTGTTCTCCCATGCGTTCCAAACATGCGCAATGGTCAAGTGTACCACAGCAATTATAAAACAGACATATTTTACGTTGTTATCGTCGCGAATCCAAATCGCGGCATTCTTCAATGCCTCCGGCATCCAGAACATTCCGAATATATCTATTGATTTAACAAAGCCGCCTTCTTTGTCCAAGCCCAAATAGCCTGCGCCAAAAACTCCCCAAACTATTGTAGAAATGCTCATTATATATAAGAAGTGGAATATATAGCGAGGCGCGCTTTTCAGCTTTTTGGAAACAAAGAAGGTTATGCCCAAAAACAATAAACCATAGGCAGTATCGCCCACAATCATGGCAAAGAAAATGCTGAAGAACAGCAAAAACACGGGACTCACGTCCACTTCCCTGTAACCGGGGCTTATATTTATGGCGTTGTAAAGGGTGTCCAAAGGTTTTACAAACTTATGGTGTTTCAAAAGAGTGGGAACCGCTTCGTCTTTGGCAGGTTCCTGCGCCATGACTGCCCAGCCGTTTTTTGCCGCAAGCTCGCTAAGCGAAGCCAGCTTGTCTTTTGGGCAATAACCTTGTATAAAGCAAACGCCTATTTCCGAGCGCATTCCGGCATCTGCGGATTTAAACGCAAGCTTGTCGGAAGCCTCCAGTACAAGCTCCCCGATTTTTTTCTTTTTGCCTGCGTATGCAGCTAGTTGCTTGTTGCATTCCTCAATTGATTGAAGAGCGCTAGCCTTGTCTTTTCTCAATTCCGCTACAGACTTTGGGGGCAAGGCTATTTCCGTATAGGGCAAATCTATGTATTTTTCGCTAAAAACGGCAAAAAACGCTTCACCATCTTCTTTTTTGAATTCTTTTACAATGTATTCGGAGCTGCTGCGTGGAACGGATCCTTCCGTGCGGTAAAGTTTTACGTGTATTCCGTGTTTTTGAACTTTTCTTATGCTGTGAGGATCAAAATCACCAAACGGTTCCACTTTTTTCAATTCTGCCGAGCTTGCAGCCAAGGCTTCCTCTGCGTCTTTTTTCTTCCGCATCACGGAGTCTATTTTGCAAAGCAAATCGCCTTCTTCCTCAGCTTCAGGGGCAGAGCCGGGCTTGGAGGGCAAGGTTTCAAAAATCTTCTGGGCATTTGCCAAGGCGGCTTTCGCAGCCAAAACCTGCTCGTTTTCCGGGGTTTGCAGCGGCAAAATGTGCAATAAGCCCCACTGGCAGAGGCTGCTCAAGGTTTCCTCTTTGCTATCTTCTGTGGCTGCCACCACAATTCTGCTCATGGGAGTTATCATGCGAATACAAATATAGAAAATTTATTCCGGCATTATGTAGGTGATTGCCAGTATCTTTTCCGGAAGCTCAATCTTTTTTATGCAAATCTTCGCATTCCTATCCTTGTCCTTTATCCGCAAAAAGGTTTGGAACTCTACGCTGCCTTCTTTCATAACAGTAACAAATCTTTCAGAAAGCGGAATGGACTTTGTGCCGTTTGGCTGGCAAGGGGGAATGCTATCGCTAACAACATTGACAAAATGCTCCGCAGCGTCTTGGTAAGAGTTAAAGTTCCACATTCTCAAGCAAACTTCATTCGCTTCCAAAAGCTTTGCGCCACCTCCTTTTATTTGAAACAGAGCCATGGCAACCGGGCACATATCAATTATTTCCTTGGATATTCTCGCATTTTCCCTTTCCTTGCTTTCCGCTCTTTCAAGGCTTTTCTTTTCAATCGTTATATTTTTCACAATTAGCGAAACTTTAGTCAGCTTGCCGTCTTCTGCCGGTGTTAGCCTGCCTGTTTCCCTGAGCCAAATCACGGAATTGTCCTTTTGAATCAAGCGAAAATCCACTTCCCACACCTCGTTTTTTGAGGCATCAAGTAGTTTAACCTGGTCTTCGCTCGCAACTTTGCTAATCCATTCCTTTCTTTTCCTTCCGAACTC
Source organism: Candidatus Fibrimonadales bacterium (assembly GCA_009786285.1). Taxonomy (GTDB): domain Bacteria; phylum Fibrobacterota; class Fibrobacteria; order Fibrobacterales; family Fibrobacteraceae; genus Fibrimonas. The sequence goes on along the minus strand of WQTK01000321.1, from coordinate 3,340 downwards.
CGCTTTTGAGTATCCTAGCATATCATAAAAATTATCCGAAGTTATGGCAAACTCGCTACTTGCCAAATTCTCTTCACTCCAAGCAATTAATTTACTCATAAAAACTCCATTTTAAAGTTTTATTACCAAATAAAATAGTAATTTTCTAAATTCCCATCATGGGATTTAAATGCGGAATTGTCGGCTTGCCAAACGTTGGCAAAAGCACTATATTTAATGCGATAACAAATGCGGGCGCAGAAAGCGCGAATTATCCTTTTTGCACCATAAATCCCAATGTCGGGATGGTAAACGTGCCGGATAAAAGGCTAAATGCTCTAGTTAAGGCCTATAATCCAAGGAGCATTGTGCCGGCAGTTACCCAGTTTGTTGACATTGCCGGGCTTGTTAAGGGGGCTTCTCAGGGTGAGGGTCTTGGAAACCAGTTTTTGACGCACATAAGAGAATGCGAAGCCATTATGGAGGTGGTTCGTTGTTTTGACGATGATAATATAATACACGTACATGAAAGCGTGAATCCTTTGCGGGATGTTGAAATTATAGAAACCGAGCTTGTACTCAAGGATCTGGAGAGCGTTGAAAAGAGGCTTGCGCAGGAGGTTAAAAACGCAAGGATTGGAACGGCGAAGGCAAAGGAGAGATTGGCTGTGTGCGAGGCGCTCAACAAGCATTTGGGTGAGGGAAAGCTGGCACGGAATTTTGAAAAAAGCGAGATAGCTGATGAAATTATTTTTGAGCTTGCCCTGTTAACCGCAAAGCCTGTTTTTTATTGCGCAAACGTTGGCGAGGGCGATATTTTGACAGGTAACGCATATACGGAAGAGTTAAAAAAGTACGCAGCCGAGCATGGCAATGACGTGGTGATTATTTGCGGAAAAATTGAAGAGGAGTTGTCTTCAATGGAGGCTCAGGAAAAAGCGGAGTTTTTAAAAGACCTTGGCATGGCGGAGAGCGGCTTGGACCAGGTGGTGCACAAAGGCTACGGCATTTTGGGTCTCAGAACTTTTTTCACAGCCGGTGAAAAGGAAGTGAGGGCATGGACCTTCCACAAAGGCTGGAAAGCTCCGGCTTGCGCAGGCGTTATTCACAGCGATTTTGAAAAGGGTTTTATAAGAGCAGAAACATTGTCTTACGCTGATTTTGAAAAGTACGGTAGTTTAAACGCAGCAAAAGACTCCGGCCATTTGCGCACTGAGGGAAAGGATTACGAGGTGCAGGACGGGGACATTATGTTGTTTTTGTTTAATAGTTGAGTTATTTAATAAAAATAATTATATTGCCGGAAGGCGAACATTTTGCTCATTTTTCTATTTTATTCAATATGGGAAAGCCTATAATATCAACCCGCAAACTGCCTTCCGGTGTTCAAACTTTTAGCCAAGTCCGTCTAGACTATGATGTCTATGTGGATAAAACTCTGCATATTTACAATATGGTGAATAATTACAAGGTTGTTTTCTTGAGCCGCCCCCGCAGATTTGGCAAAAGCTTGACCTGCTCAACCTTAGAGGCTCTTTTTACAAATGAAAAGAAACTGTTCAAAGGGCTGGCCATTGAAAAAACCGACTGGAAATGGAAAGAACATCCAGTTATTCGCTTGGATACGAGTGCTGCTAATTTTACATGTAAGAACGGGTTAAAAAATCTTAGAGATTTAATAGACGAAGATTTGGAAGATTGTGCTGAAAATTATGAAATAGAGTTGAATAAAAGTAGCATTAGCAGAAAATTTTCTGCTTTAATCAAAGCTCTTTATAAGAAAAAAGGACCGGTTGTTGTTATAGTGGACGAATATGACTGTCCTATGCTGGATACTTTGCACTTCCCTAAAAATCATGAGCTTATTCGCAAAGAATTGCAGGGGTTTTACAAGGTTCTCAAGGGCTGTGATAAATATCTAAAGTTTGTATTCATAACCGGAGTAACAAAATTTTCGCAAGTAAGCTTGTTCAGCGGAATGAACCAACCGGAAGACATTTCCATGCATCCTGATTTTTGCGCTCTGTGCGGAATAACACAGGAAGAGCTGGAAAAGAATTTTGATGTAGAAATTGAGAAAGGTTTTAAGTATTTGGAGCTGAAGTCAAAAGAAGAATATCTATCGAAATTGAAAAATTATTACAATGGCTATCATTTTTCCAGAGATGCAATTTCCGTATATAACCCAACTAGCATAATAAAGCATTTTATAAGCCCGTTTGATTTTAAACCATTCTGGTCGGAAACAGGAACTCCGAGTTTTTTGGTTGATTATGTGAAAATGCAGCCTGACAGATTGCTCAATTTCAAAAAGCAAAGGATCAGCGCGGAATCTTTCGCAAAATATGACAAAGATACGCTTTCCTTGATTCCGTTGCTTTATCAGGCTGGCTACTTGACAATATCCAGCTATGACAAAGAGAATGTTTTGTACACGCTTGGCTATCCCAACGGCGAAGTTAAGAGTTCGTTTGCTAAATTTTTGGCAAGCTATTTTGGAAATTCAATCAATACGGATAGCGACAATTACAGTGTAGAATTAACAGATGCCTTGAAGACAGGTAACGTGAAAGGCTTTATGGAAGTGCTGAAAATCTATTTGCAGAAAGTTGATTATAGTTTGATAGCGAAAATAAAGGAATATTACTTTGAGTTTGCGGTAGCGAATATTTTGAATATGCTTGGAGTGCGTTGCAATGTTGAGGTACATAGTGCGTTGGGTAGCGTGGACGCTGTTATTGAATTTGGGAACTATATTTACATAATGGAGTTCAAGAAGGATAAAAGCGTTGCAACGGCTTTGAAGCAGATTGAGGAAAAAGGTTATGCTACTGTTTATAAACGTTTATGCAAGGGGCGTGGAGCGAGGAAGATTATTAAGCTTGGTGTTAAGTTCAGCAGCAAGAAGAGGAATGTTGTAGATTGGAAAGAAGCCTAACTTTCAGGAATTTGTGTTTTAGCGAGGGAGCCGGAGGTACAAGCTACCCATTTTTCTGCCAGGGATGCGTTTTTTTGGGTTATTTGAGTGATTTTTTAACATTTTTTTCATTTTACCCTTGTTTTTTTCAAAAAAATATCTATATTTGGTATAATTTGGCAAATTTTGTTGTTAATGGAGATATGAAAGTTGAAAATTGAGAGTTATTATAAAAAATTGATGATTTTTGAAAAGCGGCGCAAGCCTCCGCTGGAAGGTCTTTTTTTATCCAATGTCTTTAACCCAAAACGCTCTCCTCCAGTTTCCAAAAGTTCTCAAATATTTTTTAAAGTTCAAAAAGAGCTGGATGTTTTGTCACGTAGTTGTAAACAAGAATTGAGCGTAAAAACAACTCCCAACTCTGCACTCTCAACAGAGCATAGA
>WQTK01000320.1 GCA_009786285.1 Candidatus Fibrimonadales bacterium | reverse complement strand
GCACGCTCTCTTATGAACTGATGATTTGGATAGAAAATGCAATAGACTTTATATATAACCCAAAAAATGTCAGGTTCGTTCAGTAGGCATTACGTAGTTCGTGTAGTTCGTCAATACTGTCCACTCAGCATTGCTAGGAATATGCCAGCCAGTAGGGCAAACGCCTTTGTGCTTAGCCGAGGCTGTGTAAATGCTACTATTATATGTTGTGTCTATATACATTGCAGTAGCCCAATTGTACAAACGACCGTACTTGACACAGTTAGAATCTGCGTTATCATAACACTTGCTGCCACTTGCGTTGTAATTCAAATTCTCAGCCATCCATGTTTGGGTGCCAATGACAACGGTTTTGTAGGTCTTATTGTCACGACTGTCAATCAAGCAATTTGTACAAACAGTCAAGGTACCACAACTGGCAGTCAAACCTATGATACCATCGCAAGTTCCTGTCACAGTTACACTGTATACCCCTACCGAAAGATTACTCCAAGAAGGTGCGTTTGTCCAACCTGAATTTGCAAACGAGCCAATGCTGCAAGTCACTGTAGGAGTATTGATGGCAGTACCTACCAAAGCTGTACCAGCTAAACCTGTACACGAAAGCGTAGGCATCGCATTCAGACCACTAACGCCGCCAACATGCCTTCCTCCTTTCACATACAAACATGCCAACCCAAGATTACTAATACTCCCTTCATACGCAACACCAAACAAGCCTTGATAATCCAAGTTGTTGCTTATGTAAAGACCCATAACAACTTTGCCATTGCCGTTAAAGTTACCTTTGAAATTGTTTGTAGAATTTCCTATCGGAGTCCACTGCCGCAAACTGGTAGTGCCGCTGTTCCAACTCATCCACCCGCCTTGCGCATTAGTATCATTCAAAACAATATTAGCTCCAAGTGTTATGGTTTTATTCCGGAACGTAGTACCGCCATTCACAAGCTCAGCCAACCCCGCCAACTCCTCCGCAGTATAAATAGTATAGCTAACAGCAAGCCTATCACTCGTATACCAAGCACTATCCGCCGTCCCATACCACGCTGTCTGCGCAAAAGCCGTCTGAACACCGATTAAAAGGACAAACAGGATGGAAATGTTTTTGGAAATGAACTTATGGATGTTCATAGGAAACTCCTTTGTGAAGTGCTAATTTCGATGTAGGGAAATGGGACAAGCTTGGTGGCAAAGCTACGTTTGCTGGGACATGGGACATGAATTGAAAATTGAGGTTCAGGCAATTTTCTGAATTTTCTATCTTATCTTTATACGTTCCGTTCCGTTTGTACTATAGGCAATGCCTAGCGTGGTGCTTGGGGCATGGGACATGAATTCTGGTTCAGACAATAAAAAAGGAGCTTGCGCTCCCCTGCTTTTATTATAACTCCCTATCCTAAATTTTTCTCTCTCAACTAACATCGGTCGCCGCAATGCAAAAAGACCTTCCGGGGGAGGCTTGCGCCGAATCCCAAAATAACCATACACCGCCATGTATTGGCTCCTAAACATAATGCAAATATACATTTTTTTTCGCAAAAGAGTACTTTTTTTTCTGCGAAAATTGCTAAAACAGGCATTTTTGAGCTGATTTTAAACGGTTTCTTCAGTCTCACTAGCCTCTTTTGCTGTTATAGGCATTATCATGTTCTTAAAAACTCCTTCTATTTTTTGAGCAAATTCTAAAATTTCTTTTGCCTTTTCTATGCTTGGCAACTGACCGTCTAATAAACCAATATTGCTAGGATAACGGGACTCCGAATATATCCTATTAATATCAAATAACATTTTTTCGTCTATATTCCAGTCTTTTATTGTTTTTATAAAATCATACAGTTTAAGCAAATCATGAATTTTAGGAAAAGCAAAATCAAACTCCGTTAAATACGCTTTGAAATATTTTTCAATAGTTTGCTGTGAATTTTAGTTTTTTCTTTCATACAACACTTTTCCAGTATCCGCAATTTCTCTCACAAAAAAATCTCTGTCCTTTAAAAGATACTCATATTCCGCCTTTGAATATGTTATCACATCCAATGCAATTTTGCGATTTGTTTCTAAAACAACCGGATATATCATATCCCATCGCTTTGTTCTTTCGTCAAAAGTTTTCGCAAACTCATCAGAATCCAGAATCACCAACACATCCAAATCGCTGTCTTTTGTCGCAGTGCCTTTGGCGTAAGACCCAAACAAAATAACCTTATACGGCTTTAATTCTTTAAGCCGTTCAGTCATTTCATCTATCAAAAGCTGGTTCTGCATATATGGAATATTCCTCTATATCTTCAATTACTTGGTCAAAGAATGACATGCCTCTAGGCAACGAAGCTTGAACTTTTTCTGTGGACACTTTAGTAAGATAGAAAATCGGCTTCGCATTCAAACGAATTATATTTTGCTAAATATGGCTACAGAAAATTTCTAACTTTCATCAATGCCAAAATCAGTCTCATTTCTCTTAATCGCGCTTTTATTCATTTCTTGCGAAAAACAAACGCAAACAAAAAACATTGCGCTTTGCCCGGAAGCTCCGCCCGTTTACGAAAACGCAACCGGCGAATTTGACCCGATTGCAATGTCAAGCGAGGCGCTTCCATGCGGGGAAATAAGCCTTTGGGGTGGAGCTACGCCGTATTCTCTGAATATGTGGCAAGACTATAATTCTTTTTCCGTATCCATAATGTCCATGCTGTTTGAGCCTCTCGCAGAGCTTCATTCAACGGAGAACAGAGCAGTTGGCGTTTTGGCAAGCTCATGGGAAGTTTCCCCGGACGGCATGAGTTATTCTTTTGAAATAGACGGCAGGGCAAGGTGGAGCGACGGGAAGCCTGTAACGGCCTACGATGTGCAATTCTATTACGATGTTATAATGGATCTGAAAAATTTGACTCCTATCTTCAAGGTGGGGCTTTCTCGCCTTGAAAGGCCGGAGGTGCTGGATTCCTTGCACTTTACGGTAAAAGCCAAAGATTCCCACTGGAATAATTTTTGGGAGGTTGCAGGAATGGTTGCTTTTCCAAAGCACGCTTGGGAAAACATCGATTTTAACAAGATTCGCTTTGAATTCCCGGTTGTGAGCGGGCCTTACGAAATAAAGCACATGAAAATAGACCGCAATCTGGAACTTGCGCGCCGTGATGGCTGGTGGGGCAGGCAAAAGAATTACAACGCAGGCAAATACAATTTCAATAAAATAATTTATCGCTTTATGGAAGATAGAGTTAAAGCTCTGGAAGCCCTTAAAAAAGGCGATTTTGGCGCTTATCCTCTTTATACTGCCGCAATATGGATAAACCAAACCAATTTTCCCGCTGTGGAAAAGGGCTATGTGCAAAAGAACAGGGTTTTCAATGAAGAGCCAAAAGGCTTCCAAGGCTTTTCGCTCAACTTGCGCAGAGACAAATTCAAAGACGTTCGCGTTCGCAAAGCTCTTTCATTTTTAATGAACCGAGAGCTTATGAACGAAAAATACATGCACAATCAATATTTTTTGCTCAATACCTACTACCCAAGCCTCTGGGAGAGGCATCAAAATCCAAACGCGCCGCTTTATCTCTTTGCGCAGGACTCCGCCCGCAAGTTGCTTGAAGATGCCGGATATTCGGTGAACAAGCAGGGCAAACTCGTTGATTCAAACGCAAATCCTTTTGAGATAACTTTCATAATTCACGGCGAAGTGGTTCCCCAAATAACCCAATTCCAGCAAGATCTTAAAGCTGTGGGCATAGATTCAAAAATAGACCTTGTGTCACAATCAACTTTTCGCCAGCGCATAGACGATGCCAATTTTGATTTGTGCTGGATGAACTGGGGAGCCGGCCGTTTGAGCGATCCGGAAGCGAGCTGGCACTCCAAGACTGCGAATGAAAAGGGCACAAATAACATTGCAGGCGTGCAAGACCCTGTGATAGACAGCCTGATAGAGGCTCAAAAAACCGAGTACAATCTCGATGCTCGAAATGAAATTTTGAAAAAACTGGACACCCGCCTGACCGAAATAGTCCCAAACATCCTTCTTTGGCAGTCAGACAACAACAAAATTCTGCATTGGAACCGTTTTGGCTATCCAAAATCGCTTTACGGCAAGTTTAACCGCGAAGAAGCCATTCCGGTTTATTGGTGGTACAGCCCGGAAAAAGCGCAAAAATTGCAAAATGCGCAGAAAAAAGGCGAAAATCTGCCAATAGCAGAAATGGATGTGAGGTACTAGGAAACATTGATTTTCTATATTAACCTTATGCGTATTTTTCATAAAATCTTGTCTATGGCACTGGTTGTTGCCTTTTTAGCCCCCGCCTCTTTCGCCGTTGATGGCATTTATGACCGCGATTTGGTGCGTGGATTCCTATCTCTTAAAGGCGATTTTCGCAGCATGAAATCCGATGGAGTTAAACTTATAAACACTTACACGGGAAAAAGCTACGCCAAAAATTATCCGGCCGGACACGTGGAAATAGGCGCAGAATACCTTAAGCTGCGCACTTGGTTTGATGTTGATTTTATGCCTATAACCCCCACAAGAGGCACTTCTGAATGGTTTAGCTACGGTATTACATGGATGTGGGGCTACAAGCTGTTCCCTCAAAATTCTTTCTTCAATTTGATCCCATCTATGGGCCCTGGCGTTGAATTGATGAATATTCGCGAAAACTATGATTCCGAGCTTTTAAGCTCTTTTGGGCCAATATTGAATTTGGAGCTGGAGCTTCGCTTGCAGTGGAGCCAGTTGTCCTTGGGCTTATACGGCGGATACAAGGTTGTTCGCTTCTATGACTGGGATGGCACTGACATTTCTGTGGCTTCCAGAGGAGACGTAAACGCAGACAAGGTGTTTGTAGGGTTAAAGCTCTCCTGGACCATGCTGAACAACTTTCAGAAACGGGAAAAAGAATTACAATGACTAAACCCTTGAAATTTCCTGAAAATTTTCTATATTTGTAACTATGTTCAATTTCATGTTCAATTTAGGAGTCTAAATATCATGTTTAATTTAGGAGTCTATTAGCTTGCTTCCACCCAGAGGTCGCCCACAGCCGAACCGTCCCAAAGACGGAATTCGCATTAACCAAGAAATTAAAGTTTCACAAGTTCGTCTAATAGACCCCAGAGGTGCTCAAGTTGGGGTTGTGGACATTCAAAGAGCTTTGCAAATGGCAAAAGATGCAGAGCTTGACTTGGTAGAAGTTTCTCCAAACGCAACCCCCCCGGTTTGCAGAATAATAGACTACGGCAAATTCCGCTTTGAACAGACAAAAAAGCAGAAAGCCGCAAAAGCCCACCAGCAGTCAACCGGGCAGATTAAAGAAATAAAAATGCACTTTCAAACCGCCACCAATGACTACCGCTACCGCATGGTGCAGGCTCAGGAGTTTTTGGCAAAAGGTTTCAAAGTAAAAGTAGTGGTTCAGTTTAAGGGCAGGGAGATTTCCAGAATGGAATTCGGGCACCGCCTTATAGACCAAGCCAAAGAAGACTTGGCTCCTTATGGAGACATAGAGGAATTGAAAGTGGAAAAGTGTTTCGCCATTTCAGTTAGCCCCCGCAAGGGCGGCATAAAGAAAAAGGAAACGCAAAAGCACGAAACCGAGCAAAGCACGCTCCATGAGGAGAAGCTTGATAAGGCAGCAGGTGAGGCTTTAAACAACGGGGCTAGCCCCAATTCCCAGAGAGGACAAAATGCCTAAGATGAAGACCCATAGCGGAGCGAAAAAACGCTTCCGAGTCACAGGTTCCGGCAGTGTTAAATACAAGCACTCCGGCGCTCGCCACATTCTCACAAAGAAAACCACCAAGCGCAAACGCAATTTGCGCCAGAATGGAATGATGAGAGAAACCGAACTGTTTCACGTTAAACGTATGCTGGTAAAGGCTTAAGGAGCAAGCATGTCTAGAGCAAAAACAAGAGTTCCGAGCCGTGAACGCCGCAAAAAAATAATGAAATCTGTAAAAGGCTATTATGGCCGCCGCAAAAGCAATTTGCGCCTTGCCACAGATGCTGCAAACCATGCCGGTCAATACGCATACGAGCATCGCCGCGATAAAAAAGGCGATTTCCGCTCTTTGTGGATTCAGCGCTTGAACGCAGCAGTTCGCGAACATGGCATGAATTACAGCGAGTTTATCCATTTGCTTGATGTTGCCAAAATAAACCTGAACCGCAAGATTCTGGCAGACTTGGCAATTTCAGACCCAGCCGCTTTCGCAAAAGTTGTGGAAATAGCTAAGAGTGCTAAAAGTAGCTAGTGGTTAGATTTTCAATATTAATAGTTCTTTTAATTTCAGTTTTTTCGCTGACTCTGTTTCAGGGTTCAGCGGAAATTTCTTTTTTTGATGTTTTGAATATTTTATTTTGCGCAGGTTCGGCGGATGCCGGCACTGCTGAGTGGCGCATTGTTTGGGATTTTCGTTTGCCAAGAGCGATGGCTGCTGTTCTTGCGGGGGCTTCGCTTTCGCTCAGCGGTCTTTTGCTGCAAAGCATTTTTCGCAATCCGCTTGCGGGGCCTTTTGTGCTTGGCATAAGTTCCGGAGCGTCGCTTGGCGTTGCGCTTTTTTTGCTTGCTGGTTTTGGCCTTGGCTCTTTGGGCTTGCTGTCTGCGGCGGCTTTGGGCGCGATGGCTATTCTTGTGTTCATAGCGTTTTTTTCAAAATTCATTCCGAGCAACGCAGGCCTTTTGGTGCTGGGTTTAATGGCGGCGTATTTTGCCGACGCTGTTGTGTCTATTTTAATGCACAGCACAAACGCTGATGCTTTGCGGGGTTTTGTGTCTTGGGGTTTTGGTTCTTTTGGCAGGTTGCGCTGGGAGGAGTTGCCCTATTTTGCGTTTTGTGCTTTGGCAGGTTTGATTTTGGCGGTTTATTGCATTAAATATTTGAATGCCATTGCGCTTGGCGAAGACGGCGCAAAGAGCCTTGGAATAAATGTGAAGCAAAAGCGCATGCTGTCTCTTTTCGCTGCTGCGGTGCTTGCTGCTGCCGCAACGGCGTTCTGCGGTCCGATAGGTTTTATAGGAATGGCAACGCCTCATTTGGCACGAGGTTTTTTCAACAACGATAATCAGAGAGTGTTGATTCCCGCTTCTCTTTTGACAGGAGCATTGCTTGCTCTTGTAGCAGGCTTGTTGTCGCAAGGCGTGTTTGGAATGCCGCCGCTTCCGCTCAATGCGGTTGCAAGCTTAATGGGTGCGCCGGTAGTTATTTGGGTGCTTCTTCCAAAGCGGGAGAGGTAGCGAGATTTCTATATTTTACATTATGAACAAAATGGTTGTTAGGAAGATGACCGATGATTCTCCTGAATATAAGGAGAGTAATTTGTGGATTGTAGATGGCACTCCAGAGGATTTGTGTAGGGAAATCTATGCATCTAGAAGGTTGGCAATGCGGTTAAGCGGTGGAAAATATAATATTGAGCAGCCTTTACAGAAAAACGTTGCGAAAAAATCTTTTATGGCAAACTAATTATGAAGAAAAAAACAAAGAAGACTGTTGATATGGTACTGGAGCCGGATTATAAAGATATAATAAACATATTTATAAAAGAGAATGTTAAATTTCTATTGATAGGAGGCTATGCTGTTGGTTTGCATGGGCATCCCAGACCAACTAAAGACTTGGACCTGTGGGTCTATGCAAATGCAGAAAATGCACCGCTTGTTATTAAATCTCTTGCGAAGTTTGGAGCTCCAATGCAAGATATTTCTGCGCAGGATTTTGAAAAAGAAGGAACTGTTTTTCAAATAGGTGTTGCTCCGGTTCGTATAGATGTTTTAACCAGGGTTACTGGAGTGAAATTTGAAGAGGCAATTCAGAATGCAAAAATGATGAAAATAGAAGAGTTAAATATACCTACAATTTCTTTGCAGGATTTAATAACGAATAAAAGAGCCAGCGGCAGGCACAGAGATTTGGATGATTTGACGTCTTTGGAAAAAATTTTAGAAAGGCAACGGGTTTCCAAATGATGCTTTCCGTGGTCTGTTTATTAACGGCCATTTTCCTCGTTTCTTGCTTGGAAAAGACTCCGCAGAATACTAATCACTCTTCCTTTTCCTTATTCGCTTTGCTCATATCGTAGTAAATGCCGGAGGCCAAGTTTCCCTTTACCTTGATTTTGCTCACCTGAGAAGCATCAAATGAAATGAAAATGGATTCTCCGCTCGATTCATTTTTTCCGTCAACTTTCCTCGCCGGAGTTACATTGAATACCAAACTGCTTGCGTTGCCCTTTACCTCCGCAAGCTTCATTTGTCCTGCATTAAAAGAAATATCCAGCCTGTTGCCGCTCATTTTATTTACATGATCTGGCAAGTCATCTTCATAAAAAAATCCTTTTGCGTCTATGTTCACATAAAGGCTTTGGGCTTTGTTGTTTCTTACCGCTAAAAAAAGAGTATCTCCAAAAACTTCCGAATGTTGAGCCGGTTTTCCCCTCACGGCCGCTGTCTGTTGCATGCCATGCGCATTTTTAATAACCAAAACCGACTCCACCTCGTTGTTCTGCAATTTTACAAACATGGAATCTCCGGTAACAGTGTAATCGCTCATAATGCACTTTGGATTTCCTTTCAGGGACAAAAAGCCTTCCCTTTGATTGTAAACGCCGGTATCTCCGGTGATTATAACATCTTTTCTTGTAATTACAACCGAGTCTGCGGCTACTGCTATTTGCGCACGTTGGTCATAAGTCATTACTTTGGAACGAATGGCCAAAGTATCAAGCACTCCTTTTTCCACAAAGTAATAATGCGCAAGCGGTTTAAGCGGAATTTCCAAAAAATCCATGCCACGATTGTAAATTATTCTTTCGCCGAAGAATGCGCCTTTGCCTACGGAGTCGCGCGCCACGGCATTTCCTTCTGCTATCGCCATGCTGTTTTTTCTTGTGTAGTTTCCCCTGTCTGCCATTATGCTCCCTCTTGGGTAGCGAAAATCAAAACCGCCTTCGCTGTAAACCGCGTCTGAATTTCTGTTCCAGTGCGCCCGTTCAGTTCTGAAATTAATCGAATCGTGTTTGAATTTTACATTTCCCTGCAAAAACAAATATCCGGCCTTTCTCATTGCCGCAAGCGAATCCGCCCTTTCCATTATAAGCGGCATTGTGCCTTTCTCAATTCTGGCGTTTGGAAGATACGGAGTAGGAGCCGGAGTAGAAACCGGAGCATGGGCAAAAGCAGGCAACGCCGAAAGCAGAATTAAAATGTATATGTACCTAACAATTGCCATGATAATAATCTACAAAATTCTTTTAAAGTCTCCCTGATACCCATCAACTGAATACCCATTTTCCCGAAACTCAACCATAATGCTTCCGTTTTCATGAGTTCCGTAATGCTTAATGCCAAGGCTGTCTAGCCTCTCCAGAACTTCTTTGCTCGGATGCCTGTAAACATTCCTCGCTCCAACGGAAATAATCGCAGAACTTGGCGAGGCTCTCTCTAAAAATTCCCTTGTGCTGGAAGTTTTGCTGCCATGATGCCCAAGCTTAATAACATCGCTTTTTATGTCTTGCGACAGCAATTTCATTTCGCCTAGCTTTTCCAAGTCCCCTGTCAAAAGAAGCGTTTTGCCAAGCCCCTGAACCTTAAGCGCAATGGAATTATTATTTTCATTTTTTTCAACCACGCCGGAATCAGGATAAAGAACAGTCATGCTCCACTCGCTTTTGGAAAGAAGCAATTTCTCTTTTATAACTAATCCCTTGCGCAACACAGGGCTTTTCCAAACTTCCTGAACAGGAAACTCCTTCAAAATCGCAGCCTCATTGCCATTATGATCCGCATGGTTATGAGTTATTATCATAGCGTCTATCTTTGAAATTCCCTGCGAGCGAAAATAAGGAACAATCCTGTCATTTGCCATACTTCGTTTTTTCAAAGGCGGTCCTGTGTCTATCAAATAAAAACGGCCAGCCGGGCTTTTCAGCAAAATGCAATCCCCTTGCCCAACATCCAAAAACATCGCGCTCCAGCTCGGAAACAAATTCCTCTTAATCTCTGCACCCACAAAAAAACAGGAGCAAAACAGCAAGCAAAAAATCGCAATCCTTTTGCCCCAAGGATTTTCCCGCTTCACAAAAGGCAAAAGAACTATCAAAACAGAACTTGCAAACAACACAGGCAAAGGCCAAGGCCCAATGGTAGAAGAAGCATAGCGGTTCTCCGCCAAAAAACTGGTAGCTACGGAACTGGCTCGCAAAAGCAAAGTAGCAGAGTCCGCAAAAGTCTGGCAAACAAAAGGATGAATGCCTCCAAGCGACAGCACGCCAGCCTGCATGCCAAGCCCCACAAGCGGAACCACCACCAAATTGCCAAGCCAAGAAATAGGCGAAAAAGCCTGAAAGTGAAAAACCAGCAAAGGCAAAGTGCTAAGCGTAGCACAAAGCGTAACAAAACTGGACTCCGCAAAAAACCGCCGCAAGGGCGACCCTTGCGGTCGCCCTTCGTGGCGGTCACTCCCAATCCTCTGACCCAGCAAAATCCCAAGCGTAGCTGCAGCCGAAAGCTGAAATCCGGCGTTGAAAGCCTGCTCCGGCTCAAACAGCAAAATAAAAATCAGCGCAACCCCCAGCGCATTCACAGAGCTAGACATTTTCTGCAGCAACCCTCCGCACTCAATAACGCAGAACATAAGCACGGCCCTCCACACCGCCGCCGATCCTCCGGTAATCGGCGCATAAACGCACATAAGGATTATGGATAAAATCTGCGCAACCTTTTTCGGCAACCTCAAAGACCTTAAAAACAGCGTAAGCATCCCAGCAAGCAGAACAATATGATAACCAGAAATGCTCAAAACATGCACCAACCCGGTTTTTCTAAAATCATTCTGCAAAGTCTCCGAAATTCCGGAGCGGTCGCCTATCAAAAGCCCCATAAGCAGAGCGGTTTCAGGCTGGGCATAGAACTGCGAAAACCTATGTTGCAACTTTTGCTTTGCCAAAAACGAAATCTTTTGAAAAGTCCATTTGCTGCTCAAAACATGAACGCTATCCAAGCTGCCTGTTGCGCAAAGCCCTTCCGAGCGCATCCATTCCGGCGAATTGAAGGCTCCCGGAACAGTTGGCGGCGCAGTAAGATACCACTTGGCTTTCCAAAAAACGCTATCGCCGGGCATGGGAACATTTTCTCCGGCATAATTCAGCCGTGTTTTCCCAAAGCCGGTTTGCAAAATAACTCCGTAGCCGTTTGCCCTGTTCAAAACCTCGTCCACATATCCAACTCCGCTCACAGGCGGGTTTTCAGCAAAGCTGAAATTATCCCTTTGCCAGAAAAAAGATGTTAGAATCGCAGCGCAAGCAATAAGCGAAACTTTGCGCAAGATTGGACTCAAAATGTAAATCCAAAACAAGAGCAAAAACGCAATTTGCCAATGCACAGTCGCGCCAAGAGCAAGCAAAACGCTGACTGCTCCTGCGAGAGCGGGATAGCTGTCCAAGCCCTCAAAGAAGGCTTTTAAGGATTTGTTCATATAGAACCTCATATGTTTCTATATACTTAGACGCTTCTCGCAGGGAAAAAATAAAAAAAAGTGACATTTTCTACATTTTCGCTATGCTCTACGACATAACAAGAGAAAAAAATGTTGCGGAAACTCCGGAAGAACAGGTTAGGCAAAACCTAGTTAATTGGCTAATTGAAAAATTAAATGTGCCGGAATCATTAATCAAAACCGAATTTGCGCTTTCGCAGCTCGCCCCAAACGAGAAAGGGCGGCTAGATGTCATAGTCGCAAATCCAAATAGCCCGGATTTAAGAGAACCCTGGCTTTTGGCAGAGTGCAAAGCTGGGAAAACAAATTTGCAAAGCTTGGAGGCTCAGGTGAATAAATATTTAAAAGTAGTGCGACCGTTGCATATTGTGCTGGCTATAGGAAACGAGTGGCATTTTTTGTCTAAAAAAGGAAACGGATACTGCATCACTCCTTCCATAACGTATTCAAAAGAATCAAGCTCTGAACCCTGATTTCCGTTGTTACAAAATCCAGTGTCTCGCTCAGTTTGCCGTGAAAAAGCATAACCGGTATTGCGATTATCAAACCCATTTCTGTTGTTATCAAAGCTTCTGATATGCCTCCGGCCAAAATTCTCGCATCGTTTGTGCCGGCTTGAGTTATGACATTGAATAAAGTGATCATTGCGGTGACCGTTCCCAAAAGCCCAAGCAAAGGCGCAATAGAGCCAAGCGCAGCCAAAAAGCCCATCCGTTTTTCAAGCCCGGCCTGCTCCGCAAGCAACACCTCTTGCAGAGCCTTTTGCGCTCTCTCCCTTCCCTCCGAGGCATTTTCAACAATAGTTCCCAAAATTTTACCCAAACAGGTTTTCTGTTTTCTGCATAAAACTTCCGCATCTGAAATTTGATTGTTTTTTATCAAGGATTTTAGTTTGCCTGTGAATGTTTTTGATATATGCCCTCGCCTCCACAACATAAAAGCCCGCTCAAAAGCTATAAGCAACGCCGCAATCGCAACCAACGACAAAGGATACATAACAATGCCGCCAAGTTTAAACCACGTTATAAATCTCTCCGGCAAGGTTTGCTCCTCTGCGCCGCTTGCAGTCACAAGGGATTTTGTTTGCAAAACATCCACAGGAACCCAGGCAAAATCCAAACCCTGCTGCGCATTATAAACGGTTCGCCTGAGGTCTGCGGAAAGTTCTTTTGAAAGAGATGAGCGCCATTCAAAAATTTTTCCGGTCAAGGAGCCTGTACGCATAACAGCCTGGACATCGTTGCTTTGCCCCCAAGCCGCATCTGCGTAAAACACTGTGCCAAGCCGCAGGCGGTAAGAGCTTTTTATAGCGAGTTCCTGTGACTCCGTCAATGCAAGCCTGGAAAATCTATCGTTGAAAAAAGTTCCAATGGTTGGAGGATTGTTAGCGAAATTCAGCAAACGCTCTTCCATTTTTGCCGGGAAATCTTGCTGGATTTCTTCTACGTTTTTATCCACAGCTTGCTTTACCAGCAAATAGAAGTTGTCCAAGCCGCTTTTCGCAGCATCTGCTTTTTCCTTTTGTTCCGCAGCCAAATTGCGAAGAGCTCCCAGCTCCGTTGCCGCGCGGGATATATTATCGGAAGATTTTGAGTACAGCCCTTCTAAAAGCCGGGTTTCGTTTTGATATTCAGTGTTAACTTGATTTTGAATATAGCGATTTTGCCAGCGGGCAGTTTCTGCTTTTTCCAATTGATTCGCTTTATCCAGCCTAATCTTTTTTAAAGCCTCAACTTCCGCCGCAAGGTCCGCAAAAGACGCACTCACGGCAAGAAACAAGAAAAGCATTATCAATGGCATGGGGAATGTAAATATAGAAATTTCTAAATTAACTCAATGTCTTACACTTCCCTTTTAGAGTCTCGCATAGAAGCTTGCGAAAACCCTGTTTGCTTTGGGCTAGACCCGGTTCTCTCTTTGATTCCGGCAGAGGCAGACACGCCGGAAGACAAAATTCGCAAATTTTATTTTGATATTTTGGAAGAATTTTTAAGGCGAAACATTGCTCCGGCAGTGGTCAAGCCCAATAGCGCATATTACGAATGCGTGAGCATAGACGCAATGTGGGTTTTGGCAGAAATAATCGCGACATATCGCAAAGAGGGAATGCCGGTTATTTTAGACGCAAAGCGTGGAGACATAGGGAAGTCGAGCGAGGCGTATTCAAAAGCGGCTTTTGATGTTTACGGCGCAAATGCCGTGACTGTTAGCCCTTGGATGGGCGGCGATTCTGTGAAGCCTTTTTTAAGGGAAGAAAACGGAGTTTATGTTTTGCTTCGCACTTCGAACAAGGGAGCGGCAGATTTTCAAGACAAAGCGTACAGGGATGTGGCTCAAAAAATTCTTGAATGGGACAATGGCGGAATTGGCGCTGTTGTTGGCGCGACGAATGTACATGAGCTTAGGGAAATAGCGAATTTTATTTCAAGCCAAAAAAGGGAAATACCGTTTTTAATTCCGGGAGTTTCCATTCCCGGTGTTCCGGGCGGCCAAGGCGGAGACGCAAAAGAGGTTATGCGTGCGCTGCGCGATGGCGGCTTCAAAAGAAACATTCATGTTTTAAACAGTTCCAGCGGCCTAAGCTACGCTTGGCAGGCAAGCGGAAAGCCTGGCAATTACGCAAGTGCCTGCGCAGACGCTTTGGAGAGGTTGTTTACAAATCTGGAATGAAACTCCATGTTTGTAAGGGAATTAACTATATTCAAAATTATGATAAAAAGAGAGATTACAGAGCAAATAAAGCTTATGGCACGAACGTGATTTGAGGCAGATTGTAAATGTTTCGAATTTATTTTTGTTCCAAAAGTTTATGCGGCTTGCTGCCGGGAGAATAGGGCAGTTGCTAAACTACAACAGCATAGCCGCAGATATAGGCGTGGATTTAAAAACCATAAAATCTTGGTTTTTCATATTGGAAACCAGTTTTATAGTTTTTTTCTGCAGCCTTATTTCAAAAATTTCTCTAAGCGGCTTGTTAAAACGCCAAAGCTTTATTTTTACGATACCGGGCTTGCCTGTAGCCTGCTTGGTATAAAAAAAGAAATTGATTTAAATTCTCATTGGGCAAAAGGTACTCTTTTTGAAAATATGGTTAAACTGCGAAAACGAGGAAAAAAATGGTGAGAAGGATTTTATTCATAAGAATTGGAATATACAAAACAGCTTACCCCCACAACGTTCCTATGCAACGTATGGTTGCCTCATCCTGCATTCCCTGCAAATGGGATTGTCTTTGTAATTCTCGCAAAATTCCCTGTATTTTTTTCCGTTCCAAATTTCCAGCGGATCTTGCTGCGCAAAGTTTCCGAAATCCCCAAAAGGAAACTTCGTGCGCATGCCAAAACGAGCATCCGGATTAGGGCAAACCTGAAAAGTGCCGTCCACCCAAACCCAAGCTTCTTTGCCGAGAAAGGGACAAGTTGAGAGTTGAGAGTTGAGAGTTGAGAGTTGAGAATTTAAAATCCATGGTTTATTTATTTTTATTCTTTTTACGCATTTCGGAACATCATCTAATTTATCGCTTTCGCCAAGCGTCGCTTGAATTGTTATGCTGCTGTTCACTAGCCACTTGCTACTTGCCACTTGCCAAACGCTCTGCGGTACCCTTCCGTGCATAGCGCTGAATTTTATGTCGCTTAGAACAGGTTCAAGCAAAGGAAGCCATTTTTCAATTCCGCCGTTTGGAAATGTTCCGTTCGTGGTTATGTTTACCTTCAGATTGCATTTTTTCGCTAGCTTCAGAAAATCTTCAAAGCGGGAATACATAAACGGCTCGCCAATTGTGCTGGGAATTATTTCCGTTAAACCATGCGGCAAAAATGCGTTCACAACTTTTTCAATAATGGCAAAATCCATTTCCATTTCTCTCTCCCAATCCAGCGGCACTTGTTTTGTGAAACATATGTCACAGCTTTGGTTGCAGATATGCGGATTTGTGATGAATGTTATGCGCATTTAAGACTTTCGTAATAGAAAATTTTGTCAAGAATCAAAAGCATAAAATCTTTGACGTTTATTTTAAACACATATGCCATATTTAACGCAAAATCAAACGATGGCATTCTTTTGCCGTTTTCTACGAGTGATATGTATTGCCGGGAGAATCCGCATTTTCTTGAAAATGCGCTTTGAGTCATGTTTCTGCTATTTCTTTGGTCTGTTAGCAAAAATTGAAAAGCCTGGGTTATAGGCTTGCGCAAATTTAACCTTTTATTTAATATCATTGGCTGAATGTAGAAAATATTTGATTTACTATATTCTCTATTATGGTTTTCATTCTAATATTGGTTTCTTTAGCGGGCTTTTTCCTGAGCGGTTGGTATTTTTTGAAAAATTTGAAAGCTATAGAGCTGAAAAACAGAAAGGAAACGAACACATTTAAGAAATTTCTCAATTATCCTTTTACCGTTGTATGGTATAGCTATTTGCTTGTGTTTTTCGTTTGCCTAACTGTAAACAACGTTTGAGCGGTTATGTTCAGGTTGAGTTTTTTTCTTTTGCTTACCTGTGCTTTTGCTTCTGTTTTCGAATTTGAGCCAGTTGATTTGGGTGTTTTGCAGCAAGGCATTAAAAAAAATGTTGAAATTAAAGGAAAAAATGTTTCTTCGCAAACAGTGGAAGTTGAAAGCGTTTTTAGCCAAATGACCGGCGGAGAAAACCATGCCTACCCTCAAAAGATAGCTCCGGGGCAAAATTTTAAAATAAATTTCACATTGAACACAGCGTATATGGAGGGCGATTTTTTGCATAATGTAATTTTGGTGGACACAAGCGGAGCCGCATGGGTAGCCACGGTACGAGGCTCTGTGGAAAATCCTATAGTGTTCAGCGAGAGGATTTTGGACTTGGGATTCTACAAAAAAGGCAATAAAAAAACTTGGATTTTTTATGTTTGGAACCCTGAAAACAAACCATTAAAGTTCAAGCTTGCCCCGGAATCGCAAAAAGAATTTAAAGCGGAATTTTCAAATGTGAAATTAAATGTGAGTGATTTTGAAAACCTGAAAGAGGGCGGTGCCACGCCTGCGGTTAAAGTGAGCTTATCTGTTACAGAACTGGAATATCCAAAGAACAATCAAAAAAGCATACGCAAAATAGTTTCTTTTATTTGCGAAAATTTCCCCAACGCAACGCCTGAGCTTCTGGTCACGGGTTACTGGCAATAACATTCATCTCCATAAGCCTTGCAAACGCTGTTTGCGGCTCAATTTGATGTTTTGCCATATCGTTTAAAGTTGATTCAATTTCATCTATTTTTTGGCTGTTAAGCACTCTGGCTGCTTTGATGACTAACCCTCTTTGAAAAGATTTATAATCCGGGTTCAGAAAATCGTCTATGATTTGTATTATTGCCACGTCTAGCGGCATTGCCTTGAGTTCAAAGGTTCTCGCTGTATTTCGAATATGCTGCGGAGCGTTTGTGTCGCTTTCAAAGGGTTTCATTATTTCTGCGGCGTAGGCGTAATTTTTTCCGGGGCCATTTGCAAACCTGAACGCTACGCTAACCGCTAGCCGCCAGTCGTCCTGAAAAGTTTTTACGCCTCTGCGCAAAAGAGCATAGTCTGTTGTGTCCGGTTCGCTGTTCGCTGTTATTGCCGCCACAAATGTGTACGGGGTTTTAAACATGCTGTCTAGCCTTGTTGAAGCGTCTGCTACGTGCGAGAGCCATTTAAAGGTTTTGCCATCGAACATTGTTTCGCTAAATGCTATAATGCCGCTTATCCAAAACAAGCTTGCGGCAGAGGAGTTATGCCCTAAAGACATCCATTTGGCGGTTTCGGCACGTGGTACAAAGGCATCGGCTTCTTTTATTTCAGGCAAGCCCGGAGATTTGGCAAAGCCAAGATATGCAAGAGACAAAGAGGCAACGGCCGCCAACAAAAATGCCACGGTTAATTTGGACTTGCTCATTACTACCCACAGCACGATTCGAACGTGCGACCCACTGCTTAGAAGGCAGTTGCTCTATCCAACTGAGCTATGCGGGCGATAAGGGAAAATGTAGAAATTTCTCTGCGGCATCCTCCACGCCAACCATTTCAATTTCTTTGCTGCTGCGAAGCTTCCACTCCACTTTGCCTTCTGCGAGGCCCTTTTTGCCAATCGCTATGCGAACAGGGATTCCCCACAAATCGCCGTCTTTGAATTTAACGCCGGGACGCTCGTCACGGTCGTCAACCAAAACTTCAACGCCTTTTTCTTCTAGCTCTTTCTCAAGCCGCTCGGCTACCCGAAAAATTTCTTCGTCTTTTGCGATAGGCACAATCAAAACTTGGAATGGCGCAATGGACATGGGCCATATTGGGCCAAAATCATCGTGGCTGTTCTCTATTGCGCTTGCCATCAAACGACCAACGCCAATGCCGTAGCAACCCATTATCGCAGGTTTCACATCGCCGTTTGCGTCCGTGAAAACACAGCCCATGCTTTCGCTGAATTTTGTACCTAGCTTGAATATGTTGCCAAGCTCAATGCCACGTGTTTCGGTCAATGGGTTTCCGCACTTGGCGCATACGCAGTTTTCGGCGGCTTCTGCTATGTCTGCGCTCTCGTAATTTGCGAAATCCCTTTTTGGAGTGCAATGCTTGAAGTGATAGCCTTCTTCGTTTGCTCCAACAATCAAGTCTGCGCTTTCTGCTGCGCCAATGTCCACTACTATTTTGCAATTTTTTGCGTTTATGGGGCTTGCGTATCCGGGCTCCATTCCGCTTGCCTTGATTAACTCTTCTGATGCGGGGATTAAAATTTTGCTTTTTAAA
Organism: Candidatus Fibrimonadales bacterium; assembly: GCA_009786285.1. GTDB lineage: Bacteria > Fibrobacterota > Fibrobacteria > Fibrobacterales > Fibrobacteraceae > Fibrimonas. The sequence continues at coordinate 3,127 of WQTK01000320.1, read as the reverse complement.
TAATTTCTGAGTTTTGTTTCGCTTATTTCCAAATTGCCCTGAACCACAGCTACTACTAATTTTCCTTCCACGTCAAAGAATACGCATTTGCCGGAATTTTCCTGTTTTGCGTTTAAAAATTCACAGACTTCTTCTATTGTTTTTTTGTTTGGCGTTGCGATTTTTTCCAATGCGGATTCGGGGCAATCACGGGGGGTTGCCCCTACAGGCCTGGTAAATTCTGCGATTTCTCTGTTGGCCTGGTATCCGCAATGCTTGCATATTATTAAATAATCTTCGCCGCTTGGCGTGTCTAACATAAATTCGTGGGCTATTTTGCCGCCCATTATTCCTGTGTCAGATTGGACTATTACAGGTTCAATGCCAACTCTGCGGAAAATTTTCTGGTAAGCTTTGTACTCAAGCTCGTAGTACCGGTCCAGGTCTTCGGGGGTGGCATGAAAACTGTAGGCATCCTTCATTTCAAATTCGCGCACTCTGATTAAGCCGCCTCTGGCTCTGGCTTCGTCACGATATTTTGTTTTGAACTGGTAAAGCATAAAGGGAAGCTGCTTGTAGCTGGAAAGCACGTAGCGAGCCATGTCTGTGATAGCCTCTTCGTGGGTCATTGCCAGCACCATGTTGTGGGCGTTGCGGTCTTTGAACCTCAAAAGCTCGTCGCCTATTGCCTGATAGCGGCCAGCCTCACCCCAAAGCTCGGCGGTTTGCACTACGGGCAAGTCTGCTTCCAAGCCGCCCATAGAGTTCATTTCTTCTCTGATTATGTTTTCAATTTTGCGAATGACCCTGAGCCCCAAGGGTAAAATGCTGTATATACCTGTGGATAGAGGCTTAATATAGCCTCCTCGCATCAGGAATATGTGGCTTTTCAGTTGCGCATCGCTTGGAATTTCGCGAAGCGTTGTGAAGAAGAAATTTGAGAGCTTCATTTTTCTTCAGTAGCAACCACAGATAGCTTGTTCTGCTTGAACTTGTTCATGGCTATGGTGGTGGGTTTTTCTTCCAGTTGAATAAAGCCTTGGTAAGCCTGCTGGTTTATGAACCTAGACTCCTTGGACATCATAACAACGGCCTTGAACGAAGAACCGCCGCACTTTTTGCTGGCGTAAATATCGTCAAGATAAACTTTCTGATCTAACATGGCACACCTCTTTTTATAGGAATTATAATATAGTAAACGCTGATTAACTCATTTTGGATTTTGGAAAATTCCAAAGAAATGTCACGAAAGATAGAGGACTTAATCAGCGTTTACTATATTTCCCATACAAAAAGAAGAGGTTTCAGATGAATTATTTCAATACTTTGCCGCTAAGAGTTCAGTTGGAAGAACTTGGCAAGTGCCGTTTTATGGATGCTGCGGAGTTTGCCGGAGGCGTTGAGGCGCTAAAAGGCAAAAAAATCGTGATTATAGGAGCCGGAGCGCAAGGCTTGAACCAAGGGCTGAATTTAAGGGACAGCGGGCTGGATGTATCTTTTGCGCTCAGGCAATCCGCCATTGACGAAAAACGCGCCAGCTTCACAAACGCAAGCGAAAATGGATTCAAAACAGGAGTGTACAAGGATTTAATTCCCTCTGCGGACTTGGTTTGCAACCTGACCCCGGACAAGCAGCACTCAAAAGTGGTAGCGGAAATAATGCCTTTGATGAAAAAAGGCTCTGCGCTTCTTTACAGCCACGGATTCAACATTGTAGAAGAAGGAATGCAGATAAGAGAAGACATCACAGTGATAATGGTTGCGCCCAAAGGCCCCGGTTCCGAGGTTCGCACCGAATACGTGCGCGGTTTTGGAATGCCGGCTTTGATTGCCGCAAAACGGGAAAACGACCCGGAAGGCAAGGGTTTGGAATACGCAAAGGCCTATGCTGTTGGTCTTGGCAGCGACCGTGCCGGCGTTTTGGAAAGCTCCTTTATAGCTGAGGTGAAAAGCGATTTGATGGGCGAACAGACAATTCTCTGCGGAATGCTCCAAACCGGCACCCTGCTCTGCTTTGACCGCATGGTTCAGCTTGGCGTGGAAGGAGCCTATGCCTCAAAGCTCTTGCAATATGGCTGGGAAACAATTTCCGAGGCTCTGAAACAGGGCGGCATAACAAACATGATGGACAGGCTTTCCAACCCTGCGAAAATAAGGGCGCACGAGCTTTCCGAAGAATTGAAAGCGATAATGAAACCCCTTTACCAGCAGCACCAAGACAACATTATCTCAGGAGAATTTTCTTCCAAAATGATGATGGACTGGGCAGACGGCGACAAAAAACTCCTCGCCTGGCGCGAAGCCACAGGAAAAACTTCTTTTGAAAAAACAGCCGCGACGGATTCGCCCATTGCGGAGCAGGATTACTTTGACAAAGGGGTTTTGATGGTAGCCATGATAAAAGCCGGTGTTGAGCTGGCATTTGAAACGATGGTAAGCGCCGGAATGAAACCCGCCTCAGCCTACTACGAATCTTTGCACGAGACTCCATTGATAGCAAACCTGATAGCTCGCAAAAAACTCTATGAAATGAACCGTGTTATTTCCGATACCGCAGAATACGGTTGCTACCTGTTCGCAAACAGTTGCGTTCCGCTTTTGGAAAACTTTATGCAAGCTCAGGGCAAAGATGTTATAGGCGCAGCCTTCAACGAAGGCAAATCCAACAGAGTGGATAATCGCCGCCTGATTGAAGTGAACTCTGCCATAAGGCAGCACAGCGTAGAAGAGATTGGAGCATGGCTTCGCAGCAGAATGCGCGGGATGAAGCAGTTGTGAGATTAGGGATTTCCCCTTGCCCCAACGATGCTTTTATTTATCAGAACCTGATTGAGGGCAAAGTTAAAACTCCTTGCCCTGTTTCGGTTGAATTTGCCGATGTTCAAACATTGAATGAAAAAGTTTTGTGTGGCGAACTGGACATGGCCAAGGTTAGCTGCGCTGTGTACCCTCTTGTAGAAGGTACATACAGAATTTTGGATAGCGGCGGCGCAATGGGTTATGGCTGCGGCCCGTTGCTTTTGTCTTCTGCGGGCACGAATTTTGACGCAAGTTCCCCGGTGTATTTGCCGGGAAAAAACACAACAGCGGCGATTCTATTTAATTTTTGGAACATTGCTACTAGCCACTCCCCACTAGCCACTAGCCA
>WQTK01000319.1 GCA_009786285.1 Candidatus Fibrimonadales bacterium | reverse complement strand
ATATAGCAAATATCGTAGAATTTTTCAACCCCTTTTATGAAATAAATGTTGATTTATGCGGAGTTGTTATATTTTTAAGGAGCGACTATTTAGTCGTTCCTTATAAACTTCACTTCAGGCAGCCTATCACTTTCTTGCAGAGCTTGAAATGCCGGTTATATAACTGTATGCGTCTCTATAAACTCGTCTACATTGTCAACAATATACTGCGAACCTGTAGTGTGCAATGCACTGTAGCATTCTTTTATATAGCTAAGAACATTGTATTTTTCAAACAAAGCGTAGGCTTCTGTTCCGGTTATCTTTTTTGCGCTTTTATAAATCTCAGCGCAAAAGAACTCAAGTGCCATAAGCCACCTAATCAAACATCCTAGAATACATTTCCTTAGCCTGTGCCATCATCTTTTGACCGCTCTCTTGAAGATGCGGCCTTACATCTGGCGTGACTAGCATTTCGCTTGCTTTTAGGCCAATTTCTGTAAACGCTATAAAGCAATCTACGGATCTGCGACCCAGTTCTTTTATGCGAGAATTGTTTGGATACTGTTGCTTTAATCCACTCAAGCGTACTATTTTTATTTTCTTGCTTTTGCTTACCAATAGCTCGTTCAACTCCTTGGATTTTGCAAATTGTTCAGTTGGATCAGAAATACTTGTTATCTGTTCTACCATCATGTTTGCGCTAATTTTCTCCTCCTTAAGCTCTTTTTCGAGTTCGCTTAACACTGCGTCAATTTCAGACAATTCGCCGTCTAACGACAACGATTTGCAGTTACGCCAATCCCTCCCGCAAAGACATTCAACCATTGCCGAAGATGAATGTATCTTCGCTAAGTCGATAGGGGTGAAGCCATCTCTGTCTTTTTTATTGGCATCCGCTCCATTGGATATGAGAATATCGGCAAGTTCTATGTTATCTCTGAACACAACAACGTGAAGCGGAGTTTGGCCATTGTGCCATCGGACAGCGGAACTGAGCTTTCTTCTTTTATTGACATCTGCTCCTTTGTTAATGAGGTATTTTGCGATTGCAATGTTTGCCGAATTGTAATTCATCCCAGCAACCCTATGAAGCAATGTCTCGCCATTTTCATCTGTCGCATTTACGTCATTTCCAAACTTGCCGCAAAAACTATCGATTTCTACTTGCTCTTCGGGTGTAAACTGAATATCAGTCATTTTTTTTCTCCATCCAATACGCTGCCATCTCATTGTCTTGCAAAGACAAGTAGTGAGCCGCTAAATCATGTTTCGCTTGGGCATAACCATTCATAGCTGATTTTTCCAGCCATTCAAAAGATTTCTGCCTATCGCCCATTTCATTCATATATATTTTCGACAATTCAAATTGAGCTTCCGCATTGCCAAGATGCGCTGCCGTTTCAATCCAAAGGTCAACTTCTTTCTTTCTACGGCTTCCGTATGCAAATCTAAGTTTCAAAGCCAAACTAAGCATGGCCTCCGAATCGCCTAAATTAGCTTTTCTTGATAAAGTCAATATGGAATCATGACCAGATACTTCGGAAAGATATTGAATAACCTCTGCATTTTTTCCCGTCATCTCAGCACTGTCAAGCGGAGTTAAACCGTACTTGTTTTTTGCATGAATATCCGCTCCTTTTGAAACGAGAAATTTTGCAAATTCTATGTTTCCGCTAAATCCAGCCGCATGAAGCGGCGTTGAACCATCATTATCTTTCGCATTGACATCTACCTTCATTTCAGAAACGAGAATTTCGATAGCTTCTATGCTATTTCCATGGCGTACCACTATATGAAGCGGAGTTGAACCATACTTATCTTTTGCGTTTACATCTGCTTTTGCCTCAAAAATGAGAAATTTAATAATCTCAATATTATTTTCTCCCAATGCCTTATGGAGTGGTGTATAGCTAAACCTGTTAGGAGCGTTTACATTTGCTCCATGCTTAATTAATGCGCACAATTTCTCAAAATCAGGTTTATAGGCATGAGCTTCATTCGCAAAGCAATAGGTGTTGAAAAGTTCTTTCAACGATTGATAGTTGCCTGGATTCTGCAAACGGCATATATTGTTCACAAACATATGGTTTCTAAATTCAAAGAAATTCTCCATGCAGTCTTCATCTGCTTTCCCCTCATGACAAAAACATGTAAGCTTTGCAAGTTCAATGCAATCATCCGCATCGCTAGGAATCTCAATGCCAAATTCACGGCATTTTTGCGCAGTCCGATTCATATGATCCGCAATGTAAATTTTACTGTCTATGAGTGCTCCTTTGCGCCGGTCCGATTTTTTGCTTTTGAAAAAATTACCTGCATCCGAGCGACAAACAATTTCAAAGAAAACATTTGCAAGACGCTGTGACTTGATAGATTTTGCAAAAAAACTATATGTAGCTTCCCATTTTTCTATATCCGGCTCTTCACATATTTTTTTAAGCACAGAAAGCAAAGCTTTCATATCCCAATGCTTTGGAAACGCATCTATCCCCTGCCAATACGGTTCAATGGACTGGTTATTTTCAAGCAGAAATTTTTCATATTCCTGCCATAATGAAGCGGAAACAAAATACTTGGCTATGTTAACTTTCAAATGTTCCTGATGTAGATTATCTTTTGCATATAACACTAATTTTTTGTGACCTAGAGTACTATCAACAAAATATTTTCCGCTGCTCCCTTCATCTGTTAACCAGTCGGCAAGTGATTTATGGCAAAAGGCCAGGCTCTTATTTTTTTCAATCAAAAGCGAACCTAGCAAATCCCTAAATTCTCGATAGGCATAACGGTTCATACCCAAGACATCTTTAAGAATGTCAACAGGCAAACCTTCATCTGCCAACATAATTTCCAATACTGCTTTTATGTTGTGAAAATTCTCACTATTCGGAAATTTTCTGCGGAAACTTTGCTGATAAAAAGAAGTCAATCCTCTAGGATAATCAGATTGTTTTAGAATGTCAATGCGACCAGACAAAACGTCTTCTGCAAATAACTCTGCGTAGAGAAAACTGCCTTCGCAACTTTCGACTATTTGATGCAGAATAAGATTTTTCTCTTCAATTTTTTCTAATTTCTTTGCCAAAATTTCCTGCAAATAAGAACGAATATTCGCATTATTCTCCTGCGATGACGCATCTATTACAACTGGGTCAAAATTCTGAAAGGCAATTTTTATTTCCGATTCTGGGCGGCTGGTAATAACAACACCAATCCATTCCGGTAAATACGACATATTTCGCACCAGAGACTGAGCCAATGCTACGCCATCTTTAGCTTCATCCAATCCGTCAATGATAAACAAAAATCTATCCCTGTTTCCGTCTATGCAATTTCTAAGCGGGTTTACTATCAGCAAAGACAACAATTCCGAAGAATTATAATTATTTGAGCTATCGATATCATTTCCCTTTAGCTCGGCCTTCAAAATTTCCAAAAGAATTTTTCTGTAATCCGGTAATCTAGCCGCAAGTTTAAAAGCCAAAGTACATATAATTCTTTTTTCCGAATTAAATTCCGGTTTATCCCATTGGCAAAAAAATCCGCAAACCGCATTAGGATTATTAAAAAGAGTATTTACGGCAAAAGCACTTTTTCCAGCACCTGGTGTGCCGAACAATAAAAATGCTTTGGATGTTTTATTGTTTTTCCTCCAGTCCTCCAAAGTGTTATCCAGCCAAAGCCGTTCAACATATTTTTTCTTCATCAAATTCTGTTCTTTCTCATCCATAACAACAGGATGCAAAATTTTCCGCAAATCCTCAATTTCACCGCTGAAATGAATTGCTTCAGGGCTTTCCAGCACTCGGCATAATTCATCGAATTTTTTCTTATACCAATCCGCATAGTTCTTTTCGCCTTTAGCCTTCTCTTCAGTCCACGTACTAAAATCCAGCCACTGGATATCCGTAACAACAGGCGGCGGACGGACTTTGTCCTCTTTTTCCAATAGCACGGTTTTAATATAGCTACCTTTGACGCAGAGAGCTATGCGCAGCTCATCTCTGCATACTCCCGGATCTCGCGTTGAATGTTGCGAGAGAAACGCCAGAACAGTTGAACTGCTGGTTATGCCTTCGGTTATTCTTTGCCGCCAGTTTTCGCCGCTGTTAATATCTTCATTATCAATCCAAATGCTATGACCTCTTTTCTCAAGGTCGTCCTTTATCCGAATAACAATTTCTTTATTGCTATCATGTCCATAGCTGAAGAATAGTTTAAGACTTTTGCTATCGGTTTGCTGAGTGAATTCAGACTCGCAATCTTCGCAGACAAAAACATTTCTTTTTTTGCTAAAGTATGTATTTGCCGAAAGACATTTTGGGCAGTTCTCTGATTTCATACTCTACAATTAAAAAGGTTTTTCTACTCGATTTCCATATGTATCATATAGATCGCTACCTCTTATTGTATATTTCCAATTGCCATATGTATCTATAATACGGTCACCAGATATTGTGTATTTCCAGTTACCGTAAATGTCATTGACTCTGTTGCCTTCTATTCTGAAAACGACATTTCCGTATTTATCTCTGACGTCAGCCATATTGAAGTCCTCTTTTGGTTTGATTTAGGATTGAATAGCATGTTTTAGCAAGCTTATGCAACTTGGGCAACCGCCGTTTTCTACTAGATACAATAATACCATTTCATTCCCAATAGTATATCCCATAGGACTGTTATATCCCGGACTATCAAGGAACTCTCCATTTGAATATTTACTTGGCTTTTCATCGTTCATAATCGGGCGAATATTACGACAAGAACTGCACAAATCACTTTTTGATATTTTCACCTAAACCTCCTCGTTTTGGTTGTGAAATTTTTTATTAAGCCTTATAACAAATTTATCCAATATTTTTCGAACAAATATATTAATACACTGTGCATTTTTTAGTTTTTCTGCAATAGGAGGACTAAAGTGATAATATAATGATATGAATAGACGACCAAAAACAGAAGGTGCAAGTATTTCATCTCTGAAATGTCGTAAACACAATACTTCTGGTGCGTCATAAGAACCATAAACTGCTGTGGCAACGTAGCAACCGCCTGAGCTTTGCTTAGCCAACTCCCGCTTAAAACTCTCATCATACATATTTTTACAGTCTGAACATAATGTTAATTTGTCTCTACAGTTAAAACACTCTTCGCAAATGTCTCTTCCACACCAACTGCATTGCGCAATTACCAATTTTCCCGAATGAGTATGGCATGTCATTTTAACCCCCCGGATAAGCCATCTTCCCACGGAATCCGGCAAAATCTTGAGCACAATTCATCAGTTTTTGTCTTCATAATCTTATATAAAATAGAACATTTTTTTGAAAAAATAAATTTTTTTCAATTTATTTATAAATTTAGTTGATAAATTTATCTTTTTTCTGTTTTTTCCGCAACGCCTTAATGCATAATTGCTGTTCGCACAAGGCAATTATATGTTACTCTAAAATATGAACACATTGAAAACCTCCTCGTTTTGATTGTTGGTTTTATGTAATATTTCTCATTTTTCACATTGTCTACAGCCGCTGTTACTCCTTTGGGAGAACCGAATTACCTCTTTTTGAAGATTGATTGTTAAATTTTTCATCAAGTTTTCCAACCATTTTATCCAATATTTTTCGAACAAACATATTAATATGCCGCACATTTTTTAACCATTCTGCAATAGGAGGACTAAAGCGATAATATAATTTTATGAACAACCGACCGAAAATAGAAATTGAAAGTATTTCATCCCTAAATCGCCTCAAGCACAATACTTCTGGTGCGTCATAGGAACCATAAACTGCTGTGGCTATATAGCAATCCCCAAAAGATTTCTCTTGAGGAGGATTAATCATAGAATCTAAAGCCGAGCTTTTATTATTAGTATTTTCAGACTCATTATCGACGCTATCGTCCCAGCCACCATCTGCGCCAACTTTGTTAGAATCCATCATAATATTAGGTCCTGCCGTTCTCTCCCTAAATCCGCCAGAAGTTCTCTCAGAACTTTTATTTACAGCAGCTACCGCTTGTCCTCTATTATTACCTACTTTTACCTTGTTGCCACAGTCTCCATTTTCGAAACCGTAAATAGTCCCGCCAGTCTTAGTAAAATTTCCAATTCCAAACACTCCACCGCCGTACGTGTTGGCATTATTACCAAAAATATTCCCTCCTTCCATAGTAAAAGTCCCATTCACGTGTATATGCACTCCACCTCCGCCAACTTCAATGGCTGTATTATTTGAGATTTCCCCCCCAGTCATCTTGAAGAACCCAGTACCGTCCACAGTTACTGCACCACCGCACTTTGAAGCTGTATTACCTGAAATAATTCCAGCTTCCATCGTAAATTTTCCAAATATCGCAGCAACACCACCGCCATTTTTTGAAGCTATATTATTTGATATTTCTCCACCTTTCATAGTAAAGTTCCCAAACGTAAATAATCCACCTCCGGCAGAAGCTGTATTACCGAATATTTTACCACCTATCATAGTGAAATTCCCGTCGGAACCAGAAGCTTCTCCTGCAAGTACAGCCACCCCACCACCATACTCAGAAGCTGCATTACCAGTGATTTCTCCACCTTTCATAATAAAACTTCCATTCGCCTCCACAAACACTCCGCCTCCATTTTTCAAAGCAGTATTGCCTTTAATTACCGCCCCAACATTCATTACTAAAACTCCGCCACTATTTATATGAATTAATGCGATATGATTTTCACTGTTACCTTGTAATGTAACTCCATTTTCTAATATCAAAGTAACGCCAGATTCTATTGTAAATAGTGAGCCAGAACCAACAAGCAAAATTATTTTTTCACATTCGCCTTTAAGTTGCACGGTAATATTATTTTTGTTTGAAAATGATAGTGTTTGCGATTCAATACTTTCGTCATTGGTTACGATAATCGTGTATTCTCCATTACTTTCTGCATTTATTTCGAGCCATTGCAATTTTTCCAGCAACGATGTACCCGGTACAATCTGAAACGAAGATTCACCATGTTGAGCAGATGCTATGTCTGAAAGATATTTGGCAACCAATGTCTTTTTCATTTGTTTCGCAATGTCAAGCAGCGTAAAACCATTATTTTCTTTCACATTAATATCAGCTTTGCCGGAAATGAGAACTTTAATAATTTCAATATATTCACGACCTGTCGCTGCGTGAAGCGGAGTAAAGCCATTGTCCGCTTGAATATTGACATTGGCCCCATTAGATACAAGAGCTTTGACAACTTCAACATTTCCTTTTAATGCAGCTACATGGAGTGCAGCGATGCCATTGTTAACCTTTGCATTAAGTTCTGCACCTTTGGAAATTAAAAATTGGGCTATTTCTGTGTGTCCGTTAAATACCGTTTCAAAGAGTGGAGTAGTATTTTTCCCAGATCTCGCATTAATGTTGGCACCTCTAAAAACCAAAACTTTGACAATTGAAAAATTCCCTTTGATTGCAGCCGAATGCAGCGGAGTAACACCAGTTATATCTAATATATTAACATTGGCTCCATTGGATATAAGAAACTCTACAGCTTCGTTTTTTCCTTTGAATGCAGCAACACAGAGTGGGTTTAAAGTTCCTTTAACATTAATATCAACTCTTTCTTGTTCAACAAAATACCGTATATCCTCAACAGTTCCATTATTGACTGCATCAATAATATCTGTAAACATAATATATCTCCTCTATCTTACCATTGGATCTAGCATCTATATGCATGACATTAAACTCCTATCTGATAAGGCATTGAATCATCGCTGCATTTCCAATGTACTTTGCAAATTCTAACGGGCTTGGAATTTTCCCTATTTTAAAATTAACATCTGCCCCAGCTGAAACAAGAATGGTAGCTATTTCAACACGATTTTCTTTTACCGCCTCGTGAAGCGCAGTTCCACCTGCATTGCTCGTTTCATTAAGTTTTGCCCCAGAAGAAATGAGAATTTTAGCAATTTCAACATATCCTTCCATTGCTGCCACATGGAGTGGGGTTAATCCATCATCTGTTTTCACATTAACATCTGCCCCAGCCGAAATGAGAACTTTAACAAAGTCAACTTTTCCTCCAAATATAGCTGCATGAAGTGGAGTCACATCAGTCTCAGCTTCAGTTGCCTTAGTTTTTGCATTAACATCGGCACCTTTGGAAATAAGGTATTTTAAAACTTCCACATTAGAATTACATTGGGCAAAATGCGAAGGAGTCCAATCTGTATTATTTTTTACATTAATATTGATCCCTTTTTTCTCAACAAAATACCGTACATCATCAACTGTTCCACCTTTAGCAGCAGCGAAAATATCTGTAAAACTCATGTTTTTTCTCCTTTCTTTATTTTTGAACCGTTTAACAAATCAAAATCAGGCGATTCCATCAATATGGAGACTGCCATATTTAAAAAAAATATAAAATATTTTTCAAAAAATAACATTTTCTCAATTTATTTGTGAATTTTGCTGATAAATTTGCAATTTATCGCTTCACGAAACCACAAACTGCTGATATCCCAATCTTCTGGCGTAATTTCGCCAATCTGTAAATTGCATTAAAAACAAGAAATGCCTGACAATCCGTACAATATTTTAATAAATTATAAGATGCCATAACATAGAAAAAGTAATTTCTCAATAGCCGATTAGAAACAGATTGGATTATTTTACCAAATTTCAAATTAAGTAAATTTCTTGATAATAACTTCATTAACATCTAAAGAATTAAAATCATCAAGCAAATGAACTAAATTAAAACAATATTTATCACGCAATTTTTCAGCATAAGCATATTGTTTATCATCACTACATTTAAAATATTTCATACCTGTCGAAGTCTCATATGTTGTATTATCATATTCATTGTCAGAAACAACAATTATAACTTCTGTAATCCCTGTTGCTTTCAATCTTTCAATCTCAAATAGTATAGCGTCAATTGAAACATTGATATTAACACACAACAATATAATATCTATTCTGAATGCTTTTATATAAGCCTCGAAGAGCATTCCCATATCGTAAGAATTGTGATAATTTATGGCTCTTATACTTCCACCAACATTCAATATAAATATATCCGTATCATTAGTAATAGATAATTCGTAAATAAATTTATTGATTGAATATATAAAGTTAGGACATATAATCTGTTTCGGATATTCAAAAACAACGAAATCCTTAAACAATATTCCCATTGGGTTATATGTTAAACATTTTGCATTATAGCCTAGTTTCGATATATTGTTATGTACCTTTAGTTGCAAATCAAATTTTGAAGCGCCATATCCGAATGATGCCAAAGTAATTATTGGCTGTGCTATATCGCATATATAATCACTCTCAATAGAATAGTGACTTTTTAGCTGAATTTTATTATCTAATGTACCATTAATAAAATTGCCGACAAAATAATCTCCAACTGTTGTTGGTGAAATAACCTTTGTGCGTTCATCCGTATTAATATATACAGTTTTATAATTTTCCAAAAGTTGAATACAATCAAAATTACGCACAACCATATCGTCATCATAATAACCTACAAGATTATCAATAAAATTGTCTTTATATACAAGATATTTAACTGGAAAAATAGCAATAAATTTTTCTGGTAAAATCAATGAATCATGTTCAAAAATAGATTTTCTTATACCAGGGAATATCCACTTTTTTATGTCATCGAATTGCCATAAAGCTTTGGCCTCTAATATCACAGAAAAAAGGCCTGATATATAAGCACAAGCTAAACTACTACTTTTTATTTCCTCATAATTGACCGCAATCGCATTTTCAGAAATAATCTCAACTCCACTAACCTCACTATCATAGTAAACTTTTATTACATTGCTTAAGTCTGATGGGTAAGATAACTTGTTTTTACGACCAGATGCAAAAATAAATGTATTTTCAAACTCTTTCAAAATTTTTGCAAGACTGATAGAATATTCATCTAATGCTAAACATATGCATATTATATCGCTATCCAAATTAAAGTGAGCAAAATTCAAAGCACAAATTAAAGCACTTTCAATAATATCACCATTCTCTTCTATGCATATATCATTTAATTTCACATTTGAAGCTAAACGTAGAATTGTTTCAGCACAAATTGTGCCGTGATTAGAACCAAAACCTATGGCACTACAATTTACGATATCCTCAGTTTCATATCTATAATGAATAATATTTTCTCTATCAAGCGTAACTCCCGTATCAATTATAGTAACAGTAATGCCGTATCCAGAATAATTTTTTAAATAATCGTCAATATTCATCCAACTTCCTCCTTATTATTCTATTGAAACTGATTGCATAATTTCATTGAATCTTTTATTGTTGTATTTGAACTCTAAAAAATCTATAAGCTCATTCTCAATTTCATTTCTAATAAATTTACAAAAATTACCATTATATTCTATCTTATCTAAACAAGTGAAACAAGCACGGCAAAATCTGAATGCCCAACATTTGCTACAATTTTCAGCTAATATATTATTTGTATGTTTATACAAAATGTTTATTTTGTTAAAATCATACCCTGTAATCACATCACCCATATGAAAAAGTAAATTACTTTCATCAACTCGTTCACAAAGAGCAATCTCTCCATTTGTTCTAATGTATATACGCCTTACTAAAGGAACACAAAAACCAGATGGAAAAATGAATTTCGGATGATTTATTTTTCCTATATGCATATACTTTTTCAAAGAACCTATATAGTTTATATTTTTCATAAGTTCATCTCTATTCATTTTGCTCATTTGCAAATGTATCATCTCGCTTTTTTCTTTAAATTCAAAACCATTCAATTCTAAACAATGTTTTTTTTTAAGAAACTTGCTAAAATAATTTCCAATTGAAACATTAAGAAACCGCACTTCACTTTTATCGAAATAATCTTTTGGTATAGAACGACTGTATGGTGGAGAAATAACAGCATTAAATGAAATATTTTTTTCATAATATACTGGATATTTTTTAGCAATTTTTTTTAAATTTTTCATAATATCTGCATAGGTTGGATTATCTCCTTTGTAAACACGATATCTATCATGAATGAAAATAGGTCCATCAAGACTGATTACACACATTATATTTTTATTTACAAAATAATCAATAAAGTTCAAATCAAGAAGAGTGCCATTTGTAGTTAAACGATAAGTATATTTATGTCCACGGTTATTTTTAACTTCCAAGTATTCTACCGCAAATTTAATTAGATCAAAGCGCAGTAAAGGCTCTCCTCCATAAAATGAAATCGTCGTTTCGTAAGAATCTACTGAGTGAGCAATAATAAAATCTAATGTACTTTTAAGAGTAATTTTATCAATATCCTTAAGCGAATTGCTATTTACATAACGCAAGTCATGATATCCACAATATTTGCAACGCATATTGCAATCTTCAGTAAGATTTATAATTGCATGACTAAGTCTGTTGCTTGATTTTAATTTTATGTCTTCGATATCATATTCGCAAAAAACTTCTGCGAAGTATTCGTTGAAATATATACCGTTTCTATCATTTAAAGATTCTTGTAATCTGTTATCAAACTCTGTTATAGTATTGTCGAATCCATTATAAAGTATCTTTATGCCATAACAATCTAATACTTTACATAAATCTCTGATAATTTTCATTTTTCATCTCATCCATATTTTATTTCATAATTATGTAACTTACATACAGTATAAAATAAAGCTAAAGGTGGGCGTAACAATAAACCAGCAAACCACATTTTACAACGTTTTATAGAAGTATAAGTTTTTATTAACCTCTAACGTTATTGATGTTATAAAGGTTCGCATTATAAGCACCAGCATTTTGTGAATCTGTGCTACAATGACAACTACAATAACAAGCCATCGTAATAGCTGTATTTTTTTCTGGATTAACAATATTAGTTTTTTTGAGTTTTGTCAACTCATTAGATTTTCTTAGATTCATAAACTAACTCTCCTACAAAATTTCTCCATTCTGCCTAGTGAACCATAACTATTCGTGAATGAAGAATCGAATAATCATGTTTTTGCTATTATCGCAAATTTAAATATAGTAACCATTTTTCCAAAAAACAGGCTTTTATCAATTTATTTACGAATTTTATTGATAAATTTGCTACTTGCCACTATTATTGATTAACTCGAACCAAATTTTGTTCCACGATCCATAATATAATTATAAGTGTCTTTTGGAATTAATGCTTTTACTCGTTGGTTATCATTTATAATTTTTACCAACATATTCATACGGTCGGAATACTCCTTTTTATTCTTCTCGGAGGCTTTTTGCTCGTCTAAAGGAAACCTAGTTGTATCACTGTTATGCCTCAAATCGGCAAATTTAACTTCTATTGCAGTGTCATTAGACTTTTGCAAAAGTTAGAAATCGCAATCAAATGCTGTATACCAGTCTGTTTGCCCGGCGTGAGCCTACGTTGTTATTTGCAATGCAATTGCCTTCTTATCCATTTTTTACCGCCATGACATATATTCATATCCATAAAAAACTCCGCTTAATTACTCGCAGGTGTTGTTACTGAAACCGCAAAAGACTTAGTACTTTCTCCACTGCCATTAAGTGCCGTAACCCTGTAATAATATATGGTGTTTGAGTTTACTTGGTTGTATTCCAAGCTGGAATAAGAATTATGAGTTTGCGTGTATGAAGTATTTAAGGAACCTGTAGCTGTCCCCACCGCACTATAATCACCAGATTCACCTGAACTTCTATATATTTTGTAAGATGTAGCTCCAGATACGCTGCTCCAACTAATCGTAACACTCCTTTCGCTATCGGCAACCGCTGTTACTTCTGTAGGTATATTAGGCGCTGTAGTTGCCGAAATTATTGAAGAAAGAGAACTTTCTGCGCCACCGCTATTCTCTGCTGAAACTTTATAGTAATACCGGATATTATCAGATAATTCATTCTTATCCGTATAAGAACCAGTTGAAGCAGTTCCTATTTTGCTATAATCACCCGTTTCGCTTGAGCTTCTATACACGCTGTAAACAACAGCTCCAGACACAGTGCCCCAACTAATGGTAATGCTTGCGGTAGAATCAACGTTTATTTTCAAATTGCTCGGAGTACTGGGAGGCGTTGTCACTGAAACTGCAAAAGACTTATCGCTTTCTTTACTGCTATTAAGTGCCGTAACCCTGTAATAATATATGGTATTTGGATTTACTTGGTTGTATTCCAAGCTGGAATAAGAATTATGAGTTTGCGTGTATGAAGTATTTAAGGAACCTGTAGCTGTCCCCACCGTACTATAATCGCCGAATTCGCTTGAACTTCTATATATCTTATAAGATGTAGCGCCAGATACACTGACCCAACTAATCGTAACACTATTCGCATTATCTGCAATTACTATTAATCCTGTGGGAGCATCGAATTTAGTACTAGAGGTTGCTGAAGACGAAGAACCTGAATTACCATCTCCGCCACCGCCATTGTTATTACCGCCATCGCCAGTGCCACCTGAATTGTTGCTGGAAATATCGTCAGCGCATCCAGCTAGAAAAAATACTGAAACTATCGCTATTGCAACCATGTTTACAAACTTTGAAAAAATCGTTTTTTCCATTTTACATCTCCTTTGTTTACAACCAAATCTCTTTGCCAACCTTTTCCATATTTTCTATTATAACTAATAACCTCGCAACAGTTGGAGATATTTTTTGGTTTGCGCATCATTTGGATTTATACATAAAATGGCTTCGAAATCCTCAATAGCTTGAGTATCGTCTCCATCTTTGGCATATCTAGAACCCCGTGCAGTCAAAGCCAGTGACAGCATCTTCTTGGTATTGGCATTATTGGGATCAATCTGTAACGCAGCTTCAAAGTCTGTGATGGCATCATCATAATTATCTTCTTTAATATACGCCATACCACTATTAATATATTCTTGTAATGAATTCATTGTACTTTTATTTCCAATTGAACCAACCTCCCATCCTCGATCGGCAGTGTCAGAACTTTTATTATAATTCATCGCATTACGTAGAATATATTTTTTCTCTTCCGTACTAGCAAGGTCCAACGGTGTTGGGCCACCTCTTGCAGGCTTCGCATCAACCTTAGCCCCTGCGGAAATAAGAATTTCCAAAACTTTAGCATTAGGATTATGGGCAGCTGCCATATGCAATGGTGTAGCACCATTTCGTTCTTCTAATTTTACATTAGCCCCATTGTCAATAAGGCATTTTGAAATCTCTGCGTTGGAATTTCCTGCTGCAGCATAGTGCAACGGAGTCATGCCGCCAGCATCTTCTACATTAACGCCAGCACTTTGAGTAATAAGGTATTTCAAAACTTCAATACTGGTATTTTCCATAGCAGCCATATGTAGCAATGTCATGCCATCACCACTTGTAACATTCTTATCAGCATTATTGGAAATAAGGCATTTTAAAATATCTGCATTGGGATTGTGCAAAGCGGCAAGCTGCAATGATGTGTTGCCAAGATAAGATGTTTTTTCATCAACGTCAATGTTGGCTTTAGTTCGACCAGCATTAATAAGTAATTGCAAAACCTTCGCAGATTTTTGAAAAGAGGCTGCTGTATGTAGTGGTAAACTGCAATCATCACTTGTTCTTGCATCAATTTTTGCGCCCAGTGATATGAGATACTCCACAACATCAGCAGAATTCTCTTTAGCAGCATTGTGTAACACCGTACGGCCATGCTCGCCTGCCTTATTGACTACAACCCTGATGTAGTCTTTGAGGCAATCTTTGATTTCATCGAGAGAACCGTTGAGTGCTTTTAACAAAATATCCATAATCTTTCCCTATTTTCTATTCTAACTAATAACCTCATTGTGTTTTTTCTCCTAATGAACCATTTAACAAACCAAAATCGGGCGGTTCCATCAACCCGAAAACGGCCATAACTTTTATATAATATAAAAATTTTTTTAAAAAAACAAACTTTCCTCAATTTATTTATGAATTTTGCTGATAAATTTGCAACATTGCCTTTTTCTATTAGCCACTCCCCACTATCCAATACTCTTCCAATCCACAATATTCTTCTTTTTGCCGTCAAACTTAACGCCCAGCTTAATAATCTTTTTCTTGCCCCCCACACGCTTATGCGCAACGGCATAGCCCCTTTCCTCAATCTGCTTCAATGCGCTTGCAACGCTCTTGTCCTTTTTGAACTCCATAATGTAAACATAGTTGCCAAATTCAATAACGGCGTCAACACTGCCGGAAGGCAGTTTACGTGTTTTCATACTGGTAATTTAGAAATTTCACAGCATTGCCTTTTTTCTATCAACACCCGAAAATAGTCACCTTCTTCCCGACTTCCTTAAATTCTTTCATATAAAGCTTCTTGTCCCAGCCTTTTCTGGGAGTGCGGTCAAAAATAACAATCCAGCCTTCTTTGGAGCTTACGTTCTCCATATATTTCCATATCTGCGCCAAGGAATTTTCTGCCGTTTTGCTGCTCTCATATAGCTTAAGCTCTATCGGATATTTCTGATCCTTCCATTTAATGCAAATATCGCAACGGTTCTTACCAAGTGCCATTTCCCTGCTAATCTCGCCGCCGCCATTTAAAACTCGCTGAAAAAAAGCTTGAATAACCAAATGAGGGGCGGCTTCATCGTATTGATAAAGATTTTTCTTGTATTTCTTTACCCATATATCGCTGTTCTCTCTCCAAAAAATCTGAAACTCTTTAAGAAGCCTGTTAATGTCTATTTTGCCATTTTTTATGTATTTCGGCAAATTGGCATTTGGCATTTCAATCTTGAAATTTTCCTGCAAAGTGTAGTTAAGATATCTAACCATTATTTCTGCGTAAATCTTGTTCGCAGGCTCAACAGCTCCATTGCCAACCTCTTTAATCAAACCTAAATCTCTAGTGTAAAGATAGTCATCGGAAATTCTGTTAACCGCCAAGCTGTCGCCCAAAATTAACGGCTCTATGATTTTCCGGACCCGTTCTTCCTTTAGCCGCTCCATAAGCGAATCTAAATGCGTCCCTCTTGTCAAAATTATGTTGTGCACAGCGGTACGAGCCATTTCTTTTGTTATAGAAATAGAATAATTAAATTTGCATATTTTTTCAACACATTCCCTAGCCACAGCATTCACAAGCCAAGGTTGGCCTCCGGTTTGCTCAAATATATATTCTAATGCATCTTTCTTGAAGGCTTGCTTTGTAAGTTTGGTGTGCTGAGAATAAAACTGCGTAATTTCCTGCTTGGTAAAATTTTTTAAAGTCATAGCTTCTGAAATTATGTTGAACGGGCTAGCGCTTCCAAGCGATTCTTTATCCGGGCGAATGCGTCCTTTGTAATCTCTGATGTTGCGCATCCCTACGAGGGCAATGGAATGTACAAAAGGCACTCTTGCTCTGGACACAAAGCCTTCTCGCAACTGCCTTAAAAAAGTTATCAAAGTTCCTTCGCTAAGGCAATCCGCTTCATCGAAAAATATAACCAAAGGTTTGTCTAGCGAGCGGCAATAAGAAATAAGGCTTCTGTTTAGCACATTGGATACGTTGCTATAGTCAGCTTCTTTGGCAAAACCTTTTGGCAAGCATTGATCTTCCATATAAGATTCTATTTTTTTGACGATTTCCGGAATTCCTCTTTCTGGTTCCTTAAAGTCTTGTATTGCTTCCAAGGAACAATATAAAGCATAATACTTGCCTTCTGCATTTATTTTATCTGCAAGCTCCCACAAAAGCGTTGTTTTTCCGCTCTGCCTTGCGGCGTGAATCACAAAGTAATTTTCTCGGTCTATCAGCTCCATTAACTCGTTGCCAATATTGCGAAACGGATCAAGCATGTAATGCTTGCTTTGGTGGCATGGCCCGGTTGTGTTGAATTCTTTACGCATTATGGTAAAATAGAAAAAACTCGGCTAAATGTTTGAACGCCGGAAGGCAATTTGCGTATTTTCATACTGGTAATTTAGTAAATAATCCAACGGATTTAAAATTATGTCCTTACGATTAACAAAAGATTCGTATTGCTTAATTGAAGAACTACTCGACAAGCCGTGCTGCACTTTAATGAGTTCCTGCGAAATTCCAAGTTCAAGCAAATGCACTATGGAAGATATTTTAAGGCTTTTCAGCTTGACTTTTTTATCTATTTGAGCGTTTATAAGAGCGTTTTGAAAAACTTGCTCGGCCCTTTTCGCAGAAAATCGCAAAATAAATTCCGAATGCTTTAAATACGAATTTTGTTCCATGAAAATTGAAATTCTAGCTGAAATTTTAAGCAGAGCCAAATGTTCTTTTTTAAGGTTTATTATATTTTTTATTTTGAAACCGGAATAAACAAGCATAAATAAAAGCTTATTTTGAGCATCTCTCTCTGTGTTCAGAATTTTCAATACTTCGCTTCTTGTTAAAATTTGCACTTCATTTTTTTGTAACTTATTATCCGGTCTTATCAGGTTCAAATCCCTTCCTATCAATTTTTTGAATAAGAATTTCAAAGCGTTTATTGCCAAGTTTTTATTTCTTGCTTTGAACTTTTTTAATTCAAAATATTTTTCAATATCTTTTTCCGTTATCATATTTATGCAACTTCCAAAATGCGCTATAAGATTTTTATAAACATGCAAATAAAGCTTTCTTGTCCTTTCGCCTTTTTTGCTTTCAATTAAATACTTTTCCAAAATGGCTAAAACATCATAGTCGCCACTATTCATTTGACAAATATTCATTTTTTTCTCTCATATTCTACTTTCCTAAAGGAACTATAATTTTCGCATAATATAAAACATTTATTCGAAAAAAGTGCTTTTTCGTCAATTTATTTACGATTTTCGCTGATAAATTTACAACGCGAATGCGTACAGCAGTTTTTCAGGCGTGGCGCAGTATAGCGTGTTGCCTTGAATGCTGATTGAAGCTCCGCTGCCAAAAATGGAATATCTTTTCACAACCTTGCCAGATTTAATGTCTATGGCAACAATTGAAGATTCCTGGTCAAGCCAAATATGAGAACCATGCAAAACGCCCTGCATGGCGGCAGAACCAACGCTCTTAAACGTCCAAATATGAGAACCGCTTGGAATTTCATAAAGAGAAAGATGCTGGCTGGCATCGCCCACAAGCGCATAAGTTTTCCCGTTCATTTCCTGCAATTCAATGGAAATCACAAAAGAGCGAACCTGAAACGCGCCAACCTGCTTGAAAGACTCCGCCTCGGAAAAAATTTGAACCGTGCCTTCTCCGGAAACTACCGCAAACAAACCATTCTTGGATTTAAAATCGCTGGCAGGCCCGCCAAGCTCCAAATTAAACACCTCGTCCGCACGCATTTCAGGAGAAAGCAAAGCCACCTTCCCCTGAGAAAACGAATAAACCCCCTTTTCGCCACGAGACAAAAACACCGGCAAAGAACTCACCTTGCGAGACCACTCAAGACGCCATTGCTGCGTAAAATACTTCAGCACAAAACCGTTCCAAAGCCCAACGTAAATGGAATCTTTATTGCGCAAAAAAGAAAACGGCATGCCGGGAATTTCAAACGAAAGGCTGCTTTGCTCCCTAAGAGAAAACTGAGAAAGCCAATAACCGGAATTCAAAAGAAGCCACGGAGGATAATCTGCCCATAAAGTATATTTTTTTTCCTTGGGAAGAGATATTTCACCGCCTGCGCTGCCCGTTTCCAAAGAAAATTTCAGCAAACTCTGGGAACCATCGTCATAGACAAAAAGCCACTGCGCGTCTCCGAACATCTTGGGATAAGACAATGTGGAAGAAACCGGCAAATACTTAACCCACTTCGCGCCTATTCTCTTTGCGTAATCGGAAAAAATAAGCGAAGAAAATTCGTGCTTTCTCGCTCCGTAAATAACAGCTCTCTTCCATGCGCTATCGCTGTTATCTCTTGTCGCTATATTGTACCAGGCAAGCGCGTTTCCGCTTTCAAACGCAAGCAAAGAATCAACGCCAATCTCATCGGGGGCTGCAAATTTTTTATAATGCCTTGTGTATAAAATTTCTGTGTTTCCGTTTTGCAAGTAAAAAATAACCGAATCGCCTTTTGACGCAACTGACTCAATTTCTCCGTCAATCTGATAATCCCACAAATTATTCAAAAGCGTGTCAAACACCGATATTCCGCCATTCTTTTGATAAGTGCCTATAAGCCCAATGCCCGGTTTGAAAAATTTTTCTCCATCGCTACGGGCAAAAGAAACAATCTTTCCGGAATTTTTATTCAGCAGGCTGATGTTTCCGCTTATGTCCAAAACATAAATTTTATCACCTATGTCTTCCATATCCTGCACTTCAAGAGTGGATATTCTAACAGGAGATTCCAAGCCGTTGCCAAGGCTGTAAAAATAAAGCGAATTGCCGCAATAGAGAAACAATCCGTCAAAAGTCAAAAACACTTTCGCAGGCTTGTCCGCAAAAGGAATGTTCCATGTTTCTGTTCCGTCTTTTTTCGAAATTAAATGCAAAGAATTGTCCGGGCACTTATACACAATGTGTTGTGCCAAGTATAATTCTCCTTCCATTTCGCAATTTGAAAAACGCTCGTCCTTTTGAGCCTCAGGAACAAGCGTAGTTTGCGGCAACTGCGCCATGCCTATTTTTATTTTTTCATTTGTTGCTCCCCAACGCCTTTCTTTGCCCGCCGCCATATACGCAAGAGAAACGCTTTGCGAATTGTTCTTTAAAAAACCGTAATGCTCAAGCACTTTCAGAGTATCGTTTTTTGCTTCGGCTATTTTTGCCAAATACAGATGAGCCTTTAATTTTTCGCGCACGGTGGCATCAGGAAATCCAAGAGCCAAGCCCAACAGCCGCTTTGCCTCGGCAGTATCGGAACTAACGCTCAAAATATAAGCCGCCTCCTGAATTTTATCATTAACAGGAGACGCTAAAATACTTACTTGAAGTAGAATTACAATTCCTATTATTAGTTGAGAATGGAGAGTTGAGAGTGGAGAGTTAAATTTCCAAATACAATGTTTGGAAATTACAACGTTTGCTTTTGCACAATTCTCAACTCTCAACTCTCAACTCTCCACTTAATTATGCGTCTAATTTATACCCCATACCTCTTATTGACAATATAAGCCTTGGGTTTTCCGGATCGTCTTCTATCTTTTGCCTGAGCTTCACTATATAGTTGTCTATAGTTCTTGAATTTGAACTGGAATCGATCAACTGTATAAGTTCTTCCCTTGATATGACCTCGCCTTTTCGCTTGCAAAACATATTGAGAATTTGAAACTCACGGACATTCAAATCCAAAGGCGCTCCGTTTTTAATTGCCTCGTATTTTTTAAAGTCCAGCTTAATGCCGCCAAACTCAGCACCCTCATTGCCAATAGCAGGCACCATTGTTTGCATTGCAAGCCTTCTGAATTGGGAATTCACCCTTGCGAGCAATTCCAAAGTTGAGAAAGGCTTTGTTATATAATCGTCTGCGCCAATGTTTAAACCAAGAACTTTTGAAGCTTCTTCGCCCTTTGCCGTTAACATTATTATAACAAGGCTCGGATATTTTTTTCGCAAAATCCGGCAAACATCAAAGCCGTTCTTCTTAGGCATCATAACATCCAAAAGAACAAGATGCGGCAAGAACTCGTCTGCTTTTAGCAAAGCTTCTTCGCCATCGCCGGCAACATCAACCTGGTAATCTTCCATCTCCAGGCACTCTTGCAAGCCGGCTCTTATGAATTCTTCGTCTTCAACAATCAGGACTTTATACTGCATTTTATCTGTGTCCAAAATATTTGCGGCCTATGTTGTTGTCCTTGTCCTTATACTCCACATAGTCGGGCTCAAAACCTTTTGCAAAAGAGAAAGAAACTTTCGCGTTGCAAGTTTTCTCTGAGCGCAACTCGCCTTCCGAGCCTTTGAATGGCTGGTTGGTAGGCTTGAACAACCCGTTCACTACTTTGTCTATAGTGCAGTGGCCGCCGCCAACGTATTTGGCAAAGGCTTCCTCGCCGGACTTTGAAACCATTCTCAGCTTGCTGGGTTCAAAAGCAACGTTGTTGCCTGTGCTGTTCCAAACGGAAACTTCGCCGGCAACATCGGTCGCGCCTATATTCAAAATCGGGAAAGCCAGCACATAGCCGTATTTGTCAACCATGCGGCTCGCACGCTGCCCTATTATGTCTTCAGCGAAAATCAGCCAAGTACCGCGGTTTTTCACACGGATGGAATTCAGGGCTTTCTTGAGCTCCTCATTATTTGGAGCCACCACCTCAGCCTCTAGGAGGGTATATTCGGCGGCAACCTCATTCTCTGCGCCGCCGGCGCTTTCAAGGGCCTGCGCCACAATTATCTTTTCCGACTCAGAGC